>NZ_CAJYIS010000064.1 GCF_913775425.1 uncultured Enterococcus sp.
TTATTGGAGGAAACATTTCATGTCACGTTATACAGGCCCATCTTGGAAAATTTCTCGCCGTTTAGGCATCTCATTATCAGGTTCAGGTAAAGAATTAGCTCGCCGTCCTTACGCACCAGGACAACACGGACCAAACAGCCGTGGTTCTCGTTCAGAATACGGTATGCAATTAACTGAAAAACAAAAACTACGTCACATGTACGGCATGAACGAACGTCAATTCCGTACATTATTCGTAAAAGCTAGCAAAATCAAAGAAGGTAAACACGGGGTTAACTTCATGGTATTACTAGAACAACGTTTAGATAACGTTGTTTACCGTCTAGGTCTTGCGACTACTCGTCGTCAAGCTCGTCAATTAGTAAACCACGGTCACATCACTGTTGATGGCAAACGTGTGGATATCCCTTCATACCACGTTGAAGTTGGTCAAGTGATCGGCGTTCGTGAAAAATCTCAAAACTTAAGTATCATCAAAGAAGCTGTTGAAGCAACTGTTGGTCGTACTGCTTTCGTAAGTTTTGACGATGAAAAATTAGAAGGTTCATTAACTCGTTTACCAGAACGTGACGAACTTTATGCTGAAATCGACGAAGCTCTTATCGTTGAATTCTACAACCAAAAACTTTAATTTTTGGACTTTACCAAAGCGAATTTTCGCTTTGGTTTTTTTATTGCAAAAAAAGCTGTGACAAAAGTGGGCAGCTTAAAAAAATAAGCCGGCATGATTCCAATAATAGATTCCTCTATTTCGGGAGTCATGCCGGCCTATTTATAAAAGAGCTACTTCTGGAACACCGTTTATTCGATTTTTAGAAGATGGGATAGACTTTGGTCACATCTCACTTGTTTCAGCTAATTCTTGCCATAAAGGATACAATTGCTCGATCGTCTTCAAGATTTTATCTGTTAGGTTGGGAATTGTCACTACTTCTTCTTTAGTCAACATTCGACCAATCTGATACTCACTTTTTTTGATCGTAACAAAACGCTCTAAAATTGCATGACTTTCTGATAGCGGTGTACAGTCAGAAACCAAGTGACTCCCGCTGACCACAAAATCAGACGGAAATTTTGCAAGTTCAGCTTTATGTTCGATCAAATATTGGGCCATTTGCGCTTTTGTTTTTGGTTGATCAATCATCGCTAGCCAAATAAACAAACGATCGTCCCATAAACTTAACTGAAAATGGGCTTCCATTTTATAGCCACGCTTACTACGTCCGATTGCTACCCACGTATTCTCTGGGGCATGAACTGTTCGTCTACGGTGTTGGGCAATATGAACATAATACGTTTCGCCTGTTTTTTGTGTTAAATGCTCCGCGATTTCTTGTCCCAGCGTAGCAAATGCCGGCTGGACATCTTTTCTAATCGCATCCATCCGTGCATCCAATCCTTCGACTTCAAATACCGCAAAACTTTCTTTGGTAAATCGCTCCATGTTGACCTCTTTTCTAAAACTCAAAATAACTAATCGATCGTTCAAATTCTTGTTGAAAAATCTTAGGCTTCACTTTTTGATATGCTTCGTGGTGTTGTTGCAATCCTTTTTTGACGGCTGCCATATTCGGCAATGCTTTTTTCGTATACTCTCTTAACCATTTTCTGGTCTCTGGCCACTCATACATATAACCTAATGGCCGACAGTGATACGTAATGCCTTCGATTGTTTTTGTTTCTAACTTACGGTGAGTATGTCCAAAAACAACTTGCTTTACTTGAGGGTATTTTTTTAAAACCTCGTGGATTTTTTCTGAACCTAAAAAAGCATTCATTTGATCCCATTTTTCATAGGGCGGACGATAATCAGGAACAAAGGTGTGATGCGGGACGAAATGGGTCGCTAAAATAAGCTGATCTTGCGTTTTAAACGTCGCTAGATATCGATCCAAACGCGCAGTGATCTGTGCTAATAACTCAGGATCTGGTAACGCACGTGTGATTTTCCGATCATACCAAACAAGTTGCTTAAAGCGCGAAAAATCTCGTGGGATTTTCGCAAAAGAATAATCGTACCAACCATTCATTCCAATCAGATACCTATTTTCGTTTAACTTGTGGTGAGAAAAATTCAAAAACTGCGGGTCAACATATGCTTCGATCTCTTCTTCACCGACTAAATCAGCCATTTCATGATTCCCCCAATGAAAGGTGACCTCAAAAAAATGGCTAAAATAGTTGACCACATCAAGTGCAACAGCTTTGGTATTGGCACTATCTCCGGCAATATGGACGTGAGTAACCCGTTGATCGCTAAGGTGTGCTACCATTTTAGCGTAGTAGTTGTCATCAAACTGATTGATATCAACATGCAAATCCGAAATAACTGCTAAACGACTCACGCTGTAGGCTCAGCCTTTGAACGGGTCACGATCTTCACATCAGAAGCTAAAATCCCACCATCTGATTTTAACTGAATCCGACCATATGTTGGTTCGATCACCAAACGATTTTCTTGATCGAGTAAACGTGTTGCAGATTCTTTAAATGAGACAGGACCAACTGCCGTTTCGACTGTCAGACTATAATCTTTTAGCTCTTCGTCTGTATAGGAATCATCGACTAAAAACAACTGAAAACTAGGATTTAATTGACAAGAGATCGCATGGTCGACAAAAGGCCCCCGTCCATCTTCATTGTCGAGTAAGATGCGCTCGTTTTCTTGTTTTTTGGCTAAAATTTTAGCTGCGACTTCTGGTTGAATATCTAGTTTTAACATATCTCTCACTCCTTTTAAGTAATTTCATCATACCAAATTTTTTTAAAAGAAGCGATTGGTGTGTTCGTTGTATTTTTCTTGCGTTTCATTTCTTGTTATACTGGTTAAAAAAGGAGGAATATTATGCCTGATGAGTTACAAAAGCACCTTGATAGCGGCCGCTACGGTTCTCCAAAGCTCCATCCAGATGAGCAACGTGCATATTTAGGTACTTTTCGTGAACGGTGCTATCTGAAAATGACAATCCCTCAAATGAAAGACTCCACGTGGAGCACGATCTTTTTTGATCATATCACGGACTATAAAGAAGCAAGTTGTTTGATAAATGATCAAGTTCCTCAAAGTGTCCAAGCACTTTATATCAAACAATTAACGGACAAAAGTATTCCTTTTCGAATTGTTTCTTATGAAGGAGCCCTTACTGAAGATACAGTTGGTCTATTAGTGGTCACTGATCATGCGGTTGATGAACCGATTATCGCGATTGATCAAAAATATGAACCAAAATCGACGACTCCCATTCCTGAAAAGCAATCGTTTTGGAAAAAATGGTTTTAAAAAAATAAAGAGCGCTCTAAAAAAAGCCGCACCATGGTCAAAATCGATGAAACGATTTTGACCATGGTGCGGCTTTTTTCTTAAAAGAGTTACTTTGAATACACTGTTTACTTTATCCAATAGAACATTATCAACCACAGACTAAATAAAAAACTGTCGCCTAAAATCACTTTGATCGGTACTTTTCCTAAATAACATAAAAAGTACAGATCAAGTAAAAAATAGCCAAGTACTAGAAAAAATGAGAGTTGAAATGGTGGCTTAAACCAAATCAAGAGAATTAAACTTGTGACCAATAGCCCTAAATAAAAAACATAATATGCTTGCTGCGATGGTTTAAGATAGTATTTATTGCTCCACATCATAAGCCCTCCTCTTTTATGTACTAATTTTTTTACGATAGCGTATCGTTTGATACACAAAATATAGACTACCTAATAAGAATGAATTCAATATCCATGATATACATGCAGTCAGAAGCATCGTGAATACGATCAGTCCGCTTTCCTTTGTATGGATGATTTGTGTGATCCAATGAAACATTGCTACTCTTTACATGATCACTTGATACACAACCTTAAACAAAATAAAAACGAACAGAAACAGACTTGCTTTTTTGACTACAACAGTAAATTTTGGTCTCACTGGATCATTCATTTACTCCACTTTCAAGACTTCCGTAATGGATAATTTCAGCAATCAAATAGACCAATATACCCATAAATGTTTGATATCCCAGACCAAAAACAATATAGTAACCTTTTTCCATTCCGATCGTTACCAACAGTGAATAGACTAATGGTTCCACTAGACTGACAATCAGCAAAATAATCGCAATTTGCTTAATGACGCGGTAGTTTTCTGTTGTAAATGGAGTCTGACCTTGTGATATGCGTGCACATACTTGACTCCCTCTAAACAATAAGAAGCTGTCAATCAAAGCCGAACAAAATCCGACAATGGCACTCATATTAGAGACCAATTGTGTTGATGGTGTTTCATAACTACGAAATAGTGAAAATACCGGTGCAGTGAAGCTAAACGTCACCTCGCCATTTAAAAATAGTAAGGCATACCCTACCATCAAACTGATCACAATCGTCACAAGAGCAAAAGCTTTCAATCCCAAATCGAATCCTCTAGCAAATAATTGAAAATGTCGTTGATCCATCTTAAACACCTGCCTTTTATAGTTATTATACGCTTACATTGTGAAAATTAAAACTATCAATATGACAACAATACTCTCGAAAATAACTATTGCAAATAAAAACCAAATGCTTTATATTTGTATTTATAAATCGATTTGTAAATACAAATATTTGATAAATCAAAGAATAGAAAGGATAGCTGCCTTATGAAATTTTCACAAATGAATGAAATGGAGATTAATTGGGAGCAACAAAAAGTGCTCGCTAACCCTACTCGCTCCAAAATAGTCGCCATGCTATATGAGACACCTATGACCTCAAAACAAGTAGCAGATACATTAAAATTGAATCCTGGTACGACGTATTATCATATCCAACAATTATTAAAACATGGTATTTTATCGATTCATAATACAGAAACAAAAAAAGGAATCATCGAGAAATACTATACCGCTAAAACAAAATTATTTAAGCATCAAACAGATCAATCTGTTTCTGATAAAGTACACCATGCAAAAACATCTATCTTTTTATCCGAGACACTTTTAGAGCAATTCAATCAAGATATGCACGCCTTACTTTTTAAATATGGACACTTATCTTTCAATGAACAACATGAAGCAACACAGATGCCCTATGAAGTGGAATATATGATTAAAAAAATAGAAGAGGAATAACACTCTTCACTTGATGAAAGGAGAGTCAACTTATGAAACAGATTATGCTAGCATTTTGGAAAGAAAACTCAATCATTTTGTTTTTTATGATTGGTTCAGCAATTAGCATCTCCATTATTAGTTTTATTAATGCTGATATTGTCAATGCATTAACATCACGTAACCAATCGATTTTTTTTACTTCTGCTTTGAAATTAGTAATCTGTTATACCTTCTTTTTATTATTTACTTATCTAAAAATGCGACAAGTTAGCGCAACTACACAGTCAATGGCCACACATCTTCGCGTCCAAACGACTAAAAAATTAGTGTATAGCGGATATCAAAATTTTGCCAAACACTCTACTGGAACTTACGCTTCTTGGTTAACTAATGATATTTCTCAGATCGAGCAATTGGGATTTGCCCCATTTTATGAATTAGTCGCAGGTTTGATTACCTCTTTCATCGCATTAGGTTCACTTTTTTTCTTCCACTGGTCTCTTGTTGTACTTACTTTGTTTGAAGTTGTCTGTTTATTACAAATTCCCCGCCTTTACAAAAAAGCAATCGCAAAAAAAACTCACCATGTAACGAAACAAAACGAACTATT
Source organism: uncultured Enterococcus sp. (assembly GCF_913775425.1). GTDB lineage: Bacteria > Bacillota > Bacilli > Lactobacillales > Enterococcaceae > Enterococcus_G. The sequence goes on from NZ_CAJYIS010000064.1 coordinate 5,701, forward strand.
TTTAGAAAAAGCAACGGATTTTTTTAACGGTTTTTCTGTTTTATATTCTCTCAATAAGCAAGAATTCATTTTAAAAAAAATAATGTCGTACTCTACTTCTCTTGGACAAGCAAAAAACAACTATGTTAAAACTATGGCTAATGTAGCCATTACCGGAGGAATCGGAAATGTTCTAGGCCAAGTATCGATGTTTATTCTAACGGGATTTTTGATCTTAATCCAAAAAATAGCATTAGGTTCGATTGCTGCTACAGGTTCACTTTCAGCCAATATTTTTAATACGGTGGGGAATATTAGTCAGTTTATGTCCTCGATTAACGGAACGAAACCACTCTTTGAAAAACTAGCAGCGATTCCCGAATGCGACACGCATCCGTATACTACGTCCACTCCCATGCATTCTGGTATTGTATTAAACAATTTACGGTACCAATATGATTCCAAAGTCGTTCTAGAAGACATTACTTTTTCTTTTGAGTTAAATAAAAAATACGCGATTGTAGGTGCTAGTGGTACCGGAAAATCTACTTTACTCAATATTATTACTGGTAAATTTCTCAATTACACTGGTTCCGTAATGCTCAATCAGCACGAAATCGCCGCTATACAGTATGAGGAAATAACCAATCAAATCACCTATATTGATCAACATACACATTTATTCAACACCTCTGTCAGAGAAAATCTAACTTTAGATGATTCATTTTCAGACGAACAGCTATGGGCTGTTCTCGAGTTGGTCGATTTGAAAGAATTCGTTGCGCAATTACCTGAACAATTAGATACGAATGTTGGCGAACGTGCCAATCTTATCTCTGGAGGACAAGCACAAAGAATTGGTTTAGCAAGAGGCTTAATTAGAGAAAAACACATTCTAATCATAGATGAAGGCACTTCCAGTTTAGATCAAAAGAATCTTTTGATGATTGAAAAGTATCTCGTCACAAAAAAGAATTAACTTTAATCATGGTAACGCATCATTTGCATCCTGAAATCAAAGAAAAACTAGATGGTATACTTCAGCTGTAACAATCAAAAAAACTCACTAGCAAGGACTAGTGAGTTTTGGAGAAAGAAATGAATATGTTTGGTTTGTTTGGGTATATTGAGAATATCTTATTAAGCTTAAATTGAACTTAAAACGTCAAACTCAAGACAAAAATCAAATATAAGCCTGCTATTATCAATCCAATCGTGATCAATACTGTACTCCACATCGTCATTAAAAAGAAAGGCGACGTTTCTTGTCCACCTTTAGTCTTGACGTAATGAAACAATCTTTGAGTAGCATAAGCTTGATATATACCTAGACCAATACAGATAATTCCAACTATAATTGAAACGATCGTACCCATTCCTACCACTCCTCTTGTTTTGATATACTTGTAGTATACGCTTTTTTTCCTAAAAATGCCTATCAAAGCCCTAAAAACGAATACACCATAATCGGAAAATCACTTCTTTAAAAAATCAGCCGAATCATTACCGAAATAAGGAAAACTATTGTCGGAATGATTCGGCTGATTTCTTTATGCTGTCAATTTTTATCACAGCTGCTTTTTATCTAGAGTGTGATGATCAGACTTTTTCTGGGAACAATAAATGCAAGACATCCATCGTCAAACGACGACCTGTACCTGAAAATGGATACGTATGCATATGCATAGCTGGATTGAAGTTTCCTTCAATGATTCCATACGCATTTTTTGCTGTAGCAGACACTTCTTTATCTGGAATGATCAAATCGATTCCACATACGACTGCACCTAATGCTGCAACTGCATCGATAGCGACTTGTTTGTAATCATCTGAAAATGTATCGGTAACATCGATCGAGTCGCCCCCGGTACTGATGTTTGAATTTTCTCTTAAATAGACGATCGTATCTTTTTCTGGGATACTATCGATCGTATACCCTTGTTCTTTTAACATCAATTGTTCTAAAGAACCAAGTTGAATCAATTCCAAAGGCGCACGATGATGCGTGCCACGCAATGGATCTTGATTTTTTTCTGCTACAAGTTCTGTAATCGTACGCTTACCATCTCCGACTACATTCGCGGGTATGCGCAGTAAAATGGCTTTGACCTGACCGTCGATCACAAAGAAACGATATTCTGTACCCGATAAAAATTCTTCGATCAAAATCGATGTATCTTCAGCAAAAGCAATATCTAATGCTGCTGCAAAATCTTCACGAGTAGCCCCTTCTTTAAAAATCGAGATCCCCAATCCATAATTTGTCGATTTAGGTTTTACGACAAAACCTTGGTGTTGATAGCGGGCAAAGTCTGCCAAGGCACGTTCTTTAGTCTCATATTCGCCACCTGTTGGCACACGAAAACCAGCTTGTGCTAACACTTTTTTTGTGACAGTTTTATTTTCCATCAATAGCGGTACGATATACGAATCTTTTGCAGTCATATTGGCATTTTTGACCCACTCGCGATGTTCACCTACTGATAACTGTAAGAATTGATCTTGCTCATCTAAAACAGCGACATTGATTCCTTTTTGAATCGCATCAAATAAAAGAATTTGGGTCGACAGTTCCATATCGCGAAAGCCGGCTAATTGATAAGGTTTAGCCCAAGCCAATACAGCATATTCATCTGCTAAAGCAGTCGCAGCTTTGGCTTGTGTACTTTGTTTTGCTTCTTGATACCAACGAGCAGCTAATGTTTGAGTATGATCTTGTTGAACCATTTTCAACCAGTCAGCTAGCTCTGTCGAGATCGGTAGCTTGGCTTGCTCGATAAATACTAAAAATTCAGCAATCAATGCATCGATTTCCTTTTGATAAGCAGATTCATGCAATGGATGTTCTAACGCAATCGCATTATTTTTGAGATCACCTCGTTTTAAGAGGACACTTTCATCTGTTTCTTCTTTGGCTAACATAAACAATAAAAATAAATGTAAACATTCGACTTGTTCTTTCGAGATCCCATACTGAGCATACGGATTCAAGTCGATATTCCGCAGTTCGATATAACGAATACCTGAAGTCGCAAGATCCGCAACTTTTTTACCACCTCGTAAACGAACAGAGGCATAAAATTCTTTTTCCTCAGATAATTTACCGTCTTCAACCATTTGTGTCAAATCAGCTAGATACGATTCGATCGAATCATAACGAACTTTGACATCCTCTTTATTTTTATATCCAAAAGAACTATTACGCAAAGAACGAACGGGCTCTTTAGGACCAGCTGCTCCGACGAAAAAGTTTTTTTCACTCATCGGTGAAGCTCCAAACAAATACGTGATCAAAAAGCGGTATGCTAAATAATTACGTGTCACTTTTAAGTAAGCATTTGTTTTAAATCGTATAAAGTCTGTTTCTTCTGTTTGGATCGCAAACATACGTTGCAGTAATTCTTCAGATAATTCGATATTAAAATGAATCCCACTGACCATTTGTTTACGACGTCCATACGTTTTGGCTAGATAGCGACGATACAAGACATCTTCAAAGCGATCTAATTTTGCCAGTGTAATGGCTTCGTCTTTTAATGGTAACGCTGGTGGCATACTTAGTGGCCATAATCGTTCATCGTCTTCTAATGAACGATAAGCAACGTCATGGATTGCCGCTAAGTAACGAAACAATTCCTCTACAGAATCGGTTACTGGTGTAATAAGTTCCATTTGTGTCTCAGCAAAATCTGTCTGAATATATGGATGTGATGAGCGGTTCCCTAATGTTTTAGGATAAGCCGTATCAACTAGTTGACCTGTTTTTGTAATTCGTTGACCTTCACGTTCAATTCCAAAACGTGCACTTAGCGCATAAGGTAAGACTGTTTCATGCATCAATAATGTTTGGTAATCCATGGTTCCCCCGATCTAGAAAGGCTAGCTTTCTATCCCTATTCTTCTTTTAATAAACCTTTGAACAGACCGATCACAAAGTCATTTGGATCAAATGGCTCTAAGTCATCGATTTTTTCACCTAATCCTACCAGTTTTACTGGCAAATGTAACTCATTTCGAATCGCTAAGACGATTCCACCTTTAGCTGTACCATCTAGTTTTGTCAAAACTAAACCTGTAACATCAGTCGTTTCTTTGAATTGCTTTGCTTGGACCATCGCATTTTGCCCCGTGGTAGCATCTAAGACAAGCAATACTTCATGTGGTGCATCGGGTTCTTCACGCTGAATGATGCGTTTGATTTTCTCTAACTCATTCATCAAATTGACTTTATTTTGTAGCCGTCCTGCGGTATCGATCAACAGTACGTCGGCTTGTTCAGCTTTCGCACGACGCATTGCATCGAATACGACCGCAGCTGGATCACCATTGGCCTCTCCGCGTACGACTTCAACACCTGCCCGTTCGCCCCATACGACCAACTGATCGATCGCTCCAGCACGAAATGTATCGGCAGCGGCTAATAAGACTTTTTTACCTTCTTGTTTGTATTGATGCGCTAATTTCCCAATACTGGTCGTCTTTCCTACACCATTGACGCCGACGAATAACATCACGGTCAAGCCTTCTGGTTTTAGGTTCAACGTGTTGATCTCATCGACTCCTTCTGCTTCATAAAGGTCGACTAGTTTTTCAATAATCGCATTTTGGACTTCAGCCGGTTTTTTCGCATTGCGTAATTTCACTTCTTCACGTAATGCTTCTGAAATTTTGATTGCCGTATCAAAACCAACATCTGCTCCAATTAGCGTTTCTTCTAACTCTTCAAAAAAGTCTTCATCAACCGTTCTAAAATTGGCAAACAATTCATTCATACGTTCCCCAAAAGTTTTACGGGTCTTTTCTAGACCTTTATCATATTTTTCTTGGACTTGTTCTTGTTCGACGCTAACTTCTTCTGGTTTTTCTTCACCAGTAAAGGCGCGTTTGATTTTATCAAAAAATCCCATAGACTCACTTCCCTTAGCTTAGTTTAGTACAAATTTTTCGATAGCTAATGCTACCCCGTCTTCTTCGTTTGTTTTCGTAATAAAATCAGCTGCTTCTTTGACAGGCAAAACTGCATTTTCCATCGCTACTCCGATTTTAGCATAAGAGACCATCGACAGATCGTTTTCTTCATCTCCGATTGCCATAACTTCAGTTTGTTCAATTCCTAAGTCAGTTGCTAGACGAGCGATCCCAGCAGCCTTTGTTACGCCTTTTGGCATAAATTCTAACAGATTATTACGTGTTTTGATGACTTCAAATTTTTCTTTGATAGCATCAGGGATCTTCGTGATCCATTTATCTAAAACCTCTTGGTCATATGCCGTAACTGCTTTATTAAACAGCGTATACTCGGCTAATTCTGCTTCTGTTGCTTCTTTATAAGTCAATAACGGATTAAGCGATGGATAGATCGTTTGATACGTCGATGAAGTCCGAATGCATAACACGATTTCATCTGATAAAATATCCAGTGGCATATCGAGTTCTTTTGCTAGTGCGATCAATTCATCCACATTTGCTTTCGTCAAAGTGACTTTTTCTACGATTGCTCCTGTATCATTTTTTTGAACTAATCCACCATTAAAGGTGATACTGTAATCTCCTGCTTCACGCAAGTTCAACGAATCCAAATAAGGACGGATTGCCATCAATGGACGACCCGTGCATAACACGATTTTGACTCCTTGTGCCTTCGCTTGAGTCAGCACATCATGATTGCGGACGGAAACTGTTTTTTTATCGGTCAATAATGTACCATCTAGATCGATTGCGACTAATTTAATCATTTTACTGCTCCTTTTACTTCGATTTGGCCATCGTCTTTTACCTGATCTAATTTTACAGATAAGACTTTAGAGACCCCTGATTCTTCCATAGTAACACCATATAAAGCATCTGCAGCTTCCATTGTTCCTTTGCGATGTGTGACCACAATAAATTGTGCGTGGTTTTGATTTGATTTCAAATAACGACCAAAACGCGACACATTCGCTTCGTCTAAAGCAGCCTCGACTTCATCTAAGATACAAAACGGTACTGGACGAACTTGAATGATCGCAAATAATAATGCGATCGCTGTCAACGAACGTTCCCCACCGGATAGTAAACTTAGGCTTTGTAATTTTTTCCCTGGTGGTTGCGCTTCGATCTCGATTCCTGTGTGTAATAAATCATCCGGTTGTGTTAAAACAAGTTCTGCTCGCCCACCACCGAACATGTTAGGAAATACTTGACTAAACTGACGTTTGATCGCATTAAACGTCTCTGAAAAACGTTGTTTCACTTCTTCATCCATTTCAGACATCGTTTCTTCTAATTGTTCTTTTGCTTGGGTCAGATCATCTTTTTGGCTCGTTAAAAATTCATAACGTTCATTCACTTGTTCATACTGCTCAATCGCTTGCAAGTTCACAACCCCTAAAGAGGTGATTTGTTGCTTCAAACGACTGATTTGCTTTTTTTGCTCCTCATCAGGTGTGACAAATGGATACAATGCTTTTGCTTGTTCAACTGTTAAATGGTAGTTCTCATCCAAATAACTGATTTGTTGTGCCATTTTGGTTTGAACACGGTCTTCTTGTAACGCATATTGATTGTGTAGTGCTAATCCTTCTTTTTGTTGACGATAAATCAATGCTAATGCATCGTCTTCTTTACGGATTTGCTCATGGCAAGCATATCGTTTTTCACGGATCATTTGCAATTGTTCTTCTAGATCCAGTTTTTTTGTTTGTGTCGTTGCAATCAATTCACTTAACGACTCTACTGTTTCTTCTTGGTGTTCATCTGATGAAGCCAATGCTGCCAATTGACGCTCTAATGTCGCTTGTTTTTGTTCAGCTTGCGTCAATGAGGTATTGGTTTGTGTAAAGCGTTCTTTCAAATGTGTGACTTTTTCTTTTGCCACAGCTTCTTTAGCTTGCAACTGGCTGATTTCATCGCGTAGTACTTGTCGACGCTTTTCGATCCCATCTTCTTCTTTAGTCAATGTATCCATCTCTTGTTGGATTTTCGTCAGCCGTTCGGTGATTTGTACTTGTTCGCTAGTCAATTGCTGATGTTGCTCTGTATAATCGGTAACAAATCGTTGCCATTCGCGTAGTTCAAATGCATAGATTTGTTGATCTTTTTCTAGACGTTCGATCGTACTTTGTAACACTTGCGCTTTCGAGGCAAAGTCTTGCGTTTGCACTTGATCATCTTGATATTGCATACGTAATACGTCTAAGCGTTGTCTAGTGGTGCTATCTAGTTCTTGCAATTCTTTAACCTGACGTTCGGTCAATTGTAATTGTGTCTCTAGACGTTGTGCCGTTTGGGTCAATTCTTGTAATTGAGCGCCTTGTGTAAACATACTCGATTGGCTATTGCGTTTTGAAGCTCCACCAGTCATCGATCCACCAGCATTCATCACATCACCTTCTAGTGACACGACACGATAGCGAAATTGAAGTGCTCTTGCGATTTGGTTTGCCGCGGCTAGGTCTGTCGCCATCAACACCGTCCCCAATAGATTCTCAATGATCGTCTGGACGCGTTCTTCGTATTGAACTAATTGACTGGCCACGCCTACAAAACCAGTAATTTCTTGCACTTGCGCGAGTACTGATGGTGGTAGGGTACGTGGTTTGATTGTCGTCAACGGTAAAAAAGTCGCACGTCCAGCTTGGCGTTTTTTCAAAAATGTAATCGCAGCTCTGGCGTCCGCTTCATTTTCCATTACGACATGCTGTGATGCTCCACCTAACGCGGTTTCGATCCCTAATGTATAGTCTTCAGGGACCTCGATCAATTCAGCTACTGCTCCTATGATCTGTAAATCTTCCCGATGTTTTAGCGCTTCGCGTACACCTTGATAATAACCAGTATAATTTTCTTTGATTTCTTGCAAGCTTTTTTGACGAGCTTTGACTTGTTGAACTTCACGCATCAAGTCATACATTTTCGCTTGTGCTTTTTCAATACGTCCTTTAGTCGTTTCAACTAAGCTTTGAAGCTCACTTACTTGTTTCGTGTGTTCAAGTTGTTGCGCTTTTTCTTTAGATAAAGAACTTTGGATTGCTTCTAATTCTGCTGTTTGTTGCGCCAGTTGCTCTGAGACTTCCGCTTGTTTTTTTAGTGTTTGCTCATTACGCAGACGTTCTTGTTCGTGTTGACGCTCCAAGTATTTGTGCTCATTGCTTACATTTACTTGTTGTTGCATCACGTCTACATATTCTGCTCGTAATTCTTCGACTAATTCTTTCGTCGATTTTTCATAATTTTTCATTTCTTTCATTGCTTGAGCGATTTGCTTTTCAACTTGTTGCAGTTCACCGTTTTGTAACGACAATTGCGCGATCACATGCGCTTTTTCATCTTCTAAGCGTTCAATCATATCCATGACTTCATCCAGTGACTCTTGATATTCTTGGCTACTCTTTAGCGTATGTTTCGAACGTTCTTTTAATACATCCAACTGTCCTTCTGCTTGTTTCAATCGTTCTACTAACGACAAAAGTGTTTGGTTTTCTGCTTCGATCGTGGTATCAAATTGTTCACGTTGCGCACGCAATTGTTGTAAAAGATGTTCTTTATCCGTAAGATTCGTTTGGATTGTATCCAGTTCTTGCTGTGCTAGTCGCGCTTTTTCAACGATCTGTTGATGCGTCGCCTCATGTTGGGCTAAACTGCTGATCGTATATGTGACGTCAAGTTGTGTCAACTCTTCTTTTAATGCCACATATTTCGTTGCCGTTTCTTTTTGCTGACGTAACGGACTAAGCTGTTCGTCTAATTCGTAGACGATATCATTTAAACGACTTAGATTTTCTTTAGTCTCAGAAAGTTTTGATTCCGCTTGTTTTTTACGTGACTTGTATTTTAAAACTCCTGCGGCTTCTTCAAAGATACCGCGTCGTTCTTCTGGTTTACTACTAAAAATCGCTTCGACTTTTCCTTGCGAAATAATAGAAAAGGACTCTTTTCCTAAGCCAGAGTCCATAAACAATTCTTGTATGTCTTTTAGGCGGCAAGCTTGTTTATTTAAGAAAAAATCACTCTCGCCAGTTCTACGTAATCTTCTTGTTACACTTACTTCGACAAATTCTACTGGAAGATAATGGTCTTCATTATCGAGCACTAGCGTGACTTCAGCGATATTTAGCGGTTTGCGTGACTCTGATCCGGCAAAGATGATATCTGGCATCTTGCCACCACGTAAACTTTTAGCCGAAGACTCTCCTAAAACCCAACGAATCGCTTCTGTGATATTACTTTTACCACTTCCATTTGGTCCTACGATCGCTGTTACTTGATTTTCAAATTCGATCGTAGTGCGATTGGCAAAAGATTTGAATCCTGCCACTTCAATACGTTTTAAATACACATGACTTCCCCACTTATTCTTCTAATTCTTCCAATGCATTTTGAGCTGCAGCTTGCTCAGCTCCTTTTTTTGAACGACCTGTTCCTTGACCAATCAATTTGCCATCACAATAGACATCTGTCCAAAATATCCGTTCGTGTGCTGGTCCTTCTTCTTTGATCAAACGGTAATCGATAAACACGTCGCCGCCACGTTGCAATACTTCTTGTAACTTTGTTTTATGATCCATTTCATGTGAAAAAGCACCCGCTTCAACTTTAGGGAAAATTACAGTTTTTAAAAAGCCATGAACTGCTTCTAATCCTTGATCTAAATACAATGCACCTAAAAATGATTCGAATAAATCACATAACAGTGCTGCACGTTGACGTCCACCAGAGTTTTCCTCGCCTTTTCCAAGACGGATAAATTGATCAAAAGCACATTCTCGAGCAAATTCAGCAAGTGAATCTTCTCGTACGATCGAGGCACGTAGCTTTGTTAATTTTCCTTCTGGCATTTCTGGAAATTGACGGTATAAATATTGTGATACCAATAGCTCTAATACCGCATCTCCTAAAAATTCTAAACGTTCGTTGTCGCATAAGTGTAGATTTCGATGCTCATTCACATAAGATGAATGGGTAAACGCTTGGTCTAGTAACCCCATTTCCTCAAAAACAATTTGGTAGTTTTCTTTTATTTTTGTTACTAACTGGTTATCCATGAAATCCATTCCTTTTTTGTTTTTTTACAACTTAAAGCTGTAAGTGACATCTTCTCGTATTATACCAAATGCCGCCCCGGCTGTTAACTATTCTTACTGGATTCTTTTAAGGATTGCTTAAGTCAGATGATCTGGACTTTATTCATATCAAGACCAGCTGAATAGTTACTTTCTTTCTCCTCACCAAAAACATAAAAAGAGCCGTGACAAAAATCCGTCACGACCCAAAATAAATAGAGTTCTAGAAGTAACTATTTTAGAAATAACCCACTTCTAGAACAACCTTTTTTACAATAAAATTTGTCCAGCAATCGGGACAACAACCGTTACGATCACTCCAACAACAACTAATGCAATACTTGCCATTGAGGTTTCGACTTCTCCCATTGGTTGTGCGGCAGAAACACCTAATGAATGACCAGAAGTTCCTAATGCCAATCCTCTAGCGATTGGATCTTTGATTTTAAAGAAATCAACTAAGGGACGTGCTAGTGCATAAATGATGACTCCATTTAAAATACAAGCTAGCGAAGTTAATTCACCTGATCCTCCCATTGCAATTGATGTTGGCATCGCAATTGCAGTCGTTGCTGCTTGTGGAAGCATAGAAGCTGTTACGACTTTACCTAGTTCAAATACATTAGATACGATATAGATCCCATAGATCGCTACGATGCTTCCTAATGTGATTCCGCCTAAGATCTGCGCCCAGTATTTTTTTAAGACCTCGCGTTTTTTATAAAGTGGGATCGCAAAACAAATCGTCGCAGGTTCCAAAAAGAAACTCACTACTTGTCCGCCTTTATTAAACTCTGGAAATGAGATTCCAGTTGCCATCAATGTCAAGATCCCCAAAACCATCGCAACAAATAGTGGTGCAAATAAGAAGAAGCCCTTTGATTTTTTAAATAAAACTTGTCCAATATAAAACGTACCTAATGAAAGTAAGACGCCAAAAACAGGTGTTTGTTTAAATAATTCAATGATCATATCCATCTTATCTCACCTCATTTGCTGTTGATTTTTTGATTGTCGCAATTTTAGGAAAAGTAGCCGGTTTTTTGGCAACTTTTTTATGCCCGATACTCAATAATAATTGCGCCATCCAACCTGTACCGACTAATAAAAATAACGTAGAAAAGAAAATCAAGGCGATCGTCAATAAAAAGTGCCCTTTCAATAAATCAAGCGAATTGATTGCTGAAATTCCTGCTGGCACAAAGAACAATCCAATATTATCTACCAATGCATTGCCGACTGTCTCGATTTGCTCTAAACGAATGATGTTTGTGCATAAAGCAATAAATAATAACACCAATCCAATCACTGAAGATGGCATCGCAAAGGGCAAAAGCGCCTCAATAAATTTTGAGATCATCATAACGATACTGATCATAACTCCTTGGTAAATAATTGAATAAGTTTTTTTCATCTTATTGTCCCCCTTGATTTCTCTTGTTTTCTTGTCTTTACTATATAAAAAAAACCACTTTAAAAGTGGTTTTTTTCGCTATTTACTGGAATCAGGGTATAACTTACTGGATACGCTTCCTAAAATGCTACAATCCAATTGCTTGTTTAAACGATTTGACGTACGAACGGCTTACTGGCACCTTTTCTTGATTGCTCATCGTCACTTGATAGGTCTGATTAAACCACGGTTGGATCTCAGTGATTTTTGCCGTATTGATGATGTAACTACGGTGTACTTTTAAGAAATTGATACTTGGTACCTGTTGTTCTAGAGCAGCCAATGTCAATGTAGTGATAAATTGGCGCTCTTCCGTATGGATCGTTGTTTGTTTCCCTTGAACTTCCGCATACAAGATCTCATCAAACGGGACAAGAAAAATCCGTTCATCCGTTTCGATCGTCAAACGAGGATTGACTGGCATAGCCGTCTGTTTCACTAGCGTTTGTTGGGCTTTAGCAACTGCTTTTTTGATCCGCTCTTGTTCGAACGGTTTTAAAATATAGTCTAACGCATTTAATTCAAAAGCTTCTACTGCATGGTTATCATATGCTGTAGCAAAGATAATCAAAGGCGGGTGTGGGACTTGCTGGATTTTTTTGGCTAGATCTAGCCCACTCTCATCGGTCAGATGAATATCTAAAAACAAGAGATCAATCGTTTCCTGTAACAATAAAGCAAACGCTTCTTCAATCGATTCTCCTTCATAGATGTTCTCGACACCTTCAACTTGTTGCAGTAAATAATGTAGCTCCATTCGTGCTAAACGTTCATCATCTATAATTGCGATGTTCATCGACTCACTCCTTTTCTAAAACCGGAATCGTAAAGGAAAAACAACTTCCATCCGGTGTAGATTCAATCACCAAATGCGCCTCTTGCCCAAACAAACTGACCAAACGACGATTAATATTTTCTAGTGCCGAACCGGTACCACTTTTCGATTCAACGACTTCTCGTCCAAGACGGGCTTGTTTAACTGGATCAATTCCCTGACCATTATCTTTTACACTAATGGTGACGGTCGTTTCATTTTTTTGTGCGGTCACAAAGACTTGATTGCCTCTTTTGCGTCCAATAAACGCATGCTTCAACGCATTTTCCACTAAAATTTGAATAACAAATGGTGGGATCTGGATCGTATGCAAGACGGGATCGATCGCAAAGTTTATCGTATAGCGCTCAGGAAAACGTGCTTGTTCGATCGCTAAATAGGCTTCCACATGGGCTAACTCTTCTGATACCGGGATCAGATTATTTCGGTGTCCATTTAAATTGGCACGAAAATAATGACCAAGTTGCAGTAATAAGTGCCGAGCCTGTTCACTGTCAAAACGCATCAAAGCCGAAATCGTATTGATCGCATTAAATAAAAAGTGCGGATTGACTTGCGCTTGTAGCGATTTGATCTCGGCATCCTTTAACAGTCGTTGCGCGTTATCCATTTCGCCGAGTTCGATTTGCGAAGAAAAAATCTCGCCTAATCCTTTAGCTAACTGCTCTTCAACATAGGTCAACTCACTTGCATCAGTAAAGTACAATTTAAATGTTCCAATAACTTTTGCTTGTACCATCAATGGCACGACGATCGCCGCTTCTAGCGGACAATCTGGATGGCTACAGCCGATTTCGCGTTTCGTGCGGACAACATGAAGTTCTCCAGTTTTGAGTACTTCTTTTGAGAGGTCCGTAATAATCGCTTCTTTAGCGATATGATGATCACTCGCTTCGCCGACATGTGCTAAAATTTCCGTTTGATTGGTCACACTAACGGCTGAAACACGCATAAATTTCTTGATTTGCTCGGCCGTTTGATAGGCTGATTCTGCCGTCAATCCTTGTCGAAAATAGGGTAATGTCGTATTGGCTAATTCCAATACATCATGGGTTTGAATCGCACGCGTACTTTCTTCTTGTTTTAATGTCGATAAAATAATCGATAAAAACAGACTTGTTCCTAGAGCATTCACAAATATCATCGGTAATGCGATCGTTTCGATCAACAGGATCGCTTGCGTTCGGTCTGGTAAAAAGAGAAAAATGCACATCATTTGAATCACTTCCATCAAGACTCCGCAAACTGCTCCTTGAACGATACTAGGATAGGTTTGTTTTTTTAAACTGAAGTATCCGAAAATTCCAGATGCACACCCGATGACGATCGACGAGATAAAATACGTATAGGGTGCCGTTCCCCCTTGCATGAAACGCACAGTTCCTGAGATCAACCCAACAAAAAGACCAACGACAGGACCACCGATCAAGCCGGACATCCCGATCGTAAGCGTCCTTGTATTGGCGATTGAGGCATGGCTAGCTAGATTCACAAAAGCTGATGAATCGATCTGCCTAGCATCTGTCACTAAAACACCTGTAAAGTTACTAATGATCGCAAAGATACTAAATGTTAGGATCAACACGATTTGTGCCAGTCGTTCTTGGCGATGGTACATCAATTTTTTGTAATATGGGCTATTCATGAGTAGATTGGCTAATAAAATAATCAATCCCACTCGTTCTAATAATGGCAGTACTAACGCAAACATAATTTTCACTCCCTTAGTGTCAGTATAACAAAAAAATAGACTACGCGAGGGCGTAGTCTATTTACTGATCAATTATTTTGCTTCAGTCACACCTAAAGTTGTGAATGTGTTGTAATCTAGATCACGTGTGATATCGTAACCTGTTACACGATCGCTAACTGGTGTTACTAGATAAGAGTAAGTCGTTGGAATTACAAATGCTTCTTCATTTGCATATTCTTGCCAATCTTTGTAGATTTTCGCTGCTTTATCTTCATCTAAAGCATCTTTTGATGACATTTGATCCAATAATTTGGTGTTTTCATCCGATACAAAACGAGTGAAGTTAAATTGTGCATCTTTTCCATAAAGACCAGCTTGGTTTGGATCAAATCCAGTTGACCAACCTGCTTGATACATATCGATTCCTGGATCATCTGCTTGTAATTTATCATAGAAGCTATTTACTTCGATTAAACGTCCAGTTGCTAGTTCAACATTCAAACCAACTTCTTTCCAAGCTTGAATGTAGTATTCAGATAATGACTTCGCAGTCGTTCCGCCATCACGGAAGGCAAAGTTGATCGTTAATTTTTTGCCGTCTTTATCTTCACGTAAGCCATCGCCATCGACATCTTTATAACCGGCATCATCTAATAATTTTTTCGCTTTATCGACATCTTGTTTGTAGCCAGCAAGATCTTTGTCATAAAGTGATGCAAAGCCAGGTACGACTAATGAATTCGCTTCTGTTTGCAAGCCATTGTATAATTTTTCTGCAATGGCTGCGTTGTCAACTGCATAGCCAATTGCTTGACGTAATGATTTATCTGCCATTTTAGCATTAGCATCCATTACGTTTTCACCTTTATCGGCATCCCATTTACCTAGTTTGAATCCAATGTAGTTATAAGCTAGTTCTTGTTGACCTAATAGCTCATAACCATCTAAATCTTTCCAAGATGTGTATTCTGAGTTTGGCATGCCATCATAGATATCGTATTCTTTTGATTTCATTGACGCTACAGCTGAAGACGTTGGAATACTCTTCATCGTTAATTTAGATAGTTTTGGTTTGTCACCATAGTAGTATTCATTTGGTAAGAATTCTACAGACTCACCTGTTGTAATTTTACTGATGTAGTAAGGTCCAAAAGTAATTGGGTTTTTACGAACTGGATCAGATGCTGCCATATCTTTGACTGCGATTCCGTCAAACGCATGTTTTGGCATTGCGTAAGATAATACGCCGCCTCCACCTTGTAAGATAGATGGTGCAAATTCTTTGTATGAGATCACGATTTCTTTGTCATTCACTTTTTTGATTCCTGAAATACTATCTGATTTTCCATCATGATAGTCTTCGATTCCAACGATGTTTTTCATTGTAGAATCATAACGTACACCAGTATAATCTTTATCTGCAATTACTTGATATGGGAAGATCAAATCGTCGGCTGTAACGTCTTTGCCGTCACTCCATTTTAATTTATCATTTAACGTAATCGTAGCCGTTTTTGCATCTTCATCAAATTTGATTTTCGCTGCGCCACCATCTTTGATCTTTAAATCTTTGTCATAGTAAAACAATGGCTCATTTGCTGGTGCAAAATAAGTTGAATCTAAATTCATTTCTGAGAACGCATCTGAGAAGATCCCAGTAAATGCTGTATCGGTTACTTCGGCAATTTCTAAGGTACCATCTTTCATCGCTTCTTTATCGTTTGAGGTTTTGACTTTGAAATTTGCAGTATCGGTTGCTGTATCGCTAGATCCTTTACTGCTATTGTCTTTACTTCCATTGCCACAAGCAGCTAAAGTTAAGCTTAACCCTGCCACTGTTACTAAACCTAATAATGCTTTTTTCTTCATTCCTTTTCCCCCGTTTCTGATTATCCTAAACGTTGACGCGCATCTGCGGAACGTTTAAAGGCTTGACCGACATAATTTATACTTAACATCAAGACTAAAATTAGTAATGATGCTGGTATCCATACCCATGGTTTTGATGTGATGACTTCTGAGTTGTTCGCATACGAGATCAAGGTTCCTAAACTTGGTGTTTTGATTGGTAATCCAAAGCCTAAGAACGTCAAACTTGTTTCGATCCCGATATTTGCGGCGAAGTTCATCGTTAAATTGGTGATAATCAATGAACTTAAGTTTGGCATCACTTCAAAAAACATGATTTTAAAATTCGATGTCCCTAATGTTTTTGACGCACTCACATAGTCACGACGACTTTCAGAGAGCGTTTTAGCACGAAATAGCCGTGCTTTTCCGACCCAATAAAAGGCCGACATAATCCAAACTAAACTTAACGCATTGTATTTTGGTACGATCGTTACCAATACGATAATGATCAATAAAATCGGTAAGATCATGATAAAATCGACGATCCGCATCAATACTGTATCGATTACGCCGCCGTAATATCCTGAGATGATCCCAACCGCTACCCCGATAATCGAGGTAATAATCGTGATCAAAAAACCGATCATGATTGAATTACGGGCTCCAATGACTAATAACCCAAAGACGTCACGACCACCTTCATCAGCACCCAATAAGTAATACCGACCATCGACTGCAGTCGATCCTGGTGTAGCATAACGATCAAAAATACTGACTTTATTGACCGTGTCTGCATCTAAAACAAAACTGCCAATAAAGGCAAATAGTAAGACAAAGATCAATAAACCAAGCGAAAACATCGCTAATTTATCTTTTTTGAATTCTCGTGCGATCACTCTGATTCCCATAGGGGGTGTCGACACGGTTTCTACTGTAGCTGTTTCTTTTTTTGCCATTGTGTACACTCCTCCTATGTTATTGGATTCGAATTCGTGGATCCACGATACTCATAATGATATCGGATAATAACGTTCCTACTAAAGTCGCTACCCCAAAGATCAAGGTCAATGCGGTGATGACTGAATAGTCACGTTGGCCGATACTTGTAATAAACAAGTTTCCGATCCCTGGATAATTAAAGATGATCTCGATCATCACCGACCCTGAAATCAAACCAGTGATCTCATAACCCAAAGTCGATGCAATCGGTAGTGAAGCATTTCTAAAAATGTGACGATTGAAAACGGTACTTGTCGGAACACCTTTAGAGCGCGCAGTACGAATGTAATCCATTTTCTTCGCATCGATTACTTCACTACGTAAATACTGGATCGTGACGGCTGTTCCTAATAGTGCTTGCACGATCGATGGCAAGAGAACATGATACAATTGACTCATAAAATAGCCAATCGTCCCAGGCGTCGCATCTGTTGCAACACTTCCACTTGTTGGGAACCAATGCAAAGTATACCCAAAGAAGTAGATCATCAATAAAGCCAAGACAAAAACTGGAATCGCAAAACTAATAAAGTTATAGCCTACAACAAATTTATCTAACCAAGAGTTTTCATAACGACCAGCATATAATCCTAATGGGATCGCTAAAGCATACGTTAAGATCACTGATACGATCGCTAAACGAACGGTATTGCCGATCCGTTGACCAATAACGGTCGCGACATCATATTTATACGTATAACTTTTCCCAAAATCACCATGTAAGGCATTGGTGATCCAATTGTAGTATTGTTGATACCATGGATCATAAAAACCAGAAGCTTTTTTTAATTCTTCGATTCGCGCAGGATCCGTATTGGGATTGATCAATCCTGTAAATGGATCACCCGGCATCATTTTTGCTAGAATAAAGATCAGTAAACTTAAAATAATGATTTGGGGAATCATTAAGATCACGCGACGTAAAATCGTTTTCCACATTTAGCTTTTCCCCCCATCTTTTAATGCGACTTGATGTGTCGGTGAAATGCTCGTTAAGTCATACACACGACCCGTTTCGTCGTAGTAATTTTTTTGATTATTGATATACTCCGCTTCCACTAAGCGTCGTGTTTCTTTATGGGCATCACGATTTTTAACATCGATCTGAGGAATTGCTGATAATAAACGTTTCGTATAGATATGCTGTGGATTCGTATAAATATCTTGTTTTGTTCCAATCTCAACAAAGCGGCCTTTATACATGATCGCGATATTGTCACACATATGTTTTACGACTCCAAGATCATGCGAGATAAATAAGAAACTTAACCCATACTCTTCTTGAATCCGTTTCATAAAGTTCAATACTTGTGCTTGTACCGATAAATCGAGTGCAGAAACTGGCTCATCGGCTACGATCAATTTAGGATTTGATGCTACTGCACGGGCTACCCCGATACGTTGCCGTTGTCCACCTGAAAACTCATGCGGATACTTATATAGTGCATCTTCTGGCATGCCAACGATATCAAGTAATTCCTTCACGCGTTTTTTCTCTTCTTGGTCGCTCAAACGCTCAAAATTGCGTAAAGGTTCCGCAATGATATCAATCACACGACGTTTCGGATTCAAACTAGACATTGAATCTTGAAAGATCATTTGGACATCTTTATTGTATTGCATTTTTCTTCGTACCGATGATTTGGTCACGTCTTGACCTTCGTAAATAATGCCACCAGCAGTTACTTTTTCTAGTCCGACGATCGCTTTTCCAGTCGTCGATTTCCCAGAACCTGATTCACCAACTAATCCATACGTTTGGCCTTTTTCAATCACGAAATCGACCCCGTCTACAGCGTAAACATAGTCGGTCACACGATTCAAAAATCCACTACGAATCGGATAGTGAACTTTTAGGTCTTTAATTGTAATCAATTCTGACATCTACACTACTCCTTTTCGTCTCTAAAATGAAAGTGCTGATAGCACGTGCAACGGACTAAATGGCCAGGAGATACTTCATGAAGGGTCGGATTTTCTTCATGTGCTGACGCTGGAATCCAGGGAATCCGTGGTGCAAAACGGCAGCCATCACGTACCATATTTTTTAAAGAAGGGACGACACCTTCGATCACGTGTAAATCACCTTCTTGATCTTCTTGAGGAATCGAGTTCAGTAAAGAGCGGGTGTACGGATGTTTAGGGTTATTAAATAACTCTTCAGCTGTTGCTACTTCCACAAACTGTCCACCATACATTACCGCTACTCGATCGGCCATTTCAGCTACGACACCAAGGTCATGCGTGATCAAGATGATCCCTGCTTCAGTTTCACGTTGTAGATCAGTCAATAAATCTAAAATTTGTGCTTGAATTGTTACGTCAAGAGCTGTTGTCGGTTCATCTGCAATGATGATTGGTGGCTTACAAGCAATAGCGATTGCAATAATTACCCGTTGGCGCATCCCACCAGACAATTCATGCGGATATTGGCGACCGATTCGCTCTGGATTTGGAATCCCAACTTGTGTCAACAGTTCAATCGCACGTTGTTGTCTTTGTTCGCTGGTCATTTTTGTATGATACGATAGTCCCTCTTTGATCTGGTCTTCGATACGCATCAAAGGGTTTAGGGCTGATAAAGGATCTTGGAAAATCATTCCAATATCATTTCCTCGAATCTTGTTATAAAGTGTCTCGTTTAGATTGGCTAGGTTTAAATCCTTGTACATGATCTCACCAGTGATTTTTGTGTTTGCCAAGTCTTGTAATCCCATGATGGTCGTAGCTAATGTACTCTTTCCACAACCTGATTCACCTACGATCGCTAAGATTTCATTACGATTTAGTGTAAATGAAACATCATCTACGGCATCGTAAAAATCATCTTTGATCCGAAAGCTAGTATGTAAATGTTGTACGTCTAATAACTGTTTTGCATTTGCCAACGAAAAGCCCCCTTCAATAGTATCGATACTCAGTTTGATAGTGCTTGTTTTTTTATTCTAATAGAAATATCATATTTTTTTAATAATTATATAGAATATGTCAAAAAAATACAAGACCAAAAAAATCGGTATCCGGATATTTACTTATAATAGCATAGTTTTCAGTCGGTTCAAGGGCAATAAAAGAAAAAGTGCTATAAAATGTAACCGTTTTTCAACTTATTCTAAAAATAAAGCAAATTCTTAGTAGATTTTCACTTAATATAATTAATGTTTTGTTTGAAAACAAAAAAAGTTTGAAGGAAATTCCTTCAAACTTTTTTGTTATGCGATATTATTGGTAATATAATCCACTGCAGCACCTACAGTTTCAATTTTTTCCGCATCTTCATCTGAGATTTCGGTACCGAATTCTTCTTCTAATTCAAGAACAAATTCCATTACACTAATTGAGTCCGCGTTTAGATCGTCTTTGATGTTCATTGCTTCGGTTACATTCTCTGCATTTACTTCAAAGTGATTGGCGATCACTACGGCTACTTTTTGAAATACTTCATCGTGTGTCAACTGTTTTCACCTCCACCTTAGTGACGAGACAGTAAAATAACTAAGCCCATTCTAACGAGTTCTCGCTTATTTGTCTACCTTTTTTTGTAGCTTCTCATTAATCGAGAAAGTACCTTCTTGTTTTTTCTTTTCGTCAAATTGCGTGACTAATTCTTCGACCATTTTGGTTTCTAGCATGGTATGGATTTGACGAATCGTTTGTGCCACTGCTTCTGGACCGGTTGCTCCATGTGTTTTGATCACAGGAGCTTTTAATCCAAATAAAACTGCGCCTCCATATTTAGCGTAGTCCATTTTACCTTTTAATCCACGTAGACTATCTTTTAACAACAATGCGCCGAGTTTACCTTTAATTCCTGCGTCTAAAATCGATTCCTTTAAAACAGCCATCAGATTCAAAGCTGTTCCTTCGATCGTTTTCAAGACTGCATTCCCAGTAAAACCATCCGTCACGACAACATCTGCTACACCATTTAATAACTCGCGCGCTTCGACATTTCCAATAAAATTGATTCCTGGTTCTGCTTGTAGTAATTCATATGTTTTTTTCGTTAGCTCACTACCCTTAGTTTCTTCCGTTCCATTATTTAACAGACCCACACGAGGTGTAGTGATCCCACGAACATGTGACGCATAAAAAGAGCCTAAAATCGCATATTGAACTAAATGCTCAGGCTTGTTTTCGGCATTAGCACCTAAATCTAACATATCAAATCCGGCATCGCTTGTCATCACAGGTAAAGTCGACATTAACCCAGGTCGGTCGACCCCTTTGATGCGTCCGATAATAAATAGCCCTGCTGCAAGTAATGCACCGGTATTGCCTGCACTAAAGATCGCGTCTGCACGCCCTTCTTTAACTGCCTGTGCCGCTAAGACCATTGATGCTTGTTTTTTCTTGCGAATCGCTTTTACCGGTTCGTCTTCACTATAAATTTTTTCATCAGTATGAATGATCGTAACATTTGTTTCATCTGTTACATATTTACGGATCTCCGCTTCTTTTCCATAAAGTTGGAATTCAATCATCGGAAAATCTTTTTTTGCTAGCATTACGCCTTCAACGATTGCTTGTGGCGCATGATCGCCACCCATCGCATCGACAGCAATTCTCATGTCTGATGCACTCCTTTCTTTTGAACTCATCTAGTATAGCATAATTTATTAATCAAATGAGCCATTTTGCTGCTGATTTTGTTGCAAATACGCTTGAAGAGCCGCGTATTCAGGCAAGACTTGCCAATTGGTTTGTTTGAAAATCGCACTGGCTTCTTGTTGGGCAACTTCTAATATATGCGCATGTTCGACTAAGTCAGCGATCATAAATTCAGGCAAGCCAGATTGCCGATTTCCAAATACCTCTCCTGGTCCACGTAATGCAAGATCACGTTCACTCACGATAAATCCATTAGTCGTTTCTGTCATGATCTTCATTCGTTCTTTTCCGACATCATTTTTTGGTTGGGCAACTAAGATACAATAAGAAGCTGTTTGGCCCCGTCCAACTCGACCACGCAATTGGTGCAACTGTGCTAAACCAAAACGATCAGCATCCATAATGACCATCACTGAAGCATTCGGGACGTTGACACCGACTTCAATCACTGTTGTTGAAACTAAAATTTGCGTTTGGTTGTCTTTAAATTCTTCCATGATTTGATCTTTTTCACTAGGACGCATTTTCCCATGCAAAAGACCTACAGTAAACTCAGGAAACGTTTGACATAGATCTTCATAGATCGCCTGAGCATTTTTAACATCTAAAGTTTCTGATTCTTCAATCAACGGACAAATCACATACATTTGATGTCCTTTTTGCAATTGTTGACGTGCAAAATCCAAAGCATCTATCAGCTGTTGTGGTTTGATCCATCTCGTTTCAATCGGGATCCTTCCTTTAGGCAACTCATCGATGATCGACACATCCATCTCACCGTAAGCTGTTATCGCTAATGTTCGCGGGATCGGTGTTGCCGTCATAAATAAGACATCTGGTTTTAAGCCTTTTTCACGTAAAATCTTGCGCTGGTTGACGCCAAAACGATGTTGTTCATCGGTGATCACTAGGCCAAGATGCGAAAAGACGACATCTTCTTGAATCAACGCATGTGTCCCGATCACGATATCGATCGTACCTTTTGCTAAACCAGCTAAAATCTCTCGTCGTTCTTTTGTTTTAGTCGAGCCTGTTAGTAAAGCTACGGTAAGTTTGGTGTGCGCAAACAATCCGCTTAAACTTTCCATATGTTGTTGTGCCAGTATCTCCGTTGGGACCATTAAAGCACCTTGAAATCCTGCTGTTTTGGCTGCAAATAATGCAATGGCCGCAACGATCGTTTTACCACTTCCTACATCGCCTTGCAATAAGCGTTGCATATGCTTAGGACTCTTTAAGTCTGCACAGATCTCATTGGTTACTTTTTTTTGTGCTTGTGTAAGTTCAAATGGTAACGTATTGATAAATCCTTTAAGTGCTTGAGGATCGTAATCGATCGCTAACCCGACCGTAGCATCACGCGCTTTTTGTTTTAACCCTTGGATCGTCATTTGGAATAAGAAAAATTCTTCAAAAATCACTCGCCGTTTTGCTTGTTCGTACTCTTGACGTGATTGTGGGATGTGCATGGCGCGTACCGCTTGGTTACGTGCCATCAGACGATATTTGTCAATCAAACTTTGTGGCAGATTTTCTTCGATCTGTTCTTGATAAGTGCTCAGTGCTTTTAAGATCAAGTCTTGTAGCGTTTTTTGACGAATCGTTTTATTTACGTGATACACGGGTGCAAAATCGGATTGCTGCCCACTACCTAAAATCTTCATTCCCGCTAAAGATGCCCGAGCAGCATCCCATTTACCGTATACTACCAATTCTTCAAATGGTACGACCTTGTCTTTTAAATAGGCTTGATTAAAAAAAGAAACTTGAAACACATCATCATTTTGTTTCATTTTAAATTGTAGTCGATTTTTTTTATACCCAAAGCGACTGACAACTGGCGGCGTCACTACAATTCCTTTTAGTGTTACTTTTTCTTGATCTAAAATTTCTGAGAGTTGTCTTTCTTGTACATCTTCATAGCGAAAAGGATAGTAAGTAATCAACTCTTCGATTGTAAAAATCCCTAAACTTGCTAATGTTTCGGCGCGTTT
Source organism: uncultured Enterococcus sp. (assembly GCF_913775425.1). Classification (GTDB taxonomy): domain Bacteria; phylum Bacillota; class Bacilli; order Lactobacillales; family Enterococcaceae; genus Enterococcus_G. The sequence continues at coordinate 29,156 of NZ_CAJYIS010000064.1, forward strand.
TGCGCCTACACCTGAAAGTGTCGTGACCGACTGAGTAAACATCATATCCTCCTCATGAAAAAAAGCTTAGACGAGCCTTTGACTAGTCCAAGCTTTTTTTTATTCTGCTGCAAACAAATACGGGTAAACCGGTTGTTGCCCTTCATGAATCTCAACTTCTACATCTGCAAACTTCGCTTGCATCGCTTCAGCCATTTTTTCTGCTTCTTTCATCGATCCATCTTCACCGATGATCAACGTTAAAATTTCAGTTTCATCTGTTGCCATACGCGTCATCGTTTCGATGCATGTTGTATACATATCTGGATTTGAAACCACGATTTTACCATCGATCATTCCCAATACGTCTCCGTCTTGAATCGTGATGCCATCGATTTGTGTATCGCGAATCGCATGCGTCACAGAACCACTTACGATCTCTTTAGCTGCTTGAGTCATTACTGTTTGATTTTCTTCTAAAGTACTTGCTTCATTGAACGCTAGCATCGCAGCCATCCCTTGAGGAATCGTTTGTGTCGGTACAACGACAACAGGCAATTCTGCAACTTCTGCTGCTTGATCTGCAGCCATAAAGATATTTTTATTGTTTGGCAATAAAATCACTTTATCTGCATTGACTTCATCGATAGCTTTTAAGATATCTTCCGTACTAGGGTTCATCGTTTGACCACCACTGATGACATAGCGTACACCTAAACTAGTGAACAATTCTTTGACACCGTCTCCTGCTGCAATCGCGATCACTGCGTAAGGCGTACGTGGTGCTTTTGCTTTTGGTGCTTCTTCTTGTTCTAAAATCGTTTCGTGTTGGACACGCATATTGTCGACTTTGATTTTAATCAATGAACCAAATTTTTGACCGTAGTTCATGACTTCACCAGGGTGTTCTGTATGAACGTGAACTTTGATGATTTCATCATCATTGACCACAAGTAATGAGTCCCCTAATTCATTTAAATAACCACGGAACGTGTCATAGTCAAATTTATCTGTCACTGTAGGACCTTCACCGATTTTCACCATGATTTCCGTACAATAACCAAATGTAATGTCTTCAGTCGCCATATGACCTTGCACACTGCGATGGTGTTCGGCATTGACCATTTCATCCATTACTGCTGGTGATTTTTCAACAGCTTCTGCTTTAAATTCGCCCGTTAATGCGCCTAAAAAGCCTTCGTAAATAAATAAAAGTCCTTGACCACCACTATCGACAACACCGACTTCTTTTAAAACAGGAAGTAAATCTGGTGTTTTTTCTAATGCCTTTGTGGCACCAGTTACTACAGCTTGCATGACCGCTACACAGTCATCGGTTTCTTTGGCTTTTTTCTCACCAAATTCTGCAGCAACACGCGCTACTGTCAAAATTGTCCCCTCAACTGGTTTCATCACCGCTTTGTACGCTGTCTCGACCCCACGAGTAAATGCTTTAGCCAATTCAGGTGCAGTCAACGTACTTACCATCGGGATCTCTTTTGCAAATCCACGGAATAATTGAGATAAAATCACCCCAGAGTTCCCTCTAGCGCCCATCAATAATCCTTTAGATAATCGTTTTGCTAGTTCTCCAACTTCTTCTGAAACAGAATCACTAACGGCCTTTGCCCCACTCGTCATCGATAAATTCATATTGGTTCCTGTATCTCCATCTGGTACAGGGAACACGTTTAATGAATTGACATATTCTGCATTCGCATGTAGACGATTGGCGCCGGCTTGTACCATTTCTTGGAACTGACCTGCGCTAATATTCGTTACTTTCACTGTAATAAATCCTCCTTAAGATCGACAACTACTCTACTAGTCTGGTAACACGCGCACACCTTGAACAAAAACATTAACTGAATTTGCGCGTACTCCTAACATGGTTTCCAAATTGTATTTCACTTTTTCTTGCACATTGCGTGACACTTCAGAAATTTTCGTGCCATAGCTGACGATCGTGTAGACGTCTACTGCAATTCCATTTTCTTGTTGGCGTACCACGACACCGCGTGAATAGTTTTCTTTACGTAAAATTTCATTGATATTATCTTTAATTTGATTTTTGCTTGCCATACCGACAATCCCAAAAACATCTGTTGCAGCTCCGCCGACAACCGTTGCGATGACTTCATTTGAGATTTCAATAATTCCTGATGCAGTTTTAATTTTAACAGCCATTAGATAGCCTCCTTAACAGGTTTTTCGCCTATTTCTACTATAGTATTTTACCATAGTTGTACCCCAAATAAAAGAACGATACCCAAGTTCAGGTTTAACCGTATTTGAAAAACAAACAACTGCTTAAATTTACAACGTTTTCAGGAAAAAGTCAATCTAGACTCAGTTTTTTCTTGCAAAGAAGTGTAAATTGTGGTAAATTCATTTAGTATGAGCCGAATTATAGCGCTCCACAACAAGGCAAAAGGAGGAAATAAACACATGGCTAAAGTTTGCTACTTTACAGGACGTAAGACTAAAAGTGGAAACAACCGTTCTCACGCAATGAACGCGACAAAACGCACAGTAAAACCTAACTTACAAAAAGTTCGCGTGATGATCGACGGAACACCTAAAAAAGTTTGGGTGTCAACTCGTGCTTTGAAATCTGGAAAAGTTGAGCGCGTTTAATCTAATCCACATGAACTAACAACCGTTCGCTTATGGACGGTTTTTTTCTTTGCTCTAAATTCAGTGCTTTTTGAATTTCCTTCTTATGGTACACTACATTTAACGAATTTGTTATTGGAGGTTTTTTATGACAACACGCGCGTATCTTCGTTACAATTGGCGCTATCTAGCAGCTAGTTTCTTTCTCCCTTTAGTGATCATGGCTTTGATTTATTTGAGTATTGGCATTTATCCTGGGAGTAGCCGAAGCATTTTAGCTAGCGATGCATTTGCCCAGTTTTCAAATTTTCATGCTAGTTTTCGCAATATGTTGCTTGGTAAGCAAAGTCTTTTTTACACATGGAGCGGGTCACTCGGGTTGAATTACCTTTCGTTGATCTCTTATTATCTAGGCGGATTTTTCACACCACTTGTGATTTTCTTTCCAAACCAATTGATGCCAGATGCTTTATACGTGATCACATTACTTAAAATCGGTAGTGCTGGCCTGTGCTTTTGGTTATTTGCGAATCACACCTTCCAGCTTAACCGTTGGAACCAGCTCATTTTGTCCCTTTGCTATGCATTGATGTCGTTTGCTATCGCCCACTCTGAGATTATTATGTGGCTAGATACCTTTACTTTTTTACCCTTAATCATTTGGGGGATCTATCGCTTAGTGTATCTACATAAACCTCGCCTTTTATTTTACAGCTATCTTTGTTTATTTATCAGTAATTTTTATATGGGATTTATGGTTGCTCTATTTTCGGGACTGTACTATCTAGCTCTTTTATTCTCAGAATGGCCAAACAGCAAAAAAACCGTGATCCCTTATAGCATCACAGCCCTTTTAGCTAGTGGTGCTTCATTGATCATGGTTTTACCAGCGATTTTGGACCTGCGTACAAATGGAGAAGAATTTACAAAAATCACTTCATTAAAAACGGAAGCGACAGGTGTCTTTGATTTCTTTATCAAAAACATGGTCGGCGTCTATGATACAACTAAGTATGGATCGATCCCTTTTATTTATATCGGATTATTCCCTTTAACCTTAGCAGTCTTCTTCTTTTTGACGCGAGTGATTACTAAACGACAAAAAATCAGTTTTGGTGCGATTGCATTATTATTGATGATCAGTTTTTATTTCCAACCATTCAACTTATTTTGGCAAGGGATGCATGCTCCAAATATGTTCTTATTCCGCTTTGCTTATTTGTTTTCCTTTTTAGTGATCGTTTTGGCTGGTTTTGGTTGGGAACGTTTAACAAAACACGAATTACCCACTTACTTGTTTAGTATCTTACTACTTTTACTTGGTTTCACCTTAGCTTATGGAGCTGTCGATAAAACGACGCATGCGTATCTTACCATCACTTCATTTGCATTGACGATTATTTTCTTGTTGATTTATTTCGTTTGTATGAGCGGCAACTCGCTCAAACTGTTATCACGAAAACAGCTCTCCCTTTTATTATTGCTAACGATCGGTGTGGAAATGAGTTTAAATGCGAATGCCATGGTACATGGTATCTTAGAAGATTGGAACTATGCCTCACGTAGTTTATATACCGATCCACAACCTTCGCTACAAGCGTTGGTAAACCAAACAAAAAAAGAAAATCAAACATTCTACCGTTTAGAAAATCTTGATCCAGTTTCATCTAACGATAGCTTTGCCTATAATTACGCGGGGATCAATATGTTTTCGTCGATTCGCAATCGACACTCATCGACCTATCTAAATGATCTAGGATTTCGTTCACGCGGAACGAATTTAAACATTCGTTACAACAACAACACGTTACTTATGGATGCTTTTACAAGTATCAAATACAATATCGCATCTACTGGTTTTGATAAATTCGGATTTGAAAAAGTAGCGCAAAAAGGTGCGTATTCACTTTATGAAAATACCAATGCACTCCCTTTAGGCTTTACGATCCCTACAACTAGAACCGAGCCAAAGATCATTGCCAATGACAACTTGCAAAACCAAACGAACCTGATGAATTACCTATCGGGACTTGAACAAACCTATTTTGCATTTGAACCGATCCAAATGATCGATTCAAAAAATACGGAGATCACCACAGTCGGACAACAAGTTACCTATAAAGAGATCACGCCGAATACTGCGAAGGAATTGACATATGAAGTGACGATCCCTGCACATACACAGGCATATCTAAGCCTATTTCCAACTGACTTCAATCAATTGCAAAGCTCTTCTGCTTCGATTACAGTCAATGGTCAACAACGAAAAACACAGATCAATATCAATGGTCAATATTATGATTTAGGCTATTACGATCAAACACAAACGGTAACGTTCACACTGAGTCTTTACGGTACTGATCAAGTCAGTTTCCAAGAACCCAAAGTTGTTACACTAGATACTGACGCTTATCAAAATGCGGTAACGGCTATTAAACGTGATGGTGTCGACTTTAAAACTGGAAATAGAAGTGCAACTGCAAGCTTCACGACAAAAGAAGCAACGACCTTGGTCACAACGATTCCTTATGATAAAGGTTGGAGTGCGACTTTAGATGGAAAAAAAGTTCCCATCACTGAATTTGAAGATGGTCTGATCAGCTTAACTATTCCTAAAGGAAAACATACCTTAGTGTTACGTTACGTACCACCTGGCTTAAAAATCGGTATCGCAAGCTTTATCCTTTGTCTCATTCTATTTGGAATTTATCAACGTTTCTTCAAAAAAAACGGATAAATAACCAATAACCTAGCGCTTTTTCAAGCGCTAGGTTTTTTTTCATGACTTTTTTCAAAAAAAGAGTTTACAAGCGTTGAGTACTCATGTTATATTTCTTTACATGAAAGATTGATTAAAATGAACCATTAGAAAATTACGGAAAAAGGATGGGAAGTTATTATGCCAAAAGTAAATACGACAGCAGCAGAGATCAAAGAGATCGTGAAAAAAGAACATGTACGCTTTTTACGTTTAATGTTTACCGACATTATGGGAACAATCAAAAACGTAGAAGTTCCTGTTTCACAATTAGATAAAGTATTAGACAATAAAATGATGTTTGATGGTTCATCAATCGAAGGTTTCGTACGTATCGAAGAAAGTGATATGTACTTACGCCCTGACTTAGATACTTGGATGATCTTCCCATGGGAAAATGATCACGGTAAAGTAGCTCGTTTGATCTGTGATATCTACAATCCAGATGGTACACCATTTGCTGGAGATCCTCGTGGAAACTTAAAACGTGCGCTAGCAAAAATGGAAGAACTTGGCTTTACTTCATTCAACTTAGGACCTGAACCTGAATTTTTCCTTTTCCGTTTAGATGAAAATCGCAACATTACAACTGAATTAAATGACCAAGGTGGGTATTTTGACTTTGCACCAACTGACTTAGGTGAAAACTGCCGCCGCGATATCGTATTAGAGTTAGAAGACTTAGGCTTTGAAGTAGAAGCTTCTCACCATGAAGTAGCTCCTGGACAACACGAGATCGACTTTAAGTACGCAAATGCAATCGAAGCTTGTGACAATATCCAAACCTTTAAGTTAGTTGTCAAAACGATCGCTCGTAAACATGGATTGCATGCGACGTTCATGCCTAAACCATTATATGGAATCAACGGCTCAGGGATGCACTGTAATATGTCATTATTTAAAGGTGACGAGAATGCGTTCTTTGATCCAAAAGGCGAGATGCAACTAAGCGAAACAGCTTACCAATTCTTAGCTGGTTTGATGAAACATGCCAAAGCGTATACTGCAGTATGTAACCCAACAGTAAACTCTTACAAACGTTTAGTTCCTGGCTTTGAAGCTCCTGTTTACATCGCTTGGTCTGGTCGCAATCGTTCACCACTAATCCGTGTTCCTGAATCTCGTGGATTATCGACTCGTTTAGAATTACGTTCAGTTGATCCAAGTGCAAATCCATATTTAGCTCTAGCTGCACTATTAACTGCTGGTTTAGATGGAATCGAAAATAAATTAGAAGCTCCAGCACCAGTCGATCGCAACATCTATGTTATGACTGAAGAAGAACGTGAAGCAGTAAACATCTTTGATTTACCAGGTACATTGCGTTCTGCATTAAAAGCTTTACGTAAAGATGATGTTATGGTCGATGCATTAGGAAGTCATATCTTCAACAACTTCTATGAAGCAAAAACGATCGAATGGCAATCATTTAGACAAGCCGTTACCGAATGGGAACGCGAACAATATTTAGAATTATACTAAAAAGAGGCTGCTTTAAAAGTAGGCAGCTCCAATAAATAAGCCGACCCATTCCGATAATAGGTTCTCCTATTTCGGTAATGAGTCGGCTTATTTTTGACAGCGCTACTTTTGGAACACCGTTCATTCATTTTTTGGAGACTGTGACAGATTTCTGTCACAGTCCTTTTTAATAGCGTACTTCTTTTAAGTAAAGCCCTTCTGGATGAGCAGTCGGTCCTGCAAGATCACGATTTTTCGCCGCAATGATTTGCGGAATACTTGTTTCATCCATACGATGATTCCCGATTTTCAACAGCGTTCCTACCATGATGCGAATCATCTTATATAAAAATCCATCGCCTCTAAATGTAAAAACCAACTCCTGAGTTGATTCGCTATAAACTACACTTGCTTCTTTTATCGTGCGTGTCTTATCTTCAATCGAGCTACCTGAAGCACAAAATGAGGTAAAATCATGTGTGCCTAAAAAATCTTGCAGCGCACGTTCAATTTTTGCTAGCTCGATCTCGTAAGGAAAATAGCTCGCATAAAAACGAGTAAAAGGACTTCTTGGTTTTCCTAACTGAACTCTAAATTCATAGGTTTTTTCTTTTACTAAGTAGCGCGCGTGAAAATCTTCTGCTACTTCTTCTACCTGGATCACTGCGATATCTTCTGGTGTTTGAGTATCTAACCCAAAACGCATTTTTTCTAATGGACGTGGATAAGGAAAGTCAAAATGGATGACTTGACCTAAAGCATGAACACCGGCATCGGTGCGGCCAGAACCATGGATCTCGATTTTTTGACTTGCCATCTTTGTCAAAGTTTTTTCTATTTCCTCTTGAACTGTACGGGTATTTTGTTGACGTTGGAACCCATGAAAATTTGTCCCATCATATGCGATGATTGCTTTATATCGTACCATTTTTTTCTACTCCTAAAAAAAGCAAAGCGACCGGAAAGTTCACAGTGGCTTTGCTCGAATTTTTTTATGAACTCTTTAACCAAACTAAAATAATCGTGACGATGACAAACACTAAAATGGTGAGCGTGTCTCTTAGTTGCCAGTGTAAAATCCGGTATTTTGTCCGACCCTCGCCGCCTTGATAGCCTCTAGCTTCCATCGCTGTTGCTAAATCTTCAGCACGATTAAAACTACTGACAAATAACGGGATCAATAACGGGACGATCGCCTTCATTTTTTGGACGATACTTCCTTCACCAAAATCGACACCACGTGCACGTTGCGCGTTCATGATCTTCTCCGTTTCATCCATCAATGTCGGTACAAATCGTAGCGCGATCGACAGCATCAATGAGATCTCATGTACTGGAAATTTAATGACTTTCAATGGTCTTAAAACGGCTTCAATAGCGTCTGATAATGCAAGTGGTGGTGTACTCAATGTGAGTAGAGTAGAAATAAAGATAATCAGCACAAAACGGCAAAAAATAAAAATCCCATTTAACACTCCAAATTCTGTTAAACGAAAGATCCCCCACTGCCAATAGACTTGACCACCAGATGTGAAAAACATCTGCAATGCCACTGTAAAAATAATCAACCATAATAACGGACGAACGCCACGTAAGAAGAAGCCTAAATTGATTTTAGACAGCAAGATCGCTACAAATGTGAAGGCTGCTAAAAATAGATAACTTTGCCAATTATTTGCTAAAAAAATGATCCCGATAAAATAAAAACTCGTTAATAGCTTTGTACGCGGATCTAGACGATGAATGATCGAGTCACCAGGAATATATCGTCCAAAAATCAATTTATTCATCATGGGCTGCTTCCCCCTTTGATACGATCCATTCAGCCAACTGTGTTGCAGTCAACGGTAACTCAGCAAACTGACAGCCTTTTGCTTGTAATTTTTTTGCAAAAGCCGCTGCTGTTGGAACACCCAATTGTTTTTCTTCTAACCAAGCAACTTCTTGAAAAACCTCTTTAGGTGTACCTTGTTTGACGACGCGTCCTTTTTCCATGACCGTCACGTAATCAGCAAAATCTGCTACGTCATCCATCAAATGGGTAACCAAAACGATCGTGAGTTGTTTTTGTTTTTGTAGCGCTGAAAACATCGCCATCATTTCACGTCGCCCTTGTGGGTCTAGTCCTGCTGTTGGCTCATCCAAAACCAATACCTCTGGTTCCATCGCCAAAACACCAGCAATCGCTACCCGACGCATCTGTCCTCCTGAAAGATCAAAAGGCGATTTAGTTAACGTTTCAGCAGGTAAGCCCACAAGTTCAATATACTCTTCAGCTAATCGTTGGGCTGCTTCTTCTGACACACCAAAATTTTTAGGTCCAAACATAATATCTTTGGCTACAGTTTCTTCAAACAATTGTGACTCTGGAAATTGAAAAACGATCCCAACTTTTTTACGTAACGGTTTTAAATTTTTATTATTCGTATCTGGTTTGATGGCACGATCACCAATCATTACTGTTCCACTCGTTGGTTTTAACAATGCATTCAGATGCTGTAAAATCGTGGATTTCCCGGAACCGGTATGGCCAACGATCGCATGATAACTTCCATCTTTGATTTCAAAATCTAAATCAAATAAGACTCGTTGTTCAAATGGACTATTCGGCTGATATGTGAAATTTACTTGTTCAAAACGGATGTCCATAACCATTCCACCATCCCTTCTTCGGTTAAATAATGATTCGGTACAGTAACCCCTTGTGCTTTTAATGCCAATTTCAATTTTTCTGGAAATGGCAGATCTAATCCAAGTTCGATCAATTCAGGTCCAGCCGAAAAAATCTCTTCTGGTGTGCCTTCTTTGATCAAACGACCTTGCTTCATCACTAAGACACGATTCGCATTTGCTGCTTCATCGATATCATGGGTGATTGAGATTACTGTTAATTGATTTTTCTCTTTGATTTTTTTTACTGCTTCAATGACTTCATAGCGCCCTTCAGGATCTAACATACTTGTCGCTTCATCCAATATGATCACATCTGGTCTTAGCGCTACGACTCCGGCAATCGCTACCCGTTGTTTTTGACCACCAGATAGTCTTGCTGGCTCTTTGGTCGCAAAAGGCGTCATCCGTACTTGTTCTAGTGCTTCTTGTACACGTAAGACCATATCTTCACGCGGAACGCCTTGGTTTTCCATTCCAAACGCAATATCATCTTCGACAGTTGCGCCAACGAATTGATTATCAGGATTTTGAAACACCATGCCGACTGCACGACGAATATTCCAAATCGTTTCTTCAGCTAATGCTTGCCCTTTAACACGCACTTCTCCATGTTCAGGTAATAATAAGCCATTGATCGTTTTGGCCAAAGTGGATTTTCCGGAACCATTATGCCCGATAATCGCCACCCATTCTCCTTCATTGATCGTCAGTGACACTTGATCTAAAGCTGGTTTTTCATCATCTGGTTGATATCGAAATGTTAAGTCTTGTAATTGAACAATCGGTTCCATGTTATTCCCCTCACTCTTTGGTCTACTTTCAAACACTACCAAAAAAAGCGCTCAAACGCAATGATTCGTTGACGTTTTGCGCTTTTTCATTCTTTTTCACTTTCCAAAAGCTGTCTTGACAGCTACTCGAGAGTAAAAAAAAACACTTACACTTTATGATGAGTGCATACCCCCTAGTCAAACTAGGGGGTAGCGCTGAGCTAGACTCGGAAAGTCTGAACTTTCCAACATCATAACACTCTTGTATGCATCTCTAAAGTGATGATAAGTGTGATTTTAAACAAGTTCTAGGATAACCATTTTAGCAGCATCTCCGCGTCTTGGTTCTGTCTTCAAGATACGAGTATAGCCACCTTGGCGATCTGTGTAACGAGGTGCGATATCATTGAATAGCTTTTGTAAAGCTGATTCAACTACGATCCCTTCGTTTTCTTCACGAACACTTGCTACTTCATTACGAACGAATGCCGCAGCTTGGCGACGTGCGTGTAAATCACCACGTTTACCTAAAGTGATCATTTTTTCTGCAGTTGAGCGAACTTCTTTCGCACGAGCTTCAGTCGTCACGATACGTTCGTTAATGAATAAATCAGTTGTTAAATCACGCAACATCGCTTTACGTTGACTAGACGTGCGTCCTAATTTACGATAACTCACTTGGTTTCCCCTCCTTCAAAAAGGTTTAATCGTCTTTGCGTAACCCAAGACCAAGATCATGTAATTTCGCTTTCACTTCTTCAAGTGATTTACGACCTAAATTACGAACTTTGATCATTTCAGGTTCAGACTTATTAGTTAATTCTTGTACAGTATTAATTCCTGCACGTTTTAAACAGTTATAAGAACGTACAGATAAATCTAGTTCTTCAATCGTCATTTCCAACATTTTTTCTTTTTGCGTTTCTTCTTTTTCTACCATGATTTCAGCATGTTTAGCTTCATCAGTAAGATTCACGAAAATGTCTAAATGTTCAGTCATGATTTTTGCAGCTAGACTCATTGCATCTAATGGTTCGATTGAGCCATCTGTCCAAATTTCCATTGTTAGTTTGTCAAAATCATCTCTATGACCGACACGAGTGTTTTCTACTTGGTAGTTTACACGACGTACTGGTGTATAGATAGAATCAACAGGTAACACACCGATTGGCATGTCTTCTTTTTTATTTTCGTCTGCTTGAACATATCCACGTCCAGGTCTCACGGTTAAGCGAGCATTGAAAGTAGCACCTTCAGAAACAGTACAAATATACATATCTTTATTTAAGATCTCTACATCACTGTCAACAAGGATGTCACCAGCTGTAACTGTAGCAGGACCTGCAATATCGATTTCAAGGGTTTTTTCATCTTCGCCATACATTTTTAATGCTAGGCCTTTGATATTCAAGATGATTTGCGCCACGTCTTCTCGAACACCTTTTACTGTGGAGAATTCGTGCAATACGCCATCAATTTGAATATTCGTGATTGCTGCCCCTGGCAAAGAAGACAATAAAATACGACGTAAAGAGTTACCTAATGTCGTACCGTATCCACGTTCTAACGGTTCAACGATAAACTTGCCATAATCTTTTTCTTCATCAATCTTTGCGATTCTTGGTTTTTCGAATTCGATCATTCTTATCTCTTACCCCTTTCAAAACGAAAAGTGTCTTGTTCAATGACGTAATACTTAAAACTCAAATGAGAAGCACTCATTAAACACGACGGCGTTTTGGAGGGCGGCACCCATTATGAGGAACTGGAGTCACGTCACGGATTGCAGTCACTTCTAAGCCTGCTGCTTGTAATGAACGGATTGCTGCTTCACGTCCTGAACCAGGACCTTTTACAGTTACCTCTAATGTTCTTAATCCATGTTCCATTGCTACTTTAGCTGCAGTTTCTGCTGCCATTTGAGCGGCAAAAGGAGTTGATTTTCTGCTTCCTCTAAATCCTAATGCACCAGCTGATGACCATGCTAACGCGTTACCATGAGTATCAGTAATCATTACGATTGTATTATTGAATGTTGAGTGGATATGTGCAATCCCAGCTTCAATATTCTTTTTGACACGGCGTTTACGATTTACTTTTTTTGCTACCATGAAGATTTAACCTCCTTCACTTAAAAATTATTTTTTCTTGCCTGCAACTGTTTTAGAAGGGCCTTTACGAGTACGTGCATTATTTTTCGTGTTTTGTCCACGAACTGGTAATCCACGACGGTGACGGATTCCACGGTAAGAACCGATTTCCATCAAACGTTTGATGTTTAAGTTAACTTCACGACGTAAGTCACCTTCAACTTTTAGTTTATCGATTTCAGCACGGATAGCGTCAGTTTGTTCGTTTGTTAAATCACGTACACGAATTTCTTCTGAAACACCAACGTTAGCTAAAACTTTTTTCGCAGTCGTGTTCCCAATACCATAAATATAAGTAAGAGAAACGACTACACGTTTATCACGAGGAATATCTACTCCTGCAATACGAGCCATAGTTTGTTACACCTCCGGTTATCCTTGACGTTGTTTATGTTTTGGATTTGCTGGGCAAATCACCATAACGCGTCCTTTACGACGAATTACTTTACAATGTTCACACATTGGTTTTACTGATGGTCTTACTTTCATGATAATACCTCCTGTGTTTTTACGGAGTACAATTATTTAAAGCGATAAGTAATACGGCCACGGTTCAAATCATACGGTGATAATTCAACCGTTACTTTGTCTCCAGGTAGAATACGAATGTAGTGCATTCTGATCTTACCAGAAACTGTTGCTAGAACTTGATGTCCATTTTCCAATTCGACTTTAAACATTGCATTCGGCAAAGTTTCGACGACTGTACCTTCGACTTCAATCATATCTTCTTTTGCCACGCACAGTACCTCCTTGTACTTTTTCGCATTTTCACACGATAAAACGGCGGAATGCAATGCTTCCACCTAATATTCTCAAAAACTTCTCGTTAAAGAAGTCGGACTGACACATTATAACATGCCAGGTTAATTATATCAAGAGAAAGTCACTCAGCCTTCAAGTCGGTTACGGGCAATCGATCGTTATTCGATGATCTTTTGTACATCTGCAAACACAGCATCGATTTCACGATTCCCATCAATAGACTGTAATAAACCTTCTTCTTTATAATAATTTAAAATTGGTTCACTACTTTTGATATTGACAGCTAGACGATTTTTGACCGTCTCAGGCTTATCATCTTCTCGTTGATAAAACTCGTGCTCACCGCATTTATCACAAGTACCTTCCACTTTTGGAGGATTGAACTCACGATGATACGTTGCACCACAATTGCGGCACATAAAGCGACCAGTTAAGCGATCAACTAAAATTTCTTCAGGGACATGAATATCAATTACAGCATCTAATTTCTTTCCAAGCTCGTTTAGCATCTCATCCAACGCTTTTGCTTGATCCAATGTACGAGGAAAGCCATCTAATAAGAAGCCATTCTCTGTATCTGGTTGAGCTAAACGTTCTTTGACGATTCCATTCGTTACTTCGTCAGGAACTAGATTTCCTTGATCCATGTATGATTTGGCTTTTAAGCCTAGCGCTGTTTCATTGGCCATAGCCGCACGAAACATATCGCCGGTTGAAATGTGCGGTAAGTTGTAAGAAGCGACGATACGCTCTGCTTGTGTTCCCTTACCAGCACCGGGAAGTCCCATTAAAACGAGGTTCATTCTGTTTCCTCCTAAGTCATTGAATAGTGTTGAGGAAATCCTCAACACCTCAAGAACCTTAATTCAAAAAACCAGTATATTGGCGTTTTAGCATTAACCCTTCAAGCTGTTTCGCCGCTTCAAGTGCAACCCCAACAACGATCAATAAACTTGTTCCGCCTAAACCAATTGATTGTGGTAAGTTCCAGATCATTTGCGCTAAAATCGGTAGCAAGGCTACTAATCCTAGGAAAATGGCTCCGACAGTACTTAAGCGCATCAATAATGAAGAGACGTATTCTTCTGTTCCTTTACCAGGACGAACACTTGGGATATAACTTCCTTGTTTTTGCAAGTTTTCGGATAACTTTTCAGGATTGACCTGAACAAAAGCATAGAAGAATGTAAAGGCCACGATCAACACGGTATAAATCGCTGCCCCAGGGACAGTGTTATAACTGAAGATCGTTTGGACGATAACAAACCAAGATTCATTTTGGTAAGAACTACCTAGAGCTTGAATGATTGCACTAGGCGTAGTAATAAATGAACTAGCAAAAATTACAGGGATAACTCCGGCAGCATTTACTTTCAATGGAAGGTAACTACTTGTAGGAGCACCAGTAATTCGTTTGGTATACTGAATTGGGATTTTTCGTTCTGCTTGTTGGAAAAATGTAACTAGTGTGACGATTACTAATACAGCAATGATTAGTAACACCATAAAAATAGTTGATTTCCATAAATCAGATGAAGGTACGTTAATGAAGTAATCTTCATAAAGACCCTTCACACTTACAGGTAAGCGTGAGATGATCCCAGCGAAGATGATCATTGACACTCCATTTCCGATTCCTTTTTCAGTGATTTGCTCTCCTAACCAAGTCACAAACATTGTGCCTGCAGTTAAGATGATCCCGATGGTAACGAATGTTTGCCAACTAGGATTTGAGACAAAACCAAATTGAGTGTAGAAGTTAAATCCAGCAGTTAATGTCATTGATTGTAGGAAACCTAAAACCAATGTCAAGTAACGTGTTGCTTGATTTAATTTTTTACGACCAACTTCACCCTGTTTCGACCATTCCACAAAACGTGGAACGATATCCATCTGCAACAATTGAACGATAATTGATGCAGTGATATAAGGAGAAACTCCCATCGAAAAGATCGAGAAGTTTTGGAGCGCACTACCACTCACCAAATTTAGCATGTTCAAAAATGGTAGATCGGCGATATCTTTTAACTTATTTGCATCGACACCGGGCACAACGACATGTGCACCGAGACGAAATACAAACAGGATAAATACTGTAAACAAAATTCTTGAGCGAATATCTTTTACTTTAAAAGCATCCTTCAAAAGTTTCAGCATTAGATCACCTCGATTGATCCACCAGCAGCTACGATAGCTTCTTCTGCTGTTTTAGAGAATTTTGCTGCTTTGACAGTTAATTTTTTCGTTAACTCGCCATTACCCAATACTTTAATTCCAGCTTTTGCGTTTTTCACGATTCCAGCTTCAACTAAAGCAACTGGTGTAACTTCAGCTCCATCTTCAAAACGATTTAAAAGATCTAAGTTCACAACTGCGTATTCTTTACGGTTCACGTTTGTGAATCCACGTTTTGGTAAACGACGGAATAAAGGAGTTTGTCCCCCTTCAAATCCTAAACGTACACCGCCACCTGAACGAGCTTTTTGACCTTTTTGTCCGCGTCCTGCTGTTTTACCGTTACCAGATGAAGTACCACGTCCTACGCGATTGCGTACTTGGCGAGATCCTTCTGCAGGTTTTAATTCATGAAGTTTCATGGTTTGGCACCTCCTTAATCAAACTACTAACTCTAAATCTATTTCTAATTAAACTTCTTCAACGTCCACTAAGTGAGAGATTGTGTTAACCATGCCTTTGATTGCATCATTAGCTGGTTTAACAACAGTGCTGTTCACTTTACCAAGACCTAACGCTTTAACAGTTGCGCGTTGGTTTTGAGGACGTCCGATAACACTGCGTCTTAAAGTAATTTTTAATTCAGCCATTATACTTGTCCTCCTTAACCGATAATTTCGTCAACTGATTTGCCGCGAAGTGCTGCCACTTCTTCGACACGTTTTAATTGTTTTAATCCATCAATTGTTGCGCGAACAACGTTGATAGGTGTGTTTGAACCTAATGATTTAGATGTGATATCAGCTACCCCAGCTAATTCTAATACGGCACGAACTGGTCCACCAGCAGCAACTCCAGAACCTTCTACTGCAGGTTTCATTAAGATGCGGCCACCACCAAATACGCCGATAGCTTCATGAGGGATAGTAGAACCAACCATTGGTACTTCAACTAAGTTTTTCTTAGCATCTTCAACAGCTTTACGGATCGCTTCTGGTACTTCTTGAGCTTTACCAGTACCGAAACCAACGTGGCCATTTTTATCACCGACAACAACTAAAGCTGCGAAACGTAAACGACGTCCACCTTTTACAACTTTTGTTACGCGGTTGATACCGACAACGCGGTCTTCTAATTCCAAGTGTTTTGGATCAATATAAACCATGAATGGTGTTCCTCCTTCTCCTAAAATTCTAGTCCATTTTCGCGAGCTGCTGTTGCTAATGCTGCTACGCGGCCATGGTAAAGGTATCCACCACGGTCAAAGACTACTACTTTGATACCTTTTGCTGCTGCACGTTCAGCGATTAATTTACCGACAGCTTGCGCTTGTTCAGTTTTTGTTCCACCTGAAATTTCTTTATCCAAGGCAGAGGCACTTGCTAGCGTTACACCCGCTACGTCATCAATTACTTGCGCGTAGATGTTCTTGTTAGAACGGAAAATGTTCAAGCGTGGGCACTCAGCAGTACCAGAGATTTTGTTACGTACACGACGATGTCTCTTTTGACGTGTTTTGTTTTTATCTGGTTTTGTAATCACAATTGTCACCTCTTAATTTTTATCGGCCTAAGCCGTGAATCGTAAACGCAGTGGTTTACGATTATTTACCAGTTTTACCTTCTTTACGGCGAACAAATTCACCAACATAGCGAATCCCTTTACCTTTGTAAGGTTCTGGAGGACGAACGCCACGGATGTTAGCTGCTAATTCACCAACAACTTCTTTGTTCGTACCTTTAACGATTACTGAAGTATTTGATGGTACTTCAATCGTGATGCCTTCTGGGGCAACGATTTCAACCGGATGAGAGTAACCAACGTTCAATACAAGTTTGCTTCCTTGTAATTGAGCACGGTATCCAACCCCGATTAATTCTAAAGCTTTTTGGAAACCTTCGCTTACACCAACAACCATGTTATTGAAGTTTGCACGAGTAGTTCCATGAATAGTTTTCATTTCTTTACTATCATTTGGACGAGTAAAAGTAACTTCGTTTCCTTCGATGTTCATTTGAATATCAGAAGAGAAAGTACGAGTTAATTCACCTTTAGGTCCTTTAACTGTAATGTCATTGCCTTCTTGCTTGATTTCAACACCAGCAGGAAGAACGACAATCTTATTACCGATACGACTCACTTAGAGACACCTCCTTGTGTATTATTTAAATTACCATACGTAAGCGACAACTTCGCCGCCGATGTTTTTAGCTCTTGCTTCTTTATCAGTGATTACACCTTCAGAAGTCGAGATAATTGCGATACCTAAACCGTTTAATACTTTAGGTACTTCGTCAGATTTAACGTAAGCACGTAGACCTGGTTTAGAGATACGTTTCAAGTTAGTGATAACACGTTCACCGTTTTTACCGTATTTCAAGAATACGCGGATCACGCCTTGTTTGTCATCTTCGATATATTCAACATCGCGGATGAAACCTTCTTTTTTCAAGATTTCAGCGATATCACGTTTGATTTTTGAAGCAGGTACTTCTAATACTTCGTGTTTTACCATGTTGGCATTACGAATGCGTGTTAGAAAATCTGCAATTGGATCTGTCATGACCATTAGATGATTTACCTCCTTTATGCGAGTTTACTTGTTTACCAGCTAGCTTTCTTCACGCCGGGAATTTGACCTTTGTAGGCAAGTTCGCGGAAGCAAATACGGCAAAGTTTAAATTTACGATAAACTGAATGTGGACGTCCACAACGTTCACAACGTGTGTACTCTTGTACAGCGTGTTTAGCCGGACGTTTGTTTTTAGCAATCATTGATTTTTTAGCCACGTAGTTCGCCTCCTTTTTTTATTTTTGGAATGGCATGCCTAATTGTGCTAACAACTCACGAGATTCTTCATCTGTGTTTGCTGTTGTTACAATAACGATATCCATCCCACGTACTTTATCTACCAAATCGTAGTCTACTTCTGGGAAGATTAATTGTTCTTTAACACCCAAAGTGTAGTTTCCGCGTCCGTCGAATGCTTTTTTGCTTACACCGTGGAAATCACGTACACGTGGTAAAGAAACAGATACTAATTTATCTAAAAATTCGTACATTCTTTCGCCGCGTAGCGTTACTTTCGCACCGATTGGCATTCCTTCACGTAGACGGAATCCAGCGATAGATTTTTTAGCTTTTGTAATTAAAGGTTTTTGACCTGAAATTAATTGTAATTCTTCTACAGCTTTATCTAAGCTTTTAGTGTTAGATACAGCATCACCCACACCCATGTTGATAACGATTTTATCAACTTTTGGTGTTTGCATGATTGAACTATAATTAAATTTTTCCATCAATGATGGTACAACTTCTTTTGAATATTTTTCTTTAAGGCGGTTCATTTAGCAAGCTCCTCCTTCCTTGATTTGATTATTTATCTAAAACTTCACCGGTTTTTTTAGAAACACGGACTTTTTTACCGTCTACTTCTTTATAGCCGACACGTGTAGCTTCACCGTTAGAAGGATCAATGACCATCACGTTTGACACATGAATTGGTGCTTCCATTTCAACGATTCCGCCCTGAGGAGCAGCTTGAGAAGGTTTTTGGTGTTTTTTCACGATGTTAACACCTTCGACAATAACTTTATCTTTCTTAGGCATTGCAGCTAGTACTACGCCTTCTTTGTTTTTGTCTTTACCAGTGATAACTTTAACTTTATCGCCTTTTTTCACGAACATGAGTGTTTCGCACCTCCTTTGGGTATAAGTGACAATTATAATACTTCTGGTGCTAGTGAAACGATCTTCATGAAGTTGTTTTCGCGTAATTCACGAGCAACTGGGCCAAAGATACGTGTTCCACGTGGGCTCTTATCGTCACGGATAATAACCGCAGCATTTTCATCAAATTTAATATAAGAACCGTCTGTACGACGAGCGCCTGATTTGGTACGAACGATAACGGCTTTAACGACGTCACCTTTTTTGACAACACCACCTGGCGTTGCTTGTTTAACCGTAGCAACGATGATGTCACCGATGTTCGCTGTTTTGCGACCTGAACCACCAAGGACCTTGATTGTCAAGATTTCGCGAGCACCAGAGTTATCAGCAACTTTTAAACGACTTTCTTGTTGGATCACGATGTGTATCCTCCTTTCAGATTTTGCAATTCAATCTATATAGGAAAACTTCGTGTGATTAGATAATCACTGCCTTTTCGACAACTTCTACTAGACGGAAACGTTTCGTAGCTGATAATGGACGAGTTTCCATAATTTTCACGATATCGCCAACTTTTGCTTCGTTGTTTTCATCGTGTGCTTTGTATTTCTTAGAATAGTTCATACGTTTACCGTAGATAGGGTGGTTTTTTTTCGTTTCAACTACTACTGTAATTGTTTTGTCCATTTTATCAGACACCACGCGACCTTGGTAAACTTTACGTTGATTTCTTTCTTCAGTCATACCTAGATGGCCTCCTTCCACAATTAATTAGCTTGTTGACGCACTACAGTTTTAATGCGTGCAATCGACTTACGAACTTCTTTAATACGTGCAGTGTTTTCTAGTTGGCCAGTAGCTAATTGGAATCTTAGATTAAACAATTCTTCTTTTAATTGTTTTTCTTGATCTAGCATTTCGGCAGTGGTTAATTCTCTGATTTCTTTAACCTTCATTCGATTCACCACCCATTTCTTCACGTTTTACGATTTTCGTTTTCATTGGTAATTTGTGAGAAGCAAGGCGTAGCGCTTCACGTGCTACTTCTTCAGGTACACCAGCGATTTCAAACATGATTTTTCCACGTTTTACTGGAGATACCCAACCTTCAGGTGCCCCTTTACCAGAACCCATACGTACCCCAATCGCTTTGGCAGTATAAGATTTATGAGGGAAAATTTTGATCCATACTTTCCCACCACGTTTCATGTAACGAGTCATTGCAATACGAGCCGCTTCGATTTGGCGGTTAGTAATCCAATGAGAATCAACAGCTTGTAAGCCATATTCACCAAATGCAACTTCTTTGCCGCCTTTAGCTTCTCCGCGCATTTTTCCACGGAATTCACGACGGTGTTTTACACGTTTAGGTACTAACATGCTTATTTCCCTCCTTTCTCAGTGTTTTTTTTAGTTGGAAGAATTTCTCCACGATAGATCCACACTTTAACTCCTAGTTTTCCGTATGTTGTATCTGCTTCTTCCCATGCGTAATCAATATCCGCACGTAATGTGTGCAATGGAACTGTTCCTTCAGAGTAACCTTCGCTACGAGCGATATCCGCACCGTTTAAACGACCTGATACTTGAGTTTTGATTCCTTGCGCGCCAGCACGCATAGAGCGTTGGATGGCTTGTTTTTGAGCACGACGGAAAGCAACACGGCCTTCTAATTGACGTGCAATTCCTTCAGCTACTAATTTAGCATCTAGATCTGGTTTTTTGATTTCCACGATGTTGATGTGTACTTTTTTACCAGTTAATTTGTTTAATTCTTTTCTTAGGCTTTCAACTTCAGATCCGCCTTTACCAATAACCATACCTGGTCTAGCTGTGTGGATTGAAACGTTCACGCGGTTTGCAGCGCGTTCGATTTCAACCGTTGACACGGCAGCATCAGCAAGTTTAGACGCGATGAATTTACGAATTCTTAAATCTTCGTGTAGAAAATCAGCATACTCTTTTTCAGCATACCATTTTGCATCCCAGTCGCGGATGACGCCTACACGCATTCCAATTGGATGTACTTTTTGACCCACTGAATGTCCCTCCTCTTATTTTTCTGATACGACTACCGTAATATGACTAGTACGTTTGTTGATTGGTGAAGCTGAACCTTTTGCACGTGGACGGAAACGTTTCATTGTCGGTCCTTCGTTAACAAATCCTTCAGATACTACCAAGTTTTCAACATCTAAGTCGAAGTTGTTTTCTGCATTAGCAATAGCTGACATTAGAACTTTTTCAATAATTCCTGCAGCTTTGTTCGGTGTGAACTTTAAGATTGCGATGGCTTCAGCAACGTTTTTTCCTCGGATTAAATCCATCACTAAACGTGATTTGCGAGGAGAAACGCGAACTGTTTTCGCAACAGCTTTAGCTGATGTAATTTGTTCTGCCATTCTGATATCCTCCTCTCAAATTAGCGTTTAGTTTTCTTATCGTCACTTCCGTGTCCACGATAAGTTCTTGTCGGTGCAAATTCACCTAATTTATGTCCTACCATATCTTCTTGAATGTAAACTGGTACATGTTTACGTCCATCATAAACAGCAATCGTAAATCCGATAAAGCTTGGGAAGATTGTTGAACGACGAGACCAAGTTTTGATAACTTTTTTCTTTTCGGCACCTTGTTGTGCGTCGACTTTTTTCATCAAATGATCATCGACAAAAGGTCCTTTTTTTAAACTACGACCCATGGTGTACCTCCTCTCAAAATATGCGACACATGGTCAATAAAATTATTTAGCGTTACGACGACGAACGATAAGTTTGTCTGATTTCGCTTTTTTGTTACGAGTTTTGTATCCAAGAGCTGGTTGACCCCATGGAGATACTGGCGCTTTACGTCCGATTGGAGCTTTACCTTCACCACCACCGTGTGGGTGATCGTTAGGGTTCATTACGCTACCACGTACAGTTGGACGTTTACGCATCCAACGAGAGCGACCCGCTTTACCAATGTTGATTAATTCATGTTGTTCGTTACCTACAGCACCGATAGTTGCACGACATGTTGCTAAGATCATGCGCACTTCGCCTGAGTTCAAACGAATCAATACGTATTTGCCTTCTTTACCAAGTACTTGAGCACTTGTACCAGCAGAACGGATTAATTGTCCGCCTTTTCCTGGTTTCATTTCGATGTTGTGGATAACAGTACCCACTGGAATGTTTGCTAATGGTAACGCGTTACCAACTTTGATATCTGCTTCTGGTCCAGAAACGACAGTCATGCCAACTTCTAGTCCTTTAGGTGCTAAGATATAAGCTTTCACTCCATCTTCGTAATGAACTAACGCAATGTTAGCAGAACGGTTTGGATCATATTCGATTGTTTTAACTGTAGCAACAACGTTATCTTTGTTACGTTTGAAATCGATCAAACGGTATTGACGTTTGTGACCGCCACCTTGATGGCGAACAGTGATACGTCCGTTGTTGTTACGACCGGCATTATTTTTCAACGGCGCCAATAATGTTTTTTCTGGTTTTGAAGTTGTAATCTCAGCAAAATCAGAACTTGTCATATTACGACGACCATTTGAGGTAGGTTTGTACTTTTTAATAGCCACGTCTGTTTTCCCTCCTATTAAAGTTTAGTTAGTTTCTTTGCTTATTCAGCAGAGAATAATTCGATGTCTTTAGAAGCTTCTGTTAAAGTAACAACAGCTTTACGACGTTTTTTTGTGTATCCTGCATATTTACCCATACGTTTAAATTTAGGACGCACGTTGATGATGTTTACGTTTTTCACGTCAACACCAAATGCTGCTTCAACAGCTTGTTTTACTAAAGTCTTGTTTGCGCGTACGTCTACTTCGAAAGTGTATTTCTTTTCGTCCATAGCTAACATAGATTTTTCAGTAATAACTGGTTTTTTAATAATGTCTAGTAAGTTCATTATGCAAGCACCTCCTCAATTTGAGTAAGAGCAGTTTGAGTTGCTAACACTTTAGTGCTTGACACAACGTCTAATACACTTATGTTATCAGCAGATACTACAGAAACGTTTGGTAAGTTACGTGCAGCTAAAGCAGCGAAGTCATTACCGTTTTCTAAAACTACTAATACTTTAGTGTCAATAGACAAGTTAGCAAGAACTTGTTTGAATTCTTTAGTTTTTGGTGCGTCAAAGCTTAAAGCTTCGATTGCTACCAAGTTATTTGATGCAACTTTCTCTGATAATACAGATTTGATTGCTAAGCGACGAACTTTTTTAGGAAGTTTGTAGCTGTATGAACGTGGTGTTGGTCCAAAGACAACTCCACCTCCACGCCATTGTGGTGAACGGATTGAACCTTGACGGGCACGACCTGTTCCTTTTTGGCGCCATGGTTTACGGCCACCACCACGAACAGCGCTACGGTTTTTCACAGCGTGTGTTCCTTGTCTTAATGAAGCGCGTTGCATGATGATTGCATCAAAGACAACTGTTTCATTAGGTTCGATTCCGAAGATTTCTTCGTTTAAAGTAATTTCGCCATTTTGGCTTCCATCTTGTTTAAATAATGCTACATTCGGCATTCCTTAGTTCCTCCTTTCTTCCTATCTAATTATTTAGCTTTCACAGCTGATTTAATTGTAATCAATGATTTTTTCGCTCCAGGAATGTTACCTTTGATTAAGATAACGTTACGTTCAGCATCAACACGTACAACTTCCAAGTTTTGGATAGTTACGCGGTTTCCGCCCATACGTCCTGCAAGACGTTTGTTTTTGAATACACGGTTAGGTGCAACAGGACCCATTGAACCAGGACGACGGTGGTAACGAGAACCGTGAGACATAGGTCCGCGGCTTTGTCCGTGACGTTTGATAACGCCTTGGAATCCTTTACCTTTAGTTGTTCCTGTCACGTCAACGATGTCTCCAGCTTGGAATACGTCAACTTTAACTTCTGATCCTACTTCTAAGCCCTCTAGCTCAACATCCTTGAATTCGCGAATGAAGCGCTTAGGAGCCGTGTTTGCTTTTGCAACATGACCTTTCGCAGGTTTGTTACTTAAAACTTCACGTAAATCTTGGTATCCTACTTGAACAGCTTCGTAGCCGTCATTTTCCATTGTTTTCAGTTGTAATACTACGTTAGGAGTAGCTTCTACAACAGTTACTGGAATAAGTTCACCAGATTCAGTAAAGATTTGAGTCATCCCCACTTTTTTCCCTAAGATTCCTTTGGTCATGATTACACCTCCATCTTATTTTTAATTATAGTTTAATTTCAATGTTTACGCCTGATGGTAAATCAAGTTTCATCAATGCATCAACAGTTTTTGGTGTTGGATTCACGATATCGATTAAACGTTTATGTGTACGCATTTCGAATTGTTCACGAGAATCTTTGTATTTATGAGTCGCACGGATTACAGTGTAAAGACTGCGTTCAGTTGGTAATGGAATTGGACCAGAAACGTCAGCTCCAGTTCTTTTTGCAGTTTCTACGATCTTTTCCGCAGATTGATCTAAAATACGATGTTCATACGCTTTTAAGCGGATACGAATTTTTTGTTTTGCCATTGTTTTCCCTCCTTCGCCTATTTTGAAAAGTAGACATAGCTCCACGAAAATTTTCCGTCACGCTCGTCCATGGCAAAGCGTCCGGGCGTGTCGCAACCTCTCGTTTCTTAGCCGGCAGAACAAACTGTTCTACCAATATTACTAGCTCTACAGCTAAGCAACACCTCTACGATTATAGTATGGATGAACTTAAATAGCAAGTATTTTTTCATGAAAAACGGAACTTTTTCAAAAAAGTCCCGTTTTCTCTTTTATTTAGCTATTCGCAAGCGATTAAAGGCTTTAACTAATGGAAAATAAAGCAATGCGATGGCAAAAATCGTTAAAACCACATTAGTCAGCGTCGCAGGTAATTTCACCGTCGCCGCAAAAAAAGCCGTGGTGAGATTGGGTGAACCTAACCATAATTGCATAACCGTATTTTTTAGTTGCGTCATACCTATTTTCGCAACACCAGCTGCACTTGCAATCACCAGCAATTGCCATAAAGCATGCGGCTGTTTTTTAAATAGTAAAAAGGCGCCATACGTCACACCGCCGACGATAAAGGCCTCTAGTAAGAAATACGGTGCTTCAGTCGCATAGCCGTTGACGAGATCAAATAAAAAAAAGCCGATCCCACCTGCAAGCGATCCTCTAACGAAACCTAACAGCAAAACGGAAAGCACCAGTACGGCATTTCCCAAATGAACAAATGCACCTGTCGGTAACGGAATTTTGATCGTAGTAGCAATAAATGTCAGCGCAGAAAACAAGGCGATCAATACGACGGTATGAATCGATGATTTAGCCATGATTTTCTCCTTTTCTAAAATAAGCTGAGTGATTCAAATGTCCCACGTAAGCATTAAACGATGCTCCATGTAAGATCCCTTGGTAAACGACTTCTTTCGCCTTGATCACAGCATCCAAATAGCTCATCCCCGTTGCAACGCCTGCAGTAATCGCTGCGGCAAACGCACATCCTGCACCGTGATTATTTTGCGAATCGATTTTAGCAGACTCTAGCATTTCAAAACTTGTCCCATCGTAAAACACATCCAGTGCGCGATGTCCGGCAAGACGTTTCCCACCTTTGATCACCACACGCTTCGCTCCTTGATCATGGATTTTTTTTGCAGCTTCTTTGATCAATTCCACACTCGTCAACTCTCCTAAATCAGATAAAATACCTGCTTCCACTAAATTGGGCGTTACGATTTGCGCTTTGGGCAATAAAAACCGTTTGATCCCGACAACACTTTTTGGCTGCAAAATTTGGGCAGTCCCCTTACACGCAATCACTGGATCGATGATAATATGCTCGGTAAACTCTGGAGATAAATAATGGCTGATGTTCTCAATAATCGTTTCATTGCCTAACATCCCTGTTTTGATTGCAGCTACTTTACCGCCATCTAACGCAGACTGTACTTGCTTTTCAACCAATGTAACCGGCATTTCAGTAACCTCGTGATGCCAATCTTTAGGATCCATTGTAACGATCGTTGTAATCGCCGCTTGTCCAAATAATCCATATTCTTCAAAAATCTTCAAATCAGCTTCTAAACCCGCTCCACCAGTTGCATCAGAACCAGCAATCGTTAATACTCGTTTCATTAAATCCCTCCTTATCGTAAATTTAGCATAAAGAAAAAGTCAGTTGACGAAAAGAGCCAATTGGATTATTTTTAAACCAACCATTTATCTAGGAGGAACGTCATGCCCAAAAAAACGTTGTATCGAAATATCATGGACCATTACATCACTCAAATCGAAAGTGGACAGTTACTCCCTGGCGAACGTTTAGCCCCTGAACGTGAGATTGCTAAAAATTTTTCTGTTAATCGTTCGACAGTCGTACGTGCCCTAGAAGAATTGCAAAGCTTAGGTTGGATCACTCGAAAACAAGGAAGCGGCACAAGAGTCAATGACGGTCAATTAGCCAATCGTCGTTCCCCACTTTCTTGGCTGCAACACACCCACTATGCTAGAAAAAAACCAGAGGACCCTTATTTGACCAAAGTACATGAACAAAAAACAACACCCGATGTACTCGATTTATTTAGCGGTGATCTACCTGAACAACTCATACCAGACTTTTCTTTTCCAGAAATGTCATGGGAAACAATTTTAAAGCAAGCACAACAAACAACTACTGCCGGTTATACACCTTTACTAAACGCATTGGTGCAGCATTTACAAAAGCGCATGACGATACCGATCACATCTAGCGAGTTACTGATCACATCTGGTGCGACTCAAGGACTTTCTGTAATCCTTCAAACCCTTTTGGCACCTGGTGCTTGCGTGGCAACAGAAGATCCATCTTTTTTATTCGCTTTACCTTTTTTTGCTACACTAGACCTCCAACTAAAAGGCTTGCCACAAGACCAATATGGGATTTTGCCAGATGCCTTAGAAACGTTGTGCCAGCAACAAAAAATCGATTTACTGTATGTCAACCCTACCCATCAAAATCCAACTGGGCGCACATTGTCTTTAAATAGAAGAAAAAAAATCGTGGATATCTGTAAAACCTATGATATCCCGATCGTAGAAGACGATGTGTTTAGCGAATTAAGCTTTACCGCACCGCCAAAACGCTTGATCGAGCTTGCTCCAGAACAAGTGATCTATCTTGGCTCATTATCGAAATTATTTTCACCCTTAATTCACATCGGCTGGATCATTGCACCAAAACGTTTGATCACTTCATTTTTAAAAACCAAAGAAACAACCGAATTAACGACGGATATCTTTCCACAATTATTTGCCACAGTTGCCTTAAAGGATCCATCCTATACCGAAAAACAACATTACTTGATCCAACAGTTACATATACGTAGCAAACGTTTTGAAACCTTTTTAGATACTTTAAAGGATTGGCACTATCAACCGATCAATGGCGGGATCTATTACTGGCTGACCTATACAAAACGTCGTCTCACGCGTAAAGATTGGCAACTTTTTTTGGATCAAAACATTCTACTTGCTCCCGCTTTTTTGTTTAGTCGTGATACAATAGCCTGTAGAATTAACTATACTCGGTTAGATGAGCATGATTTTTCAGTATTTCAGGAACGTTTTTTGTTCATCGATGCCCAATTAAGAAAGGATGATTGCAATGAATGACACGATTAAATTACTAACCTCACACCGAAGTTACCGTCATTTTGACGAAACGTACAAGCTACCTACTGAGGATCTAGAGCAGATTTTAGCTGCTGCTAGACAAGCACCGAGTTGGATGAATGGTCAATTTTATTCGATTATCGTACTAGACGATCCAACGATTCGCAAGGAGTTCGTGCGACTAAATCCTGGTAATCCACATATCGAAAAAAGTTCCATTTTTCTACTATTCGTTGCTGATCTTTACCGTACAGCAACAGTCGCGCAACAAAAAGATACCGACTATCAAATCGACGGACTCGATCCATTGATTACTGCTACAACAGATGCCGCACTTGCATTGGAAAATGCGTTAGTGGCCACTGAATCACTTGGTCTTGGTGCAGTACCAGTTGGTAGCGTGCGAAACTATTTACCTGAAATCAAAACACTACTTAATCTACCAGAATACGTCTTACCGATTGCAGGATTAAGTATTGGTAAACCGATCGTTGAAATGAAAGTCAAACCACGTTTACCAAAAGAAACAATCGTCCATTATAATGGATATACTCCACTAGATTACAAACAAATTGAAGACTATGATGATACGATGCGTAAATTTGGCGAGGCACGTGAAACCAAAGATTGGACACAAAAATTTGCGGACTATTTCGCGAACGAACCAAACCGTGGTGTAGATGATTTCATTAACACTCAAAAAATTGCACAAAAAAAGACTGATGAATAAATTCATCAGTCTTTTTGATTGTAAAGTTAGAATTAAGCGTGGATTGTAGAAACAACGCCTGAACCAACAGTACGTCCGCCTTCACGAATAGAGAAACGAGTTCCTTCTTCGATCGCGATTGGGTGGATTAATTCAACTTCGATAGTTACGTTATCACCAGGCATTACCATTTCAGTACCTTCTGGTAATTCGATAACACCAGTCACGTCAGTTGTACGGAAGTAGAACTGTGGACGGTAGTTAGTGAAGAATGGAGTATGACGTCCACCTTCTTCTTTGCTTAATACGTATACTTCAGCAGAGAATTTTGTATGTGGAGTGATTGAAGCTGGTTTAGCTAAAACTTGTCCACGTTGGATGTCTTCACGAGCAACACCACGTAATAAAGCACCGATGTTATCGCCTGCTTCAGCGTAGTCTAATAATTTACGGAACATTTCAACACCTGTTACAGTTGTTTGAGCAGTTTCGTCAGCGATACCAACGATATCTACAACGTCACCAACGCGAACTTGTCCACGTTCAACACGACCTGTAGCAACAGTACCACGTCCAGTGATTGAGAATACATCCTCAACTGGCATCATGAATGGTTTGTCAGTGTCACGAGTTGGAGTTGGGATGTACTCGTCAACTGCAGCCATTAATTCCATGATTTTTTCTTCGTAAGAAGCGTCGCCTTCTAAAGCTTTCAAAGCAGAACCTGCAACAACTGGAGTGTCATCGCCTGGGAAATCGTATTCTGATAATAAGTCACGAACTTCCATTTCTACTAATTCTAATAATTCTTCGTCATCAACCATATCCATTTTGTTTAAGAATACAACGATGTAAGGAACACCTACGTTACGAGATAATAAGATGTGTTCGCGTGTTTGAGGCATAGGACCATCAGCAGCAGATACTACTAAGATCGCGCCGTCCATTTGAGCAGCACCAGTGATCATGTTTTTAACGTAGTCCGCGTGACCTGGGCAGTCAACGTGAGCGTAGTGACGTGCTTCAGTTTCGTACTCAACGTGAGCTGTTGAGATAGTGATTCCGCGTTCGCGCTCTTCAGGAGCACCATCGATTTGGTCGTAAGCAGAAGCTTGTGCCAAACCTTTTTTAGATAAAACAGTTGTGATTGCAGCTGTTAAAGTAGTTTTACCATGGTCAACGTGTCCGATAGTACCAATGTTTACATGGGGTTTAGAACGGTCAAATTTTTCTTTTGCCATTTTATATGTTCCTCCTAAGTGTTTTAAAGTATTTTATCTGATAGGTAAGGAATCAACGAGTGATCCCTTTCCCATATCATCGTTCATTATTGTACACGAAACTGTCAAAAAAATATAGTTTTTTGAAGCATTTCAAGAATGATTAAAAATTATTCAGCTTTTCCGCCGTTTTTCTTAATAATTTCTTCTTGAATTGATTTCGGTACGTCTTCATAGTGGTCAAATACCATCATGAATGTTCCACGTCCTTGAGTTGAAGAACGTAGAGTTGTTGCGTATCCAAACATTTCAGATAAAGGCACGATAGCATTTACGATTTGCGCATTACCATGTGCTTCCATACCTTCAACGCGTCCACGACGAGCAGTTACGTGTCCCATTACATCACCTAAGTAATCTTCTGGTACAGTTACAGTAACTTTCATCATTGGTTCAAGGATAGCTGGTTGTGCTTTCTTCGCAGCCGCACGTAGCGCCATAGAAGCAGCAACACGGAAGGCTGTTTCATTCGAATCGACATCATGGTAAGAACCATCATAAAGTTTCGCTTTGATATCTACTAATGGATATCCAGCCAACACACCATTTGCCATTGAGTCTTCAAGACCTTTTTCAACAGCTGGGATGTATTCACGAGGAACAACCCCACCGACGATCGCGTTTTCGAATTCGAAACCGCCACCCTCTTCATTAGGTGTAAATTCGATCCATACGTGACCGTATTGACCTTTACCACCTGATTGACGTACAAATTTACCCTCTGCATTTGTCGCAGCACGGAAAGTTTCACGGTAAGATACTTGAGGAGCACCTACGTTTGCTTCCACTTTGAACTCACGACGCATACGGTCAACTAATACATCTAAATGCAACTCACCCATACCAGCGATTACAGTTTCACCAGTTTCAACGTTTGTTTCAACGCGGAATGATGGATCTTCTTCAGCTAGTTTTTGTAGAGCAAGACCCATTTTATCTTGGTCAGCTTTTGATTTAGGTTCAACAGCTACTTCGATAACTGGATCAGGGAATTCAATCGATTCAAGGATAACTGGTGAATTTTCAGCACACAATGTATCCCCAGTTGTTGTATCTTTCAATCCAACAGCTGCAGCGATATCTCCTGAGTATACTTTTTGGATTTCTTGACGTGTATTCGCGTGCATTTGTAGAATACGTCCAATACGTTCACGTTTGCCTTTAGAAGCATTCAATACGTAAGAACCAGATTCTAATACACCTGAATAAACACGGAAGAATGTTAGACGACCTACGAATGGGTCAGTCATAACTTTAAATGCTAATGATGCAAATGGAGCTTCATCGTCAGCTGGACGAGTAGTTTCTTCGTCCGTTTTAGGGTCGATCCCGTTGATTGCAGGGATATCTAGAGGTGATGGTAAGTAATCGATTACCGCATCTAGTAATAATTGAACCCCTTTATTTTTGAAGGCCGTACCACACATTACAGGGTAGAATTCTACCGCTACAGTTGCTTTACGGATTCCTTCTTTTAATTCTTCGACAGTGATTTCTTCACCTTCTAAGAATTTCATTGTTAAGTCTTCATCAGTTTCAGCAACTGCTTCAACTAATTTTTCATGCCATTCTTCAGCTAACTCACGGTATTCTTCTGGGATTTCAGTTTCTTGAATCTCAGTACCTAAGTCATTTGTGTAGATTTCAGCTTTCATTGTCACAAGGTCAATGATTCCTGTGAAATCATCTTCCGCACCAATTGGTAATTGGATTGGATGAGCGTTTGCTTGTAAACGGTCATGTAAAGTTGATACAGAGTATAAGAAGTCTGCACCAATTTTGTCCATTTTGTTACAGAATACGATACGTGGAACGCCATATTCTGTTGCTTGACGCCAAACAGTTTCTGTTTGAGGTTCTACACCTGATTGTGAGTCTAAAACAGTTACTGCGCCATCAAGTACGCGTAATGAACGTTGTACTTCGATCGTGAAATCCACGTGTCCAGGAGTGTCAATGATGTTGACACGGTTCCCTTTCCATTGAGCAGTAGTTGCCGCAGATGTAATCGTGATCCCGCGTTCTTGTTCTTGTTCCATCCAGTCCATTTGTGAAGCTCCTTCATGAGTTTCACCAATTTTGTGGATACGACCAGTGTAGTACAAGATACGTTCTGTTGTTGTTGTTTTACCAGCATCAACGTGGGCCATGATTCCGATATTACGAGTGTTTTCTAAAGAAAATTCTCTTGCCATATTCGTTGTGTTCTCCTCTCATTACGAGTACATGGTTGTCAAATTTCTTGCAAAAAATTGCAAGTAAATCTTACCAACGATAGTGTGCAAACGCACGGTTAGCATCAGCCATTTTGTGTGTGTCTTCGCGTTTTTTAACAGAAGCACCAGTGTTATTGGCAGCATCCATGATTTCTTTTGCTAGACGCTCTTCCATTGTGTGTTCTCCACGCAAACGAGCGTAGTTAACTACCCAACGAAGACCTAAAGTCGTACGACGTTCAGGGCGAACTTCAACTGGTACTTGATAGTTAGAACCCCCAACACGACGAGCTTTTACTTCTAATACAGGCATAATGTTTTTCATTGCTTGTTCGAAAACTTCCAATGGATCATTACCTGTAGATTCTTTGATAATATCAAATGAATTGTAGATAATATTTGCAGCAACTCCGCGTTTTCCGTCAATCATTACACGGTTGATTAAGCGAGTTACTAATTTTGAGTTATAAATAGGATCTGGTAAGACATCACGTTTTGCAACAGGACCTTTACGAGGCATCCGTAACTCCTCCTTCCGAAAAGTGGTTTTTT
>NZ_CAJYIS010000065.1 GCF_913775425.1 uncultured Enterococcus sp.
ATGAAGCACAACAAGCTTTGAAAGAAAAAGGAATTGATGTTTCTGTAGTGTCGATGCCAAGTATGGATCTTTTTGAACAACAATCTGCTGAATACAAACAAAGTGTCTTGCCAAAACAAGTGAAAAATCGTGTGGCAATCGAAGCGGCATCACCATTTGGTTGGGACCGTTATACAAATTGTCATGGAAAAGTGATCGCGATCGATCATTTTGGGGCTTCAGCTCCAGGAACAAAAATCCTTGAAGAATTTGGCTTTACCGTTTCAAACGTTGTTGAAACATTTGAAACATTATAGTCATCAAATTTTAATTTAGTGTATTTTAAAAAAACTCTGTTGGTCTGACGCGGCCAAACAGAGTTTTTTTAAAATCTTTTATCGATCAAGGCGTGTTCCTTCTATGAACAATTTGATTTTTATGTGAAGATAATCGTATAATATGGTAAGGTTACTGGGAAATTTAGGAGGAATTTATGACGCAGAAAACAAGAAGTCAACGACATGAAAAACAGTCGACACCACGTCGTCCATTACACGTGGCAATTCCATTAGCAGGAGCTGCTATGATCGTGGCCCCTACATTGATTAATGTATCGCAACAAGTCAACGCGGATGAAGTCGGTTATAGCCAAGCACAACAATTAATCAATCAAATTGGCCCATCTGCTTCGCAAATTGCAGATCAATATGATCTATATGCTTCAGTCATGATCGCGCAAGCATTGCTAGAAAGTGGAAATGGAAGTTCTACGCTTTCAAGTGCACCGTATTATAATCTATTTGGGGTAAAAGAGTATCACGGTGGTCCATCAGTTTGGCTATCTACACAAGAATATTTAAATGGACAATGGGTAACCATGAGTGAGCCATTTAGACAATACAATTCTTATTATGAATCTTTAGTAGATCATGCGAACGTGTTGATTTCTCAAGGTGCTATGTCTGGGCAACCACGTTATGCGGGTGCATTTAAAAGTAACGCACCAAGCTATTATGAAGCTACTGCTGCACTGACTGGGCGTTATGCAACTGATCCTACGTACGGTCAAAAATTGAATTGGTTGATCCAAAACTATCAACTCACACAGTTTGATACAGGAAGTACGTATGTAGCAAGTACACCGACAACTCAAACCGAAACTACTCAAGCAGAAACTACTCAAGCAGAAACTACCCAAACAACCAATTCAGCAAGCTTAGGGACGTACACAGTAGTAGAAGGGGATAGCTTGTGGTCTATCGCGCAAAAATATAATATTTCATTAGATGATTTGATTGCTAAAAATAATATTTCTGGAAATTTAATCGTTGTTGGCCAACAATTAACGTTATAATTAAATAAATCGAAAAAAGAGATAGCCATTTTTGGATATCTCTTTTTTCGTAAGGCGATAAGTTGAATAGGAGGGACTTTACATGAAACCATATCTATTTGTCATTGGAGATGTGCATGGGCAGTTACGTTTGTTGGAAAAATTGTTAAAAGATTATGATCCAAAATACCATCAATTAGTCTTTATTGGAGATTTAATCGATCGTGGACCAGAAAGTGTTGCTTGTATGCGTTTAGCAAAAGAATTAGTAGAAAGTACGCAAGCAATCTATTTGAAAGGCAATCATGAAGATTATTTATTACGTTTTTTAAACGATCCTGAAACCATCTTTGACCGTTATTTAGTAAATGGAGGTCAAGCAACGATCGAAGGATTGTTACACAAAGGTGCCACTTTAGAATATTCACCGACCGAAATGGCGCTAATGATTCGCTCTAAAGAAAAAGAGTTGATTCGTTTTTTAAAAAACTTGCCTTATTATTACGAATGGCACAAGTACTTATGTGTTCATGCAGGTGTGAATTTGGCGCTAACACATTGGCAAGAAACATCGCATCATGATTATTTGTGGATTCGTGAAGCCTTTCATCATTCTCCAAATCAAACGGGGAAAACGATCATTTTTGGTCATACTATCACACAAGTTTTAGCTGATGACAATCAATCCCTTGAGTTGTGGCAATCAGATCAAAAAATCGGCATCGATAGCGGCGCGACTTATGGCGGGGCATTGCATGGGGTGATCTTTGATGCTACAAAATTAATACAAGATATTTCATATAAAAATTATACAGACATCTGGACAGGTGAGCGCTGAGAAAGTAGGGACATTATGGCAACACTAAGTACGACAATCCACCATCAATTACCACAGTATCGCAAAGAACAAATCGAGACTGTCTTGCGTTTATTAGACGAAGGCAATACGATTCCTTTTATTGCGCGTTATCGTAAGGAACAAACCAATGCATTAGATGAAGTAGCATTAAAAGAGATTTCAGATACCGCGAGTTACGTCAATGCATTAGCAAAACGCAAGCTAGAGATCCTTCACCGATTAACAGAACTTGAGAAAGCAACACCAGCGTTAACTAAAGCAATCGAAGAAGCAACACAATTAAATGTACTAGAAGAGTTATACCAGCCTTATAAACAAAAACGACGAACAAAAGCTACGATCGCAAAAGAAAATGGGTTGCAACCATTGGCTGATTGGATCCAAAGTTTTCCCAAAACAGGAGATCTTCAACAAAAAGCCCAAACATTTTGTACAAAAACGGTACCAACAGCTACTGATGCCCTAGAAGGTGCTCAAGCTATTATCGCAGAATCGATTAACGAAAAAATTCATCTAAAAAAATGGATCAAAGATTATCTTAAACGGTTTGGAAATATACACACAACATTAAAAAAACAAGCAGAAGATCCTGAAAAAGTGTATCAAATGTACTATGATTTTTCCGAGAAAATAACCGATATCGTACCACATCGAACACTAGCGATCAATCGTGGTGAAAAAGCAGGGATCTTAAAAGTGACCATTAAGGTCGACGAAGCTAAAATCAAAGCATTTTTATATCGCAATTGCTGTCCAACGGCAACGATTGCGCAAGAAGTCCTTTATAAAAGTATAGATCAAGCATATAAAAGTATGATTTTCCCATCAATCGAACGTGAGATTCGTCATGAACTAACAGAAAAAGCAGAACTTCAAGCAATCCAAGTATTTGGAAATAATTTACGCAACTTATTATTGCAATCTCCATTAAAAAATCAAACTATTCTTGGATTAGATCCAGCATATCGCACAGGGTGTAAACTTGCGATCATCGATGCCACCGGAGCTGTGAAACATATCGATGTCATATACCCTCATCCGCCTGCTAGTGTGAACCAACGACAAGAAAGTGAAGCACGATTCCTTGATTTGATCGAGCGTTATCATGTGACGATGATTGCAATTGGCAATGGAACAGCAAGTCGTGAGTCCGAACAATTTGTGGCCAATCAAGTTCAAAAGCTAACCCGTCCAGTTTACTTCACCATCGTGAGTGAAGCTGGTGCTTCGATTTATTCTGCCAGTGATGTCGCGCGAAAAGAATTTCCTGATTTAACCGTTGAAAAACGAAGTGCGATCAGTATCGCAAGACGGTTGCAAGATCCGTTGGCAGAATTAGTGAAAATCGATCCGCAATCTGTTGGTGTTGGTCAATATCAACATGATGTTTCTCAAACGAAATTGAAATCAGAATTAGCATTTATTGTTGAAACAGTTGTCAATCAAGTCGGAGTCGATGTCAATACTGCAAGTGCTGAATTATTAGTCCATATTGCAGGTCTAACAAAAACAACAGCCGAAAATATCGTAGCGTATCGTTTGGAAAATGGTCCATTTCAAACACGGATGCAATTAAAAAAAGTACCAAGATTAGGCCCAAAAGCCTTTGAACAAGCGATTGGGTTTTTACGTATTTTTGATGGAAGTGAACCTCTTGATCAAACAGCGATCCATCCCGAAAGTTATGCCTTAGCGGAGAAACTATTGGGAGTATTACAATTGAACAAAACGGACTTAGCAGTTGGAAAAATTCATACTAGCGTGTCTGAACAAGATGTGTATGCAACCTACAAAAAAGAAGATCCAACAATCTCGGCTGTATTCATCCATGATGTATATACGCAATTATTACATCCAAGAGCAGATATTCGTGAAGAAATGCCAAAACCCATTTTGCGTCAAGATGTATTATCGATCAAAGATGTCACTGTTGGAATGCAGTTGATTGGAACGATTCGCAATGTGGTTGACTTTGGTGCTTTCGTAGACATTGGATTAAAACAAGATGGATTGGTCCATGTTTCGAAAATGAGTACAAAATTTGTAAAAAATGCCGGTGAATTAGTATCTGTGGGCGATATTGTGACGGTTTGGGTTGATGAACTCGATTTGGATCGACAACGCGTTAGCTTAACAATGATTGATCCAAAAAAGCGATAAACTCCTAAGAAAAGGAAAAATCAATTGCTATTTTAGGTAGTTTGTAAGATAATAGGCAACGGTTCGAAAAGTTACGGAATCAACTGAATGATAGGTAGAAAAGAGGAATTGAACCATGAAAGAGCAAGAGAAATTGTATCATTTTGTAGGCATCAAGGGTTCTGGAATGAGCTCTTTAGCTTTAGTCCTACATGAAAAAGGCTATAATGTACAAGGTTCTGACGTAGCCACTTATTTTTTCACACAACGTGATCTAGAAAAAGCAAATATTCCATTAATGGTGTTTAATAAAGACAATATCAATGAACAAATGACAGTGATTGCAGGAAATGCATTCCCAGATACACACGAAGAATTGGTTCGTGCACATGAATTAGGTGTGGAAATCATTCGTTATCATGATTTCATTGGTCAGTTTATCCAAAACTTTACGAGTATTGCAGTCACTGGAGCTCATGGAAAAACTAGTACAACAGGAATGTTGGCCCATATTTTTACTGGGATCAAGCCAACGAGCTATCTTATTGGGGACGGTTCAGGTCATGGCCAACCGGATGCAGAATTTTTTGCGTTTGAAGCATGTGAATACCGTCGTCACTTTTTGGCATACTCACCTGACTATGCGATCATGACGAATATCGACTTTGACCATCCTGATTACTATACCAGTATCGATGATGTATTTTCAGCATTCCAAACTATGGCTCATCAAGTCAAAAAAGCGATTTTAGCTTATGGTGACGATGCATACTTACGTAAATTAGATGCTGATGTGCCTATTTACTTCTACGGGTTAAATGACGATGATGATTTTCAAGCAAAAGACATCAAACGAACGACAACAGGGTCAGCTTTTGATGTGTACTTTAAAGGCGAAAACATCGGGCACTTCGTTGTACCAGCATTTGGTGAACATAATATCAATAATGCATTAGGTGTAATCGGAACAGCTTATCTTGAAGGGTTAGATATGGAAAAGGTTGCTGCTGAGCTGTTAAGTTTTGCTGGTGTGAAACGTCGCTTTACCGAAAAGAAAGTAGCAGACATGACGATTGTCGACGACTATGCACATCATCCAGCAGAAATTATTGCGACGATCGATGGTGCTCGCCAAAAATATCCAGATAAAGAGATTATTGCCGTTTTCCAACCGCACACGTTTACACGTACGATTGCTTTGATGGATGAATTTGCTGAAGCTTTAGATCTTGCTGATCATGTCTATCTATGTGATATCTTTGGATCCGCTCGCGAGACCAAAGGTGAAGTGAAAATTGAAGATCTAGGGAATAAAATTAGTAAAGGTGGTCAAGTAATCACCGAAGACAATGTCTCCCCATTATTAAATTACGAACATGCTGTAGTTATTTTTATGGGAGCAGGCGATGTTCAAAAATTTGAACATGCCTATGAAGAACTATTAAGTAAAACAACACGAAACGTCTTGTAACCAAACAAAGATTTTGTCTAAATTAGACAAAATCTTTGTTTTTTCTTGTTTATAAGCAATCGAACTTGCACTTTTTGTGGGTTTTGATAAAATTAAGAAAAATAGAAGTTGGAGGAGTATATTTTGAATATAGGTAAACCGAGAAAAATTGGAAAGACAATTGATGAGATAGAAGAAGGTGATTCGTTATCTTTAACGGAATCCATTGAAGACAATCAATTATTGTTGTATTTAGGATTAACCAATGATGCCAATCCTTTATATATCCAACATGACTATGCGCAAAAAACAGCATATGAACGTCCAATCGTGCCCTCGATCATGTTAATGGGGATCATTACGAGTGCTGTGTCAAAACATTTACCTGGAGCAGGGTCGCATGTTGTCAACTTTTCGGTCAATTTTATTGAACCTGTGTACCATTACGAAACCTTAACTTTTGATTTTGAAGTCATCAAAGTAGATAAAATGAAAGATGTGGTGACGATTTCTGTTGAAGCGATCAATACTGAAAAAGATCGAGTATTGGATGCTGTCGTGATCGTTCAACCACCGATTCAACTACAAGAAAGCGAGGATTTACATGAATAATACGTATACAGAAACAACAACTGGTCTAAATCGCTTTTATGGAAAAGTCTATGGCTTTTTCGCAATGGGTCTAAGTATCAGTGCAATCGCAGCTTATCTGTCGATTAATGTTTTTCAAGAACAAATGCTTCAATTCGTTCGTAATTTCCCTCTAGGTATTACAGGGATCTGGTTGATCGAATTAGTTTTAGTAGTGGTAATGAGTGCTAAAGCTGCTAAAAATCCTTCCTTGACGTTAGCAGGATTTATCGTGTATTCTCTATTAAATGGAATTACTTTATCTGTCACGTTGATGATGTTTACCACTTCTAATGTAACCATCGCCTTTGTTACAGCGGCAGCTACTTTTTTTGCGATGTCCGCATATGGGATCATGACAAAACGGGATTTGAGTAAGGTTGGCCAAATCGGGATCGGTTTATTGATCGGTGTCATTATTGCGACACTTATCAATCTATTTGTTGGAAGTAGTGCGATCACATATTTCTTATCTTATGTGACGGTAGTGATCTTTATGGGATTAACAGCGTATGACAATCAACAAATCCGTAAATTGTACTATGCAGCAAATGGACAAAATCTAACAGGATTAGCGGCCTTTATGGCATTACAACTTTACTTGGATTTTATCAATTTATTTTTATCTTTATTGCAAATTTTCTCAAGAGATTAAAAAAGAAGCGTACGCGCTTCTTTTTTTTGTAGCGAATTCATCGCAATTGTGCCGTTTTTTTGCTAAAATAATGCAGATAGAAGACTTGAAGGAGAGAGCACATGACGAAAAATAAATTATTACTAGTGGATGGCAATAGCGTAGCATTTCGCGCATTTTTTGCTTTACATCAATCACTAGAACGTTTTAAAAACAGTAGTGGATTACACACCAATGCGCTCTATGCTTTTCATAATATGTTTATGAATGTAATGGATAAAGAACAACCTACACACGTTTTAGTCGCATTTGATGCAGGGAAAACAACGTTTCGTAATGAATGGTATGATGACTATAAAGGGGGACGAGCAAAAACCCCGAGTGAATTTAAAGAGCAAATGCCGTATTTGCGTGAATTGATAACCGCTTTAGGAGTCAAACATTATGAATTACCAAACTACGAAGCCGACGATATCATCGGTACATTAGCCAAAACAGTCGATCCACAACAATTTGATGTTGTGATTTTAACTGGGGATCGTGATTTAACGCAATTGGCTAGTGAACATATCACAGTCGATATCACAGTTAAAGGTGTTAGTGAGATCGAACAGTACACGCCTGCGTTTATCGCTGAAAAATACAATGGATTGACGCCAAATCAAATCATCGATATGAAAGGATTAGCTGGAGATGCGTCTGATAACATCCCTGGTGTCACAAAAGTAGGCGAAAAAACGGCCATCAAACTCTTGAATCAGTTTGGTAGTGTTGAAGGAATCTATGACCATATCGATGAATTGAAAAAAAGTAAGATGAAAGAAAATTTGATTGCAGATAAAGAACAAGCACTTTTGTCGAAACGATTGGCTACGATTGAAACCCAAGCACCCGTTGCGCTTACGATCGAAGACTTGATCTATACGGGGAAAAATTTCGATGCACTGATCGCATTTTATCAAGAGATGAACTTTCAATCCTTTTTAGAAAAATTAGCCGTACCAGATGATATCAAAAAAATGGAAGAGATCCAGTTTCAGTATGTCACGGAAGTCACAAGTGAGATGTTTGGAGATGAAGGCTCTTTATATGTTGAAATGCTAGAAGAGAATTATCATACTAGTGATATTGTCGGACTTTCATGGAGCAATGGCAATA
This sequence comes from uncultured Enterococcus sp., assembly GCF_913775425.1. Taxonomy (GTDB): domain Bacteria; phylum Bacillota; class Bacilli; order Lactobacillales; family Enterococcaceae; genus Enterococcus_G. Next base: position 8,183 of record NZ_CAJYIS010000065.1, read on the forward strand.
AAACCTATGTCACCGATCAAATCGAGAATCTAGAAAATCCACATTTTACCAACTGGTTACAAGATGAGTCTTGTAGAAAATATGTATTTGATGCGAAAAAGACGACAGTAGCACTCAATCGCTATGGGCAAACTGTAAAAGGAATCGAATTTGACCTTTTACTTGCCGCCTATTTACTTGATACAAACGATTCATCAAATGATATAGCGACGATTGCGGCACATTATGGTTATCATCAAGTGGAAACGGATGAGCGTGTCTATGGAAAAGGTGCGAAAAAAGGGCTACCTGCAGATGAAGAAGCATTCTATACTCACTTGGCGCGCAAAGTGCAAACGATTAATTATTTAAAAGAAAGTTTACTGACAGAACTTCATGAAAAAAATCAATTGGAGCTATTTAAAACGATCGAATTACCATTAGCCTTTATACTGGCGGAGATGGAAATGACCGGAATTCACGTGGATGCTTCTCGTTTAGTGGCGATGCGTACCGAATTTGCGGAACGATTGCATGCGATCGAAGAACATATCTTTGAACAAGCAGGTGAACGATTTAACTTAAATTCGCCAAAACAATTAGGTGTCATTTTGTTTGAAAAAATGGGGTTACCTGTAATCAAAAAAACGAAAACGGGCTATTCCACAGCTGTAGATGTCTTAGAGCAGTTACGCGAACAAGCGCCAATCGTTGAAGATATCCTAGTGTACCGTCAAATCGCGAAGATTCAGTCGACGTATGTCGAAGGATTGCTGCGGATGATTCAAGCTGATGGCAAAGTGCATACGCGCTATATTCAAACACTGACACAAACTGGTCGCTTAAGTTCAGTCGATCCGAATCTACAAAACATTCCGATTCGTTTAGAAGAAGGACGGAAAATCCGTCAAGCGTTTGTTCCTAGAGAATCGGATTGGGTCATTTATTCTTCAGATTATTCACAAATCGAGTTAAGAGTATTAGCTGATATGTCACATGATGAGCATTTGCAACAAGCGTTTATTGATAAACAAGATATCCATACGAGTACAGCGATGCGCGTATTTGGCGTGAGTGAGGCAGAAGTGACAAGTAATATGCGTCGGGATGCAAAAGCGGTGAATTTTGGAATCGTCTATGGTATCTCAGATTACGGTCTGTCTCAAAATCTAGGGATCACAAGAAAAGCTGCACAGCAATATATCGATACGTACTTTGAACGTTATCCAGGCGTGAAAACCTATATGGAAGAGATCGTAAAACAAGCCAAGCAACAAGGATTTGTCGAAACGTTGTACCATCGCCGCCGATATTTACCGGATCTAAATTCAAAAAATTATAATATTCGTTCATTCGCGGAACGTACGGCGATCAATACACCGATTCAAGGAAGCGCAGCAGATATTCTAAAAATCGCCATGATCGATCTTTCAAAACGCTTAAAAGAAGAACAATTACAAGCAACGATGTTACTACAAGTGCATGATGAACTTGTATTTGAAGTACCAAAAGAAGAAGTTGAACGTCTTGATGTATTGGTCAAAGACGTAATGAATCATGCTGTTTCTCTAGCTGTCCCATTAGTCAGTGACAGTAGTTGGGGAACGACATGGTATGACGCAAAGTGAGGAGATATTATGCCTGAATTACCAGAAGTCGAAACGGTTCGCAAAGGACTGATTCAACTCGTTACAAATAAAACGATCGAAGCCGTGGATGTCTATTGGCCTAAGATCATCGAGCAGCCTGAAGTTCAACAGTTTCAAAGCGATTTAGTCGGTCAAACGATTCAAACCGTTCATCGCCGAGGAAAATACCTCATCTTTGTATTGGATACAGTTGAAATGGTCTCTCATTTACGAATGGAAGGAAAATATGATTACTTTCCTAACATCACACCTAAAGGCAAGCACACACATGTGACGTTTACCTTTACCGATAAAAGTCAGCTCCATTATCAAGATGTGCGTAAATTTGGACGAATGGCATTGATTAAAAAAGGAACAGCAGCGATGTATAAAGGCATTAAGAAATTAGGTCCAGAACCGATTTTACCTGATTTTTCTTTAGATGCGTTTCAGATTCGTTTGAAACGAGTGAATAAAGCGATCAAACCTGCACTACTTGATCAAACGATCGTTACAGGACTAGGAAATATTTATGTGGATGAAGCGTTGTGGCGAGCAAAGATTCATCCAGAAACACCAGGATCTTTATTAAATACAACAGAAAGCACCGCTTTACATGAAGCGATTATCGCTGTGTTACAAGAAGCTGTTGAAGCGGGTGGAACGACTATTAGAACGTATCAAAATGCTCTTGGTGAAGCAGGTTCGTTTCAAACATCGCTTTATGTATATGGCCAACAAGGAACACCTTGTGTGCGTTGTGGCACAGCGATCATCAAAACAAAAGTAGCACAACGCGGCACACACCTTTGTCCGCATTGTCAGATAAAAAAGGGCGTACGCGTATGACGATCGTGCTAGGAATTACTGGAGGGATTGCTTGTGGTAAAACAACGGTCGTCACGTATTTAAACCAACAAGGGATACCGGTCATTGATGGCGATGTGATCGCGCGAAAAGTAGTCGAAAAAGGACAAGTAGGCTTAACGCAACTTGTAACTGCTTTTGGTCCAACCATCTTAACAAAAGAGGGAAAGCTAGACCGTGCTCATCTTGGTTCTTTGGTGTTTGCAGACCAGACTAAACGTGAACAAATGAATCAGATTTTAGGTCCGATTATTCGTAAGGCGATCTTAGCCGCCATTGATCAGTACAAAAAACAACGTGTCCCTTTAGTACTGGTGGATATTCCGTTACTTTATGAACACCATTATGAACAGTATATGACCAAAGTCTTAGTCGTAAGTGTGTCTCCTGCTACTCAATTAACACGGTTGATGAAACGCAATGGCTATAGCCAAGCTGAAGCATTAGCACGGATTGAAAGTCAATGGCCACTAAGTAAAAAGATTGAAAAAGCTGATATTCTTGTTGATAACGAAGGCTCTATTTATGATACACATCGACAATTGGATCAGATTTTAGCAAACTTGCAACAATTTGATGATAAAACGCTATGAAAACTCTAGTAAATCTAGAGTTTTTTATTTTGAATAGTGGGAGAGCGAAATGGTTTCATGTTATAATAAAGCCACTATTTAAGATTCGTAAGCAAATGAAAGTGAGGTGAACGGTATGCATTGTCCAAAATGCCACCATCAAAATTCTAAAGTTGTCGATAGCCGACAAGCAGATGACGGTCGGGCGATCCGTCGACGTCGCGAATGTGAACATTGCGGATTTCGTTTTACGACATTCGAGCGAATTGAAGAAACACCGTTACTTGTCATCAAAAAAAATGGTGACCGAGAAGAATTCAATCGAGAAAAAATTTTACGAGGATTGATTCGTTCTGCTGAAAAGCGTCCTGTTGCGATGGAACAAATGGAGGCGATCGTGAGTCACGTCGAGTCTCGTGTTCGCGAACTTGGAGAAAAAGAAGTATCAACCACGCAAATCGGTGAATTTGTAATGGAAGATTTAGTGAAACTTGATGAAATTTCTTATATTCGTTTTGCAAGTGTATATCGTCAGTTTAAAGACATGTCGGTGTTTTTAAAAGAACTACAAGATATTGTCGATAAAGCCAATCATCAGTCGTAAGGAATAGGAGTAAGATTATGGCAACTATTGCCCCAAATACATTGTATCAAGTCCGCTATGCAAGAGTCTTGACCTCTGCTGAGCGTGAGGCATTGTCGACACTTTATCAACCAATCATTGGTGCAGAGGCGGCTGCACTTTACTTTATTTTGCTCGGCGATGGTCAAGCAAGTAAAGAACATACTCATCTTGAGTTATTGCAATTACTTCCAATTGGGCTGACAAAACTAATTGAAGCACGCAAAAAATTAGAAGGCCTAGGATTATTAGCTGTTTTTCAAAAAGAAACAGAAGCGTTCGGTGTAATCTATGGCTATGAATTGCATTTGCCACTAACACCAGAGCGCTTTTTTTCAGATACCACCTATAGTTTTTTATTAGAAAGTGTGATCGGTGAACGTCGTTTTCAAGAATTGTTGACGCGATATACTCCCAAAAAAATCCATTGGGAAGGCTTTACAGAAGTTACTCAAAAATTTGCGGATGTATACCGATTCGATTTGACTCGTTTTGGTCAAAAGATGGAGACGTTTGAAGCCATTTCGACTCAATTTTCTCCAAATACTAAAGATGTGATCGTAGAACAAACCTTAGATATTGGGTTTATGACTTTTCATGCACATAAAAAACAAATTGCAAAAGAAAATTTTACGGATGAATTCAAACAGCAGTTAGCACTTTTGCATCAATTATACGGGTATGATGAGCTAGAATTGGTTGAGTTAATGACACAAGTGGTTTCGTTAAGCGATGGCATGGTCGATATCAAAGCGTTAAAAAAATTGATTCAAACACGCAATGCCCAGTCCCAAAAAGTAAGAAAATCAACTGACACAACGTCCTTAGATGAACAAAAACGCTTAAATACATTACGGCAATCGGGTTTTTCTGAAACGGATATCTTAGTGATTCAAGAAAGTGAAAAATATCCGCCATATGATTATTTTACGGCGATCAAACGGGAAAAGAAAAGTTATATTTCAAAATTAGAAGAATGGCTAGTCCGTGAATTGGTCGAACGTAGTCGGTTGAATAGTAGCGTGATCAATATTTTATTGCATTATGTGTTAGTCGTAAAAAATAATAGTACGCTGCCACAAAAGACGGTCGAAAAATTAGCGGCGGAATGGTCAGAAAAAGAAGTCACGCGTCCTGAAGAGGCTGTCCAATTGGTCCGAGCATTGGACAAAGAACACAAACAAGCGCAAGAAGCTCGAGCAAAACAGCCATCACGCTATGGCAAGCCGGTGAAACAAGAAGTGTTGCCAAAGTGGTTAGCAGAACAAGAAAAACAAAACGAACAAAATCCAAAAGAAGGTTTTGAACAACCAGCAAAAACATCGCAAGAGCAAGCACAACAAGAAGCACTTGAAGCACGGTTGCAAGCATATCTTAAACGTAAAGAAGGTGAACAATAATGGAAGATTTAGGCAAAAGTATGCAACAAAAAATGGATCAAAAAAATTATCGTGCTCGTTATCAAGAGATGATGGAAGACGTATTAAAAAACGAAGAAGTACAAGCGTTCTTAGCAAAACATAAAACTGAATTAACGCAACAAGACATTCAAAAAAGTTTTGCTAAGCTATATGAATTCGTCCAAGAAAAACAAAAATTTTTAAACAATGATCCATCCATGATCGCACCCGGTTATGAGCCAACGCTCACCATGAACTTTCACTTTATCGACGTCACGTACGTCCCGACAAGTGCCTTATTGGAAAAAGAACACCAACAAGAAGTCAAAGCTAGAATGCGTACGTTACATATGCCAAAAGATATCCAAGAGGCATCGATCGAGCACTATGAGCGTTCATCAGGGCGTAGTCAGGCTTGGCTTGCGGCTGTTGACTTTATCGAGTCTTATCAAGCAGATCCCAAAGCTTTTCATAAAGGATTGTATTTAGTTGGTCCATTTGGCGTTGGAAAAACGTATCTACTAGGTGCGATTGCCCGTGAACTAGCAGAAGCAGGAAAACAAACGACCTTAGTCCATTTTCCAACCTTTGCATCAGATATGAAACAAGCGATCGCAAAGGATCAAGTCGGAGAAAAATTGGATGCGATCAAACGTACGCCTATTTTGATGATCGACGATATCGGAGCAGACTCGATGAGTAGCTGGATTCGCGATGAAGTGTTTGGAATTATTTTACAACATCGCATGCAAGAACAGTTGCCAACATTCTTTTCTTCCAATTTCTCAGTTGAAGAATTAGAAGCCCATCTGACCGTTTCCCAACGTGGAGATGTCGAACCATTAAAGTCAAAACGCATCATGGAACGGATTCGGTATTTAGTAAAAGAAATCGAGGTCACTGGACCCAATCGTCGTCTAGGCGAACAGTAGGAAAATAGGAGTGAACGAGTAGTGAATGAACAACTGTTATCAAAACGATTGGAACAAGTTGGACGATTTGTGCCAAAAGATGCACGCTTAGCCGATATTGGTTCTGATCATGCATATCTACCAGTAGCCTTAATGCTAAAAGGTGTACTTTCATATGCCATCGCAGGTGAAGTCGTTAAAGGGCCGTATCAATCGGCAAAACGTCAAGTAGAAAAGCAACATTTGCAACATGTCATCGATGTACGTTTAGCAGATGGACTAGAAGCCATCACGTTGGCAGACAAAATCGACACAATCACCATTGCTGGAATGGGAGGATCGTTGATTCGCTCGATTTTAGAAAATGGGAATCAAAAAAAACGTTTAGCACATCGCGAACGGTTGATTTTACAACCCAATATCGGTGAAAAAACATTACGCGAATGGTTGGTCGCGCATCGTTATAAGATTGTTGACGAAACCATTTTAACGGAAAACCAAAAAATCTATGAAATTATTGTAGCTGAACCAAGTGATACAGCAGTCGTCTATACGCCGCAAGATCTATTATTTGGGCCTATCTTACGACAACAGCACACACCGACACTTGTTGAAAAGTGGTCACGAGAAGCGAAACAAAGAGAATATGTATTGACTCAGTTGCAACAAGCAGCAACGTTAAACCAAGAAAAATATGACCAAACCAAGCAAGAATTGGATTGGATCATGGAGGAGTTGGCAACATGGTCTTAGGCAGCACGTTTATGAGCCGTTTTGAAGAATATTGCCCACAATGGCTTGCAGAAGAAAAAGATCCTGTAGGCCTGCAAATCGGCACCTTAGATAAAGAAGTCAAAAGAGTCATGATGACACTTGATGTGCGTCCTGAAGTGGTAGCAGAAGCGATCGCAAAAAAAATCGATTTAGTGATTGCAAAACATCCACCGATTTTTAGACCAGTTCATACGCTTACGACAGAAGATCCACAAACGAAGATGTATATCGATTTGATCCAACATGATATCGCCGTTTATACAGCACACACCAATATGGATATTATCCACGATGGACTAAACGATTGGTTTTGTGAAGATTTATCTATTCAAGAAACGACGTATCTCAAAGCGACCCATATACTGCCTATGGCTATATTCACGATCATAGACGCTCCCGAACGATTCGCTACGCAATTGACGATGCGGTTTAAAGACTTAGCCGGCGGAATTGAGATCCTTGATACAAAACCACTGAAATTTGCTGTGTTAGAAAAACAAGTAGCAGTCATTCAACAATGGTGTGATCGCCAAGGAATACTCGCGACTAGTGAAAAAAGCCCGCAAACACAAACATTTGGGATTGGTCGTGTGGGGACTCTCACGACACCTAAATCATTAGATGCGTTTGCAGCAGACGTAAAACAAGCGTTCCATTTAGATGGCTTACGTGTTGTTCCGGCAAATAATCAAATGATTCGTACTGTGGCGATTTGCGGAGGTAGTGGAGGTAGTTTGTATCCAAATGCTTTAGAAAAACAAGCAGATGTCTATATTACAGGCGATCTGTATTACCATACAGCGCATGATTTACAAGCACTCGGATTAGCAGCAATCGACCCAGGACATCACATTGAAGAGCGATGTATTTTGACATTTGTTCAGAAAATGATAGAGTGGAGTCAAGTAGACGGTTTTGCCGTAGATGTGGTAGCCTCTACAGTGAATACCAATCCATTTTATTTTAAATAAATCAGTTAAAAGGTAGGCGTTTAGTATTATGTATGAAAATTTAGTTCCACGATTTATTCGTTATGTGAAAACAGAAACACGATCAGATGCAACTAGTGACACGACACCCTCTACACCCACACAAATTGCATTTGCAAAAGAATTAAAAAAAGAGTTAGAAACGATCGGTATGTCTGATGTCGTCTATAACGAAAGCAATGGATTCGTGATGGCGACGTTACCTAAAAACACTACGAAAGAAGTCCGTTCGATTGGCTTTATTGCACATATGGATACAGCTGACTTCAATGCCGTCGATGTGAATCCGCAATTTGTCGAGAACTATGATGGTCAATCAACAATTTCGTTAGATGCAGAAGGAAAATATACATTAAACGTGAAGGACTTTCCAAATCTAGCACATTATAAAGGTCAAACACTAATTACGACAGATGGCTCGACTTTATTAGGATCAGATGATAAATCAGGCATCGCTGAAATCATGACTGCGATGGAATACTTACTTTCACATCCAGAAATTGAGCACGGTGAAGTAAAAGTAGCATTTGGTCCAGACGAAGAAATTGGTGTTGGAGCAGATAAATTTGACGTAGATGCATTTGCTGTCGATTTTGCCTACACGATGGACGGTGGACCAGTAGGTGAGTTGCAATACGAGACATTCAATGCCGCTCAAGCGGACATTACGATCTTAGGTAAAAATGTCCATCCTGGAACTGCAAAAGATACAATGATCAATGCACTTCAATTAGGGATCGATTATCATAATGAATTACCTAAAGATGAAGTGCCAGAAAAAACAGATGGTGAACAAGGATTTTATCATTTAATGGCTTTTGATGGTACGACTGAAGAAGCAAGTTTGAGCTATATCATTCGTGATCATGATCGGACACGTTTTGAAGAGCGTAAAGCGATGATGATGACCATTAAAGATAAGTTAAATCAACGCTTTGATCAAGAACGTGTATTGGTCAATGTATTTGATCAGTATTACAATATGAAAGAAATTATCGAAAAAGACATGTCGATTGTGACCTTAGCAAAAGAAGCGATGATCGAATTAGGGATTGAACCCATTATCGAACCTGTACGCGGGGGAACAGATGGATCGAAAATTTCTTATTTAGGGATTCCGACACCAAATATCTTTGCTGGTGGTGAAAATATGCATGGACGGTTTGAATTTGTTGCTGTTGAGAGCATGGAAAAAGCCACGGATGTTATCATCAAAATTGTTGAAAATAATGCAAAATAACGTAGAATGAAGGAAAAAGAAGAAACTAGTCAGATGGTTTCTTCTTTTTTTCTAAATGAACCGTAAAAGGAAGGCTTTATTATGGAAACTGTCTTAATTATTTATAACGATTCTTCAGGAAATAACGAAGGACAAAACATTGCTACATCATTAACCAACTATTTACAAAAAGAACAACCTGAGTGGAACGTATGGACCCATGTATCTAACGCGGACACGAATCCAAAAGAGTTACGTGCATTTGCAACCAAACATGATGTCACACGGCTTGTATTTATCGGAGGCGATGGGACACTCCATCATTTGGTCAATACGTTTCGTTCACAAATGGAACAATATACGGTCGGAATCATTCCAGGTGGGACGGTCAACAATTTTGCTCGCTCATTAAATCTGCCGCTAAAACCACAAGAAGTCTTTCCTATTATCGCTCATGGCAGGCCTAAAGGTGTCGATTATGGTGTGATCAATGACAAAGAGGTCATCATCTCTACACTTACGATCGGTTTACTAGCAGATACAGCAGCTCGTGTTAGTCAAAAAGAAAAACAGGCGTATGGTCCACTTGCATTTATGAAACGGTTTTTCAGACTATTACGCAAAAAGAAGCGTTATCCACTAACCATCGAAACGCCAACAAAACGTTGGGCAGGAAAATCTTCGTTAGTCACGATCACCATGACCAATTCTGCTGGTGGCTATGTCCATTTTGATGAATCAGCAGCTCCTGATGACGGCCAGATGCACATTACGATTTTAAAACGAATCAATTTATGGCAAACGATACGTATTTTACCTAAAGTGATTGCTGGTAAATTAGCAGAAATTCAAGAAATCGATTATTTTTCGACCGATCAGGTAACGATTACATCGCAAAAAAACCAGGTTCGAACTCGAACAGATGGTGATCCAACTGATGATCTGCCGGTGACCATCAAAGTAGTGAAACAAGGGATGCGTGTTTTAGTGGCATCAGATCAAACCGTATGATCAGCTTATATGTTCTGGTGATGAATGGTTGGCTCTTTTTCTTAATGGGATATGACAAACGACAAGCTAAACACCATCGTTATCGTATTTCAGAACGTACCTTACTGATCATTGGGTTATTAGGAGGCGGACTAGGTGGCCTTTGTGGGCGAACTCTTTTTCATCACAAAACACGCAAACCTCGTTTTTTGATTTGTTATAGTATCGGTGTTCTTGTGATTTTATGTATCTACTGGTTGAAAAAGGAGTATTTATGAAAAAAACAACGATCAAATTAATTCTAAATAGTGTATTTTTATGTTTGATCTTAGCTATCTTGGTCTACTTAGTGCGGCAATCTTTTGCCTCGATCGTTGAAGAATTACTACATACAAAGTTAGCGCTAGTCATTGGATTGATTGTTCTAGGTCTGGCGTATCAACTGATTGAAGGCGTATTGATCAAGCAGATCATTCGCCGACCTCATTTTTCTGTGGTGGACGGGATATTTACTAGTTTGTATGTCGCCTTTTACCGTGTCGTAACGTTTGGGGCTGGAACCTTCATCTCAGAAGTCGCTTTTTACCATAAAAAAAAGATTTCGTATTCGGAAAGTGTTGGATTGGCGATGTTTCGGCTAATGCTATATAAATTGACATTAGTGGTTTATGCTGTTTTTTCTTTGCTACTTTTTGGGGCTACATTATATAAAACACAGTCAAAAGCTTTTTGGTTCGTTTTATTAGGTTGTATCGTGACGTTAAGTATTGTAGCACTCTTACTGCTTTTGACATTTAGTCAAACAATTCAAGCATGGAACACGAAATTAGCTAAGCAAATTTTGCGAAAACCAAAATGGATCCAAAAAATCGATGAATTCAATGCGCAAGTCGATGCACTGCGCCAAACGGT
>NZ_CAJYIS010000066.1 GCF_913775425.1 uncultured Enterococcus sp.
CCTAGACCACTTGCCATCTCTTGGATCAACGTATCCATTTGGTAAAAATCACCTTGGTCAAGCTGCGTTTGCAATTTTCCAGCACGCTCTAGTAATTTATCGTCCATCGTTTCAGCATATTCAGTATAGGCTGCAGTTATTTGCGCTTCCATATCTAATTCTTTTTGAAAAGCTGTTTTCAAAAATTCAAAGATCGTTAACGCTTCATCCACTTCAACGTATTGATCTAAATAGCCCATGTGACAATTTTTAGGCATCGTGACTTGCCCATTATCTGGTAATAATTCGCCTGTAATGATCTTGATCAACGTCGATTTTCCAGCACCATTTTGTCCGATGAGCCCGACATGTTCCCCTTTATTGACTTGCAAATTAAGTTGTTCATATAAAATTTTATCTCCAAATTGTTGCGTAATATCAATTAAACTAAGCATTTTTCTTTCCCTTCTTCATGTACAGAACCAAAAACGCTGTAGACAAAATGTCTACAGCGTGACGCTATTTGATTCATCTCACACTGATTTACACGGATAATCCTCAAACCAGTCTAACATGCACACTCTAAAAAGTCTAGATAAGCTACTTCACTCAAATGAAAGTTCGACTTCTAACAGATGATCTTCTTGTGCGGATACCCGATAATCCGGTAACACATCGCTTCCCCAACTATCGATACCACCAACACCACGAACCGCACTATAAATAGATAATACGGTACGTCTAGCCAGCGGCAATTCCTCTTGATGGGTCGCACTTTCTAATTCTAAAGGTGTATACGGTACACACGAAAAGTGAAAGGGTTTATCTAAGGCATTTACGCGCAAGTGACTTTCATGATAAGGTACGTGACGATTGTCTAATTGTGTATCACGTGTTACTTTGACCCAGTTGGTCTCCATATGCATGCCTGAGTCTTGAGGCACAAGATACGGTGCTACTGGCAGACCTTCTACATGGTATTCCCCAGGCTTTCCACCTTGTTTGCGATCTGGATACGTCTCACCAGAAAGTCCATCATACGTAAATCCAGTAGCCAAAGTAGGCATGATCATGCGTATTCCAAAAACAGGTAATTCAGGAAGATCAGCCTGTCCGTGATATCGCGCAGTCACTTTGATCGTACCTTCCACGCCTACAGTATATGTGATATCCGTGGTAGTTTTTGGTACAGTGATCGTTTCATACGTATACGTGATTGCTACTGTTTCGGCTTTTTGAGTCGTTTGAAATTGATTGTTTGCGGGTGCGATCGCTACTGCTGTTTGATCTTGTTGATCCACAACAACCTGAATTGCGGTACATTGAGTAAAGTGATCTGCACTTAACCACATGCCAGATTTCAAATGAAATTGACTTCCACGATCGTTGTCCGTCAATGCTCGCCAATAAGTCGGCTTGATTGGACGATACAGCCACTCGCGCTGCTTGACCTTAACTGACTCTAATCCACCGGCTACATGTGAAAATAAATAGCTAAACTCTTCACCATGAACACCTAACACGACATCGCCATAGACGACAGCTAATTTAGCGGTATTTTTCATAATAATAAGCTACCTCCTGAATTGATGGTTTGGCCTGACGTGTGGCAAACAATAATCCATTACCAGAAAATTCATAATCTGATGGACGATCATCAAAATCGCCACCATAACGTAATACTTCTTGTCCAGTCAACGGATCTTTACGTAAAATTGCTTGATCGATATAGTCCCAAATAAAACCACCTTGATAAGATTCAAATTCATCATACAATTCCATATATTCTTTTAGTCCACCTAAAGAATTTCCCATATTATGCATAAACTCACACAAGATAAACGGTTTTTGTCCATCTTGTTTAAAATAGGTACGGATTTCTTTGGGCGAAGCATACATACGACTTTCCATATCTGAAATGAAAGGTTTCATCGCCTCATCATAAAATACGCCTTCATAATGAACCAAACGAGATGAGTCGACTTTTTTATAATATGCATTCATCTCTTTTAATGTTTCGCCGACGAAAGATTCATTTCCTAGTGACCAAAATAAGATCGATGGATGGTTTTTAAACCATTCATAATTGGAAATCGCTCGATCCAACGTCACTTCACGCCATACTGGATAATCACCAGGAACATTCCAAGACGGTTCGATCGCGCCCATTTTTTGCCAAGAACCATGGGTTTCTAAGTTAGTTTCAGCCATCATATAGATTCCTGCATGATCACAACGATCGTAAAACGATAAACGATTCGGATAGTGTGATGTACGAACGGCATTAATAGCATTTTCCTTCATAAACTCAATATCGAACTGTTCATCTTCATCTGTAATGACGCGACCACTTTTCGCATTCCATTCATGACGATTGACGCCATTTAATTTCAAACGTCGACCATTTAAATACATGACCTTATCGTTTAAGACCAATTCACGAAAACCAAACGTTACAGGTGTATACGAAATGACTTTATCGTCTTTTAAGATCTCAACAATCACTTGATAACACTCTGGTGTAGTGACATCCCATAATAAAATATCAGAAAGTTCGAATTCGATCATTTTCTCACTCGACGTCTTTTGTAACAGCTCGTGTCCATCTTTTTGTACAGTATAACGATAACACGCTCCTTCATCGCGTAATACTTTTAATTCGATCGCTACTTTTCCTGTTTTTTCTTGACTATTCACCTTAGGCTTTACTGTGATATCTTCCAAATGAATAGGGTTTTCACCAATCAATTCGACCGAACGAAAGATCCCAAAAAAACGAAAGAAATCTTGATCTTCTAAAAAAGCAGCTGTGCTTCGTTTATATACTTCGACAGCTAATAAATTATCATTCGCTTTTAAAAATGGTGTCAAATCAAATTCTGAAGGTGTGAAACTGTCTTCTGCATAACCGATAAATTCCCCATTTAACCAAATATACATCGCTTGCTCTACACCGTTAAATCGAATCCTTACTGGACGATCAAGTAGTGCTTCTTCTAGATCAAAGGTCAAGCGATACGAGCCCACTGGATTTTCTGGATCTTGGCTAAACATCCCTTGCGTTTGATCTGGGCGACGATAACGTTTCCCTTCCCACGGATACATCGTATTGATATAGTGTAACGTATCGTAGTCAGAAAATTCGATATGTTGCGGAACACGAATCGTATCAAAACTAGAACCATCAAAGTCCGTCTGATAAAAATCTTTAGGACGAACTTGAGGGTTTTGACTATAACAAAAATCCCAAATACCATCTAAATTTTGTACACGTGATCGCTTTTGCTCATACATGTCTTTTGAGCTGTAGTTTATATGATCACTATGTGCATCCAAACGTCCAACACGAAATATTTCTGGTTGATCTAACCATTCAATCGATGGATTCATTCCACTACCTACTTTCTTTTTTAGCTTGCAGAAGAAACTGCTTGCTGAGCGGTAAACTCTGCTTCTAGTTCTGCTACAATTTTTTTATGTTTTTTCTCAGTTAGCGTTACTTTAAAGGCAAACACTAAACCTGAGAGAATCATTAAAGCTGCGGGTAAATAAAACGCATAAATCTTAAAGACGGTAACATCTTTCGTCGTGATTTCTTGGAACGTAGCGTTACCTGTCATGCCGGCTGCGATCGCTACAATTCCTACGATCCCGTTAGATAATGCACCAGCGATTTTGTCTAATAATGGACGAATCGATAAGGTAACAGCTTCATTCCGTACCCCATTTTTCCATTGACCATATTCAACAGCATCCGTAATCGTCATCAATGCGGACAAAAAGATCAATTGTTGTGGGAAATAAAATAAAATCAAGCCGACTAAGATCAAACCTAAGTGTTGACCTGCAATACTAAAGAAAATATAAGACGATGCCATCACCGCAAGTCCGATCAAATACACATATCGTCTAGAAATCAAACGAGTTAAGGTTGGAAATAGCGGTACTGCGATAATGCCTAGCGCTGCTGCTACGAATCCTACTAACCAAAATGCTGAAGCATCACCATAAACAAATTTAAAGTACAATAACAATACAGCCGTCGTCGCGACATTCGCGATCGCATACGCAATGTATGATAATGATAACCACATCAACTGATCATTTTGTGCAATCGCTTTAAATACTGTGCGCATCGTTACTTTTTCAGTTTGTTGACGGATAACGCTATCATTTTCTTTAGTGTTTAAAGCTGTAATGATCGCACTTCCTGCAGCAACGATGGCAACGATGATTCCAAACCAAAACCAACCAGAAGCTCCTTGCTCACCTTTTTGGCCAGTCATCAAATACGTAAAGAAAATTGTAATCGGTACCACTACTAAAGTCGTTCCATTAGCACCTAGCGATGAACCAAAACGAGCAAATGTTGCCAAATTCTCACGCTCTTTTGTTTCTGTACTCAAAGCCGGGATCATTGACCAAAACGCGATATCTTTAAATGAATAAAATGAATCTAATAAGATAAAACAAATACCAAATAATATTACAAATAATACCGGGTTCGTTTCTGGTAAACCAAAAAAGTTCGTAAATAATGGAATCAATAGTAATGAACTCATCACACCACCAACAACTAGCCATGGTTTAAATTTACCATATTTGGTTCTCGTATTGTCGATGACTCCCCCAATGATTGGATCAAATAAAATCTCGACTAAACGAATCCCCACGACCAAAGTAGTGACGATCCCAATCAATTTTGCTGCTGTAGCTTTATCTGTATTGGCAAACATCGAACTGGTGACAAACAACATAAAATACGTACTTAGTGTTACATAAAATACATCATGACCAAAAGCACCAAAAGCATAACTAATTCGTTGACCTAGTTTTTTCCCCATAATCCATCATCCCTCTTAAAAAATATTTAACGCTTTCATAAACCTAGTATAGCAGTTAATAAAACGTTTTCCTTATGTTTTTGTCGCACTTATTTAACAAAATGTTGCATATTATGCTAAAGTAAGCAGAGAGGTGATTTTATGGAACAAGCGATTTTTTCAGTTTTACCACAACGAACGATCCAAGCTTCTTTGCAATTTGAATTTTGTGGTTTTTCCAAAACACTAGATCATCATTCATTTGGTCCAGCTGTACGTGATCTATATATTTTACATTTAGTGTTAGATGGTGAAGGAATGTATACCGTCAAAAATAAACAATATAGTCTTAAAAAAGGCGATTTTTTTCTGATCCGACCTCATGACACTACTTTCTACAGTTCCTCGATCAAAGATCCTTGGAGCTATATTTGGCTAGCCTTTAGCGGTGTGACTGCAGATCAGATCATCACGAAAAGCTGTTTAGAACGAGATTACTATGTCGCTTCAACGACAAATATCACACCTTATATCAGTACGATCCAAGCATGTTTAGAATTAGATCATAGTGACTTGATCCAAGAATTGAAGCTCACCGAACTGACCTATCGCTTTTTAGCTCTCTTTGTACAAGATGCGGTCAATTCTGAGCCGAATATTGCTCAAAAAGTGTCTCCACTGATCTTACAAGTGATCCAATTGATCAAAGAAGAGTATCAAACGATCTCAATCCAACAATTGGCTGCAACTCTAGCTGTCAATCGTAGTCATCTTTCACGTCAATTCAAAAAAGAGATGAATATGACGATCCAACAATGGTTGATGAGTATTCGGATCAATCAAGCTGCTTTTTTACTAATCAATACCGATCAAAGTGTTGAAAGCATCAGTGAAGCTGTCGGGTTCTCTAGTTTGGTTTCATTTAGTCGTGCTTTTCATCGCTATACTAATGAAGCTCCGACTACTTATCGTAAACGTGTACATCAACCTGAAGGCTCTATCGATTCTTTTGAAACGTTGATCAGACGTATCGCAAAACAATCCCCTACGACTCGTTCCACATAAAAAAGGTGATGTGACAAAAATCTGTCACATCACCCAAAAATCAAATAAACAGCATACCCGAAATAGTAGTTTCAAAAAAAGCCGAATAATAACCGAAATAGACAAAGCTATTATCGGAATTATTCGGCTTATTTCATTTAGCTGTCCATTTCTGACACAGCTTCATTTTTGATTATACTTCTTGATTGTTTGCCAATGCATCTTCGACAGCCATTTGTGCTTCAATATCAGAGATACTGTAGACATTTTCGCTTACGACTGATACTTCTTTTGGCTCCATGTTACGGTAACGAGCCATACCAGTACCAGCAGGAATAATTTTCCCGATGATAACATTTTCTTTCAATCCAAGTAATGGATCTTTTTTACCACGGATCGCAGCATCTGTTAATACACGAGTTGTTTCTTGGAATGACGCAGCAGATAAGAAACTGTTTGTTTCTAATGATGCTTTGGTAATTCCTAGTAACACTGGACGTGCAGTGGCTGGTACGCCACCTGCTACTAATGTTTCGTAGTTACGATCTTTAAAGTCAGCGATATCTAATAATGTTCCTGGTAAGATATCTGTATCACCTGGATCCATCACGCGAACTTTACGTAACATTTGACGAACCATTACTTCGATATGTTTATCGCCGATTTCTACCCCTTGCATACGGTATACACGTTGTACTTCACGCAATAGATAATTTTCAACTGATAATACATCACGAACTTGTAACAATTGTTTTGGATCGATCGAACCTTCAGTAAGTGGTGCACCACGATGAATCATGTCGCCTTCCACTACTTTCATACGTGCTGTAAATGGTACAGTATACGTACGAGTATCTGTTTGACCTTTGATCGTTACTTCTTTTGTACGTGTAGCAGAATCTTCAGAGATGTCGATTACATCACCAGTAACTTCAGTGATGACCGCTTGCCCTTTAGGATTACGTGCTTCAAAGATTTCTTGGACACGAGGAAGCCCTTGAGTAATATCGTCTCCGGCAACCCCACCGGTATGGAATGTACGCATTGTTAACTGTGTACCAGGTTCACCGATTGATTGGGCAGCGATCGTTCCAACTGCTTCACCAACTTCAACTTGAGCACCAGTCGCTAAGTTACGACCATAACAATGTTTACATACACCGTGTTTTGTATTACATGTAAATACCGAACGGATCGATACCATTTCGATTCCTGCTTCGATGATTTGTTTTGCAAGATCTTCAGTGATTAATTCGTTTGTACCCACGATAATCGCACCTGTTTCAGGATCTAAAACAGCTTTACGTGTGTAACGACCAATTAAACGCTCTTCTAGTGATTCGATGATTTCGTTACCTTCAGTAATCGCACGAATATCTAAACCACGATCAGTTCCACAATCGTCTTCACGGATGATCACATCTTGAGCAACGTCTACTAGACGACGAGTCAAGTAACCTGAATCGGCAGTCTTCAAGGCAGTATCGGTCATTCCTTTACGAGCTCCATGGGTAGAGATAAACATCTCTAAGACAGTTAGTCCTTCACGGAAGTTTGAGATGATCGGTAACTCCATGATTCGACCATTCGGAGCGGCCATCAATCCACGCATACCAGCAAGCTGAGTAAAGTTGGAGATGTTACCACGGGCTCCAGAATCTGACATCATAAAGATTGGATTTTTCGCATCTAAAGATTCCATCAGTTTTTGTTGGATTTGATCTTTAGCGCCATTCCAAACCGCAATTACGCGTTCATAACGTTCATCGTCTGTAATCAAACCACGACGGAATTGTTTCGTAATCACTTCTACTTGATGATGGGCTTCTTCAATAATTTCTTGCTTCTCATGTAAGACCATGATATCCGCAATCCCTACTGTGATCCCAGCAGTTGTAGAATGTTTGTATCCTAAGTCTTTCATACGGTCAAGCATGTGAGACGTTTCGGTTACTTTAAAACGTTTGAAGACTTCAGCGATGATATTTCCTAGATTTTTCTTCTTGAATGGTCCCACAAGTTCTTGTTCTTTGATAAACGTTGGGATATCTGATCCAGCACCGACAAAGTATTTGTCAGGTGTTTGGACTGTCAAGTTGAAATCAGTCGGTTCATTTAAATAAGGGAATTCTGGTGGCATGATTGAGTTAAAGATAATCTTACCAACAGTAGTTACCATTAATTTATTGCGTTGTTCTTCAGTAAATGGTTTGTCACCTAAAGTTTTAGGATTTACAGCAATACGTGAATGTAAATGCACGTAGCCATTGCGCCATGCAGTCACTGCTTCATCCATATCACGGAAGATCATGCCTTCGCCTTCGCGATTAGATTCTTCCATTGTTAAGTAATAGTTTCCTAATACCATATCCTGAGAAGGCGTTACAACTGGTTTACCATCTTTAGGGTTCAAGATATTTTGAGCCGCAAGCATCAACATACGCGCTTCTGCTTGTGCTTCTTCATTTAATGGTACGTGAACGGCCATTTGGTCTCCATCGAAATCGGCATTGTACGCTTCACAAACAAGTGGATGCAAGCGGATCGCACGACCTTCAACTAAAACTGGTTCAAAGGCTTGGATACCTAAACGGTGAAGCGTAGGTGCCCGGTTCAACAGTACTGGATGCTCTCTGATGACGTCTTCTAAAACGTCCCAAACTTCATCTTCTTGGCGTTCGATCTTACGTTTTGCGTTTTTGATGTTTGATGCAAGTTCGCGTTGAACTAACTCGCGCATCACAAATGGTTTAAATAACTCGATTGCCATTTCTTTAGGTAATCCACATTGATACATTTTTAAGAATGGTCCTACTACGATTACTGAACGACCAGAGTAATCGACACGTTTACCAAGTAAGTTTTGACGGAAACGACCTTGTTTCCCTTTCAACATATGAGAAAGAGATTTCAATGGACGGTTACCTGGTCCAGTCACTGGACGGCCACGACGACCATTATCGATCAACGCGTCAACAGCTTCTTGCAACATGCGTTTTTCATTTTGAACAATGATATTTGGCGCGTTTAAGTCTAATAAACGTTTCAAACGATTGTTACGGTTGATCACACGACGGTATAGATCATTTAAATCAGAAGTCGCAAAACGACCACCTTCTAATTGAACCATCGGACGTAGATCTGGAGGAATAACAGGAATAACATCCATTACCATCCAACTTGGTTTGTTACCAGAAGCACGGAAAGCTTCTAAAATATCTAGACGACGAATCGCACGTGTCCGTTTTTGACCTGAAGCAGTTTTCAATTCTTCTTTTAATTCAACAACTTCACCATCAAGATCAACAGTTTCCAACAATTGACGGATTGCTTCAGCACCCATCGCAGCATTGAATTCTTGACCATATTGTGCACGTTTTTCGCGGTATTCGCGTTCAGTCAATAATTGTTTTTTCTCTAAGCTAGTATTTCCAGCATCGATTACAACATATGAGGCAAAATAAATGACTTCTTCTAAGGCACGAGGGCTCATGTCTAATACAAGACCCATACGTGAAGGAATTCCTTTAAAGTACCAGATATGTGAAACAGGTGCTGCTAGTTCGATGTGACCCATACGTTCACGACGAACTTTTGAACGAGTGACTTCTACGCCACAACGGTCACAAACGATTCCTTTATAACGGATACGTTTGTATTTTCCACAAGCACATTCCCAATCTTTTGTAGGACCAAAAATACGCTCGTCGAATAGACCTTCACGTTCAGGTTTTAAAGTACGATAGTTAATAGTCTCAGGTTTTTTTACTTCACCATAAGACCAGCTTCTGATTTTTTCTGGAGAAGCTAAACCGATTTGCATACTTTCGAATTTATTTACATCGATCAAAAGGGGTTCCCTCCATTTCATTTCACGGCTGAATCAAACAAGTAGGTCACTTTGCTAAGCAAAGTGACTACTTTTTAATCTAACGGGTTTTTTACTGCTTCTTCATCACGAGGTAAGACAGTTGGTTTTTGATGTTGTGCATCTTTTGCACTTTGTTGTTCAGCGTATTTTGTCAACGCATCCACAGTTAGTAAATCATCATCTTCATCGTCCATGTCACGCAATTCGATTTCTTGATCTTCGATATCTAATACGCGCATATCAAGTCCTAATGATTGTAATTCTTTTACTAATACGCGGAATGATTCTGGAACACCAGGTTTTGGAATTGGTTCACCTTTAACGATCGCTTCGTATGTTTTCACACGACCAACCACGTCATCGGATTTGTACGTTAAGATTTCTTGTAAAGTATATGCCGCACCGTAAGCTTCAAGTGCCCATACCTCCATCTCACCAAAACGTTGTCCACCAAATTGAGCTTTCCCTCCAAGTGGTTGTTGCGTTACTAATGAGTAAGGTCCGATCGAACGAGCATGTAATTTGTCATCAACCATGTGGGCCAATTTGATCATATACATGACACCGACTGAAATACGTCCATCGAATGGTTCACCTGAGCGTCCATCATAAAGAACTGTTTTCGCGTCACGAGCCATACCCGCTTCACGTACAGTTTCCCATACGTCCTCATCTGATGCACCATCAAATACTGGAGTTGCTACGTGGATACCTAATTGACGGGCAGCCATTCCTAAATGCAATTCTAATACTTGTCCGATATTCATCCGTGATGGTACCCCAAGTGGGTTCAACATGATATCGACTGGTGTACCGTCTGGTAAGAAAGGCATATCTTCTTCAGGCATGATGCGTGAAACTACCCCTTTATTTCCGTGACGTCCGGCCATTTTATCTCCTTCGTGAATTTTACGTTTTTGAACGATATAAACACGAACTAGCATATTGACACCTGGTGATAATTCATCGCCAGCTTCACGGGTAAAGATCTTCACATCATGGATGATCCCGCCACCACCGTGAGGAACACGTAATGATGTATCGCGTACTTCACGCGCTTTTTCACCAAAGATCGCATGCAACAAGCGTTCTTCAGCTGAAAGTTCAGTTACCCCTTTAGGAGTGACTTTCCCAACTAATAGATCGCCATCTTTTACTTCAGCACCAATGCGGATAATCCCCATTTCGTCTAAGTGTTTCAAGGCGTCTTCACCAACGTTTGGAATCTCGCGAGTGATTTCTTCAGGTCCTAATTTTGTATCACGTGCTTCTGATTCATATTCTTCAATATGGACTGAAGTATAGACATCATCTTTCACAAGACGACGACTCATGATAACCGCATCCTCGTAGTTATACCCTTCCCAAGTCATGAAGGCTACAAGAACGTTTTGACCTAATGCCATTTCACCGTTTTCCATCGATGGTCCGTCAGCTAATGTATCCCCAGCTTCTACTTTTTCATGTAAAGAAACAAGTGGACGTTGGTTATAACTTGTACCTGAGTTTGAACGACGGAATTTTGTTACTGAGTACGTATCTAAAGTACCATTGTCACGACGAACACGAATTTCTTTCGCATCCACGTATTCAACGATTCCATCATGTTTACATAGTAAAGCAGCACCTGAGTCATGCGCTGATTTGTATTCCATACCAGTTCCGACCCATGGAGATTTAGGATTGATCAATGGAACAGCTTGACGCTGCATGTTGGCACCCATCAAGGCACGGTTGGAGTCATCGTTTTCCAAGAAAGGAATACATGCTGTCGCAACGGCAACTACTTGTTTAGGTGATACATCCATATAATCGATTTTATCAATTGAGATCTCTAAGTTTTCACTTGTTGCACGAGCCATTACGACATCGTTTGTAAACGTACCATCTTCATTTAAAAGACTGTTCGCTTGGGCTACAACATAATGATCCTCGATGTCTGCTGTTAAATAATCGATTTGATCCGTTACACGACCTGTTTCACGGTCTACACGACGGTAAGGTGTCTCAATAAATCCATATTTATTAACTTTCGCGTATGAAGCCAAACTATTGATTAACCCGATATTTGGTCCCTCAGGTGTTTCAATCGGACACATACGCCCATAGTGAGAATAATGTACGTCTCGGACTTCATAACCAGCGCGGTCACGAGTCAATCCACCAGGTCCTAAGGCTGATAGACGACGTTTGTGTGTCAACTCACCTAACGGATTGGTTTGATCCATGAACTGTGACAACTGAGAAGAACCAAAGAATTCTTTGATACTTGCCACTACTGGACGAATATTGATTAATTGTTGTGGTGTTAGTGTTTCCGTGTCTTGGATCGACATACGTTCACGTACTACACGTTCCATACGGGCTAAACCGATTCTAAATTGGTTTTGTAATAATTCACCAACTGAACGGATACGACGGTTTCCTAGGTGATCGATGTCATCTACGTTTCCGATATTTTCCATTAAGTTGAAGAAATAGCTCATTGAGGCAATGATATCTGCAGGACGTACTGTGCGTACTTCGTCTGTTGGATAACCATTACCGATCACTGTCACTTCACGCTCAGGATCTAGTGGTGAAAAGACTTTGATGACTTGAACTGTCATTGGATCAGTCACAACACCATCTTCTGAAGGATAGTACGTTACTGCGTTTAAACCATTGACTAATTGCTCACCTAAAAATTCATCCATGATTTGATGTGTGATCACAGTTCCTTTTTCAACTAAGATCTCACCTGTTTCAGGATCAACTAAGGTTTCTGCTAAAGTTAAGTTTAGTAAGCGTGTGCGTAGGTCTAGTTTCTTGTTCACTTTATAACGACCAACAGCTGCTAAATCATAACGACGTGGGTCAAAGAAACGGGCATTTAGCAAGTTACGAGAACTATCCGCAGTTTTTGGCTCACCTGGACGTAGACGTTCATAAACATCTTTTAGTCCTTCTTCAGTACGAGAATCACTTGCATTTTTGTGTAAATCTTTTTCGATCGTGTTACGTAAAGACTCACTTTCACCAAAAATCTCAAAAATCGTATCGTCAGAACCAAAACCTAATGCACGAACCAATACTGTCAAAGGAATTTTACGTGTACGGTCGATACGTACATATGAAATATCTTTGGCATCTGTTTCCATCTCTAACCATGCGCCACGGTTAGGGATCACAGTTGATCCAAAACCTTCTTTACCATTTTTATCTACTTTTCCGTGGAAATAAACTCCCGGAGAACGAACCAATTGAGAAACGATAACACGTTCCGCACCATTGATGATGAATGTTCCTTGCTCTGTCATTAACGGGAAATCGCCAAAGAATACTTCTTGAGCTTTGATCTCGCCTGTTTCACGGTTTGTTAAACGTAACGTTACGTGTAAAGGTGCAGAGTAGTTTGCATCATGTGCGCGTGCTTCTTCCACCGTATATTTCGGTGTTTTCAATTCATAGTCGACAAATTCAAGTGATAAGTTTCCATTAAAATCATCAATCGGCAAAATGTCTTCAAACATTTCTCTTAATCCTTCATCTAAAAACCATTGATAAGAGTCAGTTTGAATCTCAATCAAATTCGGTAATTCCAATACTTCACTGATCCGTGCGAAACTTCTACGTTCGCGGTGCTTTCCGTATTTTACTACGTGTCCAGCCAAGCTCTTCACCCCTCTAAAATTTCTTTCAAAATAGCTATCATAAATTTTACATTTTTATTACAAAAATTAAAATTTAGTGACAAAGAACATTTTTTACGGGTTTAGGACAAAAAAAAACCAAAAATAGATTCCCTTCGTTAAATGAAGTTTTCTACTTTTGCTCCTTATCCTACGGCCGAAACGGACAATAGATCGTTTCTGCTCCCTGCACTTGCGATAGTTTTTGCTCTATTAACTATACAGATATTTTCAGAAAAAGTCAAGGAAAAACTATTGTCTTTTCATCTTGATTATTTCCTACAATAGACAGCCACTCCAGACTTCTTTATACTATGAAACAACTATACAAAAAAGGATGAGTCATGTGAGTACAAAAACCAAAATCTTAGAAGTGATGAAACAAGCACCCGATACTGTCTTTTCGGGAGAAAAGCTTGCCCAGTTACTTGATCTATCACGCACTTCGATTTGGAAAGCGATTCGTGAGCTAGAAAAAGAAGGCTATCGCTTCGAACATTTAAAAACCGGCTATCTTTATAGACAGTCGGATGTTTTAGAGCCAAATGAAATGAGCTGTGAGGCATTGCCTAGTACACAAATCTACTTGAAAAAATCGACTGATTCCACGATGAACGATGCCAAAAACGGCTTACTTTCACATGTTCAAACACCAGCGCTATTTGTTTCAGAAGCTCAAGATGGTGGTCACGGACGCTTTAATCGTCCCTTCTTTTCTCCTGAAGGCCAAATTTATATGAGCCTATTGATCGAGCCGCATCAAACATTTGAAGAATTGCCTCAGTATACGTTACTTGCGGCTGTAGCTTTAGCACTGGCCATCGATGAATTGGCTGGAGTGTCTTGTGAAATCAAGTGGGTCAACGATATTTATCTAGATGGCAAAAAAATTTGTGGGATTTTATCCGAAGCTACTAGCGACATTGAAACTGGACAAATCAGCAGTGTCACAATTGGGATCGGCATCAATTTTTCGATTGATCCAGCTGATTTTCCCAAAGAAATCGCGCAAAAAGCGCGTTCAATCTTTAACAATCAAACAGCGACAACTACTCGTAATCAGTTGATCCAACTGGTTTGGAAAAACTTTTTCGAGTTACTTGATAGTCTTCCAGATCAAAGCTACATGAAAATCTATCGTCAAAAATCGCTAGTTTTAAATCGCGAAGTTTCATTTACTAAACAACAAACTCAATATACAGGTATTGCAAGAGAAATCACTGAAACGGGAGAATTAGTAGTCGATACACCGACTAAACAATTCAAGTTGTCTTCAGGTGAGATCAGTCTGACCCATATTGAAAAATATTTTTAAAGAAAAAAGAAGCTGTGACAAAATGCTGCCACAGCCTCTAAAGATCAGAATAAACGGTGTTCCAGAAGTAGCTCCTTTGAAAATAAGCCGCATCATGACCGAAATAGATGAATCTATTATCGGAATGATACGGCTTATTTCTTAGAGCTGCCCACTTCTGTCACAGCCTTTTTTTAACGTAAGATCAATGTTAGTACAAACGTTAAGGCATATGCGCTATTGAATAAAATCATATTTTTGATAGCATAGCCAAAGCTTTGTGGTTGATCAACTTGTTTTTTGTGGTTCATCAAATGCTTGTGTACAATCGGCAAGGTCAAAAAGACCAAAAGTTGTTCCCATGAAAAAACGCCAAATGGCCAACCAATCAAAATAACTAGATAACAGCTATACATCAAAAGCTGAAACAAGCGCAACGCTGGTTTTTTTTGGATATGATAGACCAATGTGTAACGTTGGTTTTCGATATCCGTTTCAAAATCGCGTAAGTTATTAGCTAACATGATATCGGCAATCGTAAACATCAACTGTAAGGCTGCCCAAATCATCGCTAAAATTTGCCAGACATTTCCATTCAATGAGAATATTCCTGTTGAAAATTGAAAAGATAAGAAAAAGACCGGGTCTGTAAACGTATTTAAATACACAACGATGGCAAAAATCCCTAGCCCCATCGTCACTCCACTGAATAGTTCTCCTAAAGGCATTCGCGATAAGGGAAGTGGTCCGAATGTATAAAAAATACCTACCAAGCACATCAATCCACCAAAAACAAACACAAACCATCCTGTCAAAATACTCAAACTAAACCCAACGATCGCTGATAATCCCATCATAAAAAAAATCAAATGGCGAATCGTAACAGGATCGAGTTGCTCTCTGCCGATGACATTTTGTTCGTATTTATAACTAGTAGACTTCGCTTTCGTATAATCCATGTAATTGTTGATTGCGGTCGTAGTCATATCAAATAGCAACATCCCAATAAAAAAGAATAACGTGTATCCAAAATGGAACTGTTTGAAATACGTACTAGCGAATAATACACCAATAATAAATGGGAAAAAACTTGCGATTTTTGTTTGGATTTCCACGACTTCTAAAAAGGTGCGTAACGTTAACGGTCGCATCTCTCTCCTCCTATTTTAGATCTGCTCGATTCCCCATCTTAAAACCAGAATCGCCGCCTAATTCAAAATTATCTTTGATCCCATCTGTAATATAGACGACACCTTCTTTAGTGACGAAGATCGCGTCAGTACCTTTTGGGGTCTGTTCTTCGATATACTTCAATCCTTCTTTGACACCTTTATCAAAAGCTACAGTCGTTAATCCATCGCCGTCGATCGATTTATCCGTGATTACCGACACACTAGCTACGTCATTATCATAAGGATAACCCGTTTTAGTATCAAAAATATGGTGGTAACGTTGACCATCTACATCCAAGTAGCGTTCATAAATTCCTGAAGTGACTACCGTCTTGTTTGATTCTTTTACTGTTCCTAAGACATTACCACGTGCCGTATTAGGATCTTGGATACCGATCGTCCAAGGCTCGTCTTCTCCTCTAGGGCTATTACCTAGCACAAAAACATTTCCACCTAAATCAACGATTGCGGTCGTAACACCATTATCTTTCAATACTTTTACGACTTCATCTGTAATATACCCTTTAGCGATCGCACCAAGATCCATGATCATTCCTTTTTCTTCTAGATAGACCGTCTTATCTTGATCATTTAATTTTACTTTGTGATAATCAACTAATTTTAGTGCTTGATCGATCTCAGATTGCGCAGGTTTGCGTGCATCATCAAAACCAATACGCCATAATTGCGTGATTGCTCCAATTACGAGATTGAATCCACCATCAGATTTCACGCTATAATCGTATGCTTGTTTGACAAGATCATAAATATCATCAGATACTTTTACTGGTTCGATCCCCGCTTTTTCATTAATTGCATCGATCTCAGAACCACTTTGATTGATTGTGATCTGATCTCCCAGTTTTTCTACACGTGCAAAAGCAGGTTTAAGCACGTCTTCTTTTCCTTCATCATAGATGCGAATCTTTACATATGTACCTAAAAGAAATTTTTCTTGCATATATGGTTCTGATCGTAACTTTCGGCTCGTTGTGCTTGTCTGGGTGCTACTTGTTGTTTGATCGTTTGTCTGACAAGCACTTAATCCGACTGTCATTAGTGCTAACCCTAAAATAAGCCAAGATTTTCTCATCGCTTTTCGTTCCTTTCTATTGTCTTGTGTTCTATTATACTAAAGCTACTTAAAAACAGAAGAAAAACTTGACGCAGTTGCCCACATCAAGTTTTTTTCATCTTACTATTTTAAAAGAAGGTCTATTTGCTTTCTACGTAGTTGTCGACTTCAATTGTTTTTGTATCACCTTTTTGAGCGGCATTGATCAATTGTTCAGCATACAATACGAATGAATGGAAACTATGTGTTGCACCAGTCACGACATCAATGTTTCCTGGATTTCCATCTTCTTTACTCATTTCAGAAACTAACTCTTCATTGAATTTTGCAATATATTCTTTTGGTCCAATTCCTGATTTAGCTTCCATTTTTTCATTGTATTCTGTGTCATCTTTCTTAGACTTGCCGTCTTTATCCAAATAGTCAAAGTTTGATTCTGTGATCTTACCATCTTTGACAACGATCGAGAAGTCTGCATGATAGCCATTGCTGTCATTTTTTTCTTTCAATGTGTACGTACCATCTTTAAGTGGTGCACCATTGTCGATTTCGATTGTATCTGTATCCCCGATACGTGCAGCTTGGATCAATTGTTGTGCATAGTTTTGGAAGTCATGGAAGCTATGTGTTGCACCAGTAACCACATCGATTGAACTTGGATCTTGTTTAGAAACTAATGCTGAATTGAATTGTTCTAAATATTCTTTTGGTCCAATTCCTGATTTAGCTGTCATTTTTTCATTGTATTCTGTGTCATCTTTTTTAGACTTACCATCTTTATCTAGGTAGTCCATATCAGATTCTGTAATTTTTCCATCTTTAACGACGATTTTAAATTCCGCATGGTAGCCATTGCTATCATTTTTTTCTTTCAATGTATACGTACCATCTTTTAAATCCATTCCTTTTGCTTCTTCAGTAGTAGAAGATGCTGTTGAAGAACTTGTAGTTGATGATGACGTCATAGAAGAGCTAGCTGTGCTGCTTGTTTTTGCATCATCTGTTTTGTCTGCGGTACAAGCACCTAATGCGATGGTAGATAGTGCTAACATCGTGAGACCTGTAACAATTTTTTTTGTTTTCATTCTTTCCCCACCCTTTAATTGGTTATTTTTTATAGTTTGTGATTACTTTAACATTATAATACGGTTACATTGTCCTGTCAATCGTTTCCAAAAATCAATATTCACAAATAAGCTTTTTCTCATATTTGTGAAAAAATTATAAAAGTTGTTAGACAAATACAAAAAAACAATTTATACTATAGAAAAATAGCAATTATACTGCATATTTTACTAATTGAATACTTAAGGAGAGAGAAAAATTATGACTAAGACGAACATCGTTGTCGTCGGTGCCGGATACGCCGGAGTAGCTGCTACTAAATTCATGGCTAAAAAATTCAAAAAAGACCCAGACGTAGCCATTACATTAATTGATCGTCATTCTTATCATACAATGATGACTGAACTTCATGAAGTTGCCGGTGGACGTGTCGAGCCCGATGCAATCCAATATGATTTACAGCGTTTATTTGCACGTAAGAAAAATGTACAATTAGTTACTGATACGGTGACCGCAATTGACAAAGAAAAAAAAGTCGTGAAAACCAAGTTAGGCAATTATCCTTTTGATTATGTAGTTTTAGGTATGGGTGGCGAACCAAATGATTTTGGCACACCGGGTGTGAAAGAAAACGGCTTTACGTTATGGTCATTTGAAAATGCCGTCAAAATTCGTGAACATATCGAAAAAACGGTAGCGAAAGCGGCTATCGAGCCTGATGCAACAGTTCGTAAAGCAATGTTAACGTTCGTTGTTTGTGGTTCTGGATTTACGGGTATCGAAATGATCGGAGAATTAATCGATTGGAAAGATCGCTTAGCTAAAGAATACAAATTAGATCCAAGTGAATTCAATCTAAAAGTGGTCGAAGCAATGCCAACGATTTTAAATATGTTAGATCGTAACGATGCAGCCAAAGCTGAACGTTACTTGAAAAAGAAAAACGTTGATCTTGTATTAAATGCACCAATCGTTGAAGTGGCAAAAGATCATATCAAACTAAAAGATGGTTCAGTGATTCCAACGCATACTTTGATTTGGACTGCTGGTGTCAAAGCAACTTCAGATGCTGCTGACTTTGGGCTAGAAGCTGCTCGAGGCAATCGCTTGATTGCAAATGAATATATGGAAGCAAAAGGTTACGAAGATAAAAATATCTATGTCATTGGTGACTTAGTCTATTATGAAGAGTTTCCAAATACACCAACACCGCAAATCGTGCAAGCAGCTGAACAAACGGGACATACTGCTGCAGCGAATATCGTTGCTTCCGTTAAAGGAAGTGAAAAACATAAATTCAAAGGGAATTATCAAGGATTTATGGTTTCGATTGGTTCTAAATGGGGTGTTGCGAACTTATTTGATAAAATCCATTTAAGTGGTTTCTTAGCAATCGTAATGAAGCATGTTGTGAACTTGAAATATTTCTTTGATATCCGCTCTGGTTATTATATGTTCCAATATCTAATGCATGAATTCTTCCATATTAAAGATGACCGCAATGTCACACGCGGACACTCTTCACGCTATGGGAATGTATTATGGTCTGTTCCTCTTCGTGTATTTTATGGATTGGTTTGGTTCATTGAAGCTTTCAAAAAAATTGTTGGTGATGGTCAATGGCTAAAACCTGGCACGTGGTTTGGTGAAGGTTCTTGGTTTACTGGAAACAGCGTGTTCCCTTGGACTTGGGATTATCAATCAGTCGCTGATGTCGCAAGTGGAGCTTCTCAAGCAGCTGAAGCAACAAGCGGGGCTAGTGGTGCCGGTGCGACAGCAACGGCCGAAACGGCAACTCAAGTGGCTCATTTTGGTTTGAGCTATGCTTATGGCGAGCAACCAATGGCTGTCATTGAAAAATCACCAGATTGGTTTATGAGTATCATGAAATTCATTATGCCAAATATGGAAGTAGCGATGTTCTTCCAAAAAATGATGGTATTCGTTGAAATCGGAATTGCACTAGCTCTAATGGCAGGTCTATTCACTTGGTTGTTCAGTGCAACTACGATTGTACTCGTTTTAACATTCTGTATGTCAGGAATGTTCTATTGGACAAATATCTGGTTCTTACCAGTAGCATTTGCTTTAATGAACGGTTCTGGTCGTGCTGTCGGATTAGATCGTTGGGTAATTCCATGGTTACAAAAAACATTAGGTAAATGGTGGTATGGAACACCAAGATCCATGTACGGACAAAAATAAACGTAAAGGCTGGGGAGGAAAAACTTCTCCAGCCTTTTTCTAAAGATATGATATGATAAACACAAAGATGAAGAAAGGAGTCCAACATGAAACTAAAAACCTTGATCAAACAAAGTCGAATGAAACCACTAGACGTTGTCATTATTTTCTTTTTGATCCTGTGCTCCTTTTTGCCTTTAGCCATTTTTGGTTACCAACAAGGTCATGCAGATAGTGCCACCAATCAAACGATTGCCGTTTTACGAGTAGATGGTAAAGAAATCAAAACCTTTGATCTATCGGATGATAAAAAAAGCTATACCTATATGTATAAAGATAAAGATGGAGATTATAACTTGATCGAAGTCGCCGATGGTAAAATTCGCGTTAAAGATACGAATTGTGGAGACTTGATTTGTGTTCGTCGTGGTTGGATCTCTAAAAAAGGTGAATCGATCGTCTGTTTACCGCACAAATTAGTGATCGACATCCAATCTTCTACAGGAGGTGACGACGGCGAATTAATTTATTGATCGCCTTGCCTATGTTCCCTTCTCGTTTACGCAAATTGATGTTTATCTCGCTTCTTGTAGCTCAAGGTGTAGTCCTGGGGATTCTTGAAAATATGATCCCTTACCCTTTTGGTTTTGCTCCAGGAGCAAAACTTGGTCTTGCTAATTTAATTACGATTATCGCTATTTTTACTATGCCAAAACGAGATAGTTTTTTACTCTTGTGGTTGAGATTATTTTTGACTACATTACTGGGAGGGACACTTTCTACCTTTTTATATAGTATGAGTGGTGCCTTATTAAGTTATTTTGGCATGCTTTTAGTCAAACAACTAGGTCCAAAACGAGTCAGTATCGTTGGTATTAGTGCCACTGGTGGCTTTATGCATAACGTCGGCCAGCTAGTCATGGCCTCTTTGATCGCTAAATCTTGGACTGTAATGCTTTATCTACCCGTTTTATCTTTTCTTGGTATCTTATCTGGGATCGCGATTGGGATCGCAGCAAATTTCTTATTACAACGTGTTGAAACATTAAAAAAATTCCGACAAGATTACGAACGGCAAACCAATACTCATTGGTTTACGGATCAAACGTAACAAAGGAGCAAGCCGATGAAACTTCATCCTTTGTGGGCAGAGTATCCCACACTTCAAACAGAACTAAAAGCTACACGTACCTTAATGGAATCTTCTATTAAGTTAACAAATAAAGAGGTCGAACAAGCAATTTTAACAATGATCGAATCAGGTGGTAAATTACTCCGTCCTGCCTATCAATTGCTTTTTGCAACATTTGGTCCCGACCAAAATCGTGATAAAGCGATTGCGATCGCAGCTTCGATCGAACTCCTTCATACTGCAACTTTGATTCATGATGATATTGTCGATGAAGCGGAAGTAAGACGGGGAACTTCAAGTATCCGAGCTCATTTTGGAAATGCGACAGCTGTCTATGCCGGTGATTACTTATTTGTTTCCTGTTTTAAGCTAATGTCCGCTTACGCTTCTTCTTTAAAAAGTCTTCAACTACATTCAAATAGTATGGAAAAAATTTTAAATGGTGAACTTGGTCAAATGGATCATCGTTACCATTACACCATTACGGTGGAAGAATATTTAGAGACTATCTCAGGAAAAACAGCAGAATTATTCGCCCTCAGTTGTGGTATTGGCGCAATCGAAAGTGGTACGAGTGAACGCTTTGCCAAAAAAGCTAGTGATATCGGAATGGCCATTGGAATGGCATTTCAAATTATCGATGACAGCTTAGATTATTCCCAAAAAGAACAAGTTCTTGGAAAACCCGTTTTAAATGATGTGAAACAAGGTGTATATTCTTTACCGTTGATTATTAGTTTGAATCAAGCACCCGAACGCCTCTTGCCGCTTTTAATGAAACAAAATGCGATGACCATAGAAGATCAACAACAAATTTGGGAGATCGTCCAAGAACAAAATGGTGTAAAACAAGCCTATAGCTATGCCGAACAATACACTAAAAAGGCATTGAAATTAATTGCTAGTTTGCCTGAAACACCTGCTAAAACACAGCTCACCACGTTAACGAAAACCATTTTGAATCGTCATAATTAAAACTGAGACTGCGACAGAAGTGAACGGCTCTAAGAAATAAGCCGCATCATTCCGATAATGAATTTATCTATTTCGGTCATGATGCGGCTTATTTTTTTCCAAGGAGCTACTTCTGGAATGCCGTGTATACGATTTTTAAAGGGGGATGACAGCTTTCTGTCATCCCCTTATTTTTTTCATATAACAAAACTTAGCGCATAGTAACAAATTCTTCAGCACCTGTTGGATGGATTGCTACTGTGTTGTCAAAGTCAGCTTTTGTAGCTCCCATTTTGATCGCTACTGCAAACCCTTGTAACATTTCATCTACTCCGCGTCCGATGGCATGTAGTCCAATAATTTTTTCTTCTTTACCTAAGCAGACTAATTTCATCTCACAAGGTTGACGATAGTCACCTAGTGCAAAATACATCGGTGTAAATTTAGAATGATAGATTTTGATTGCATCTTGACCATATCTTGAGATAGCATCGGCTTCTGAAAAACCGATCGTCGCAATTGTTGGATGGGTAAAGACGACAGTTGGAATAAATTCATACTCTAAGTGCATCAAAGTTTGATCATTGAATAAACGTTCAGATAAACGTCGACCGGCAGCGATGGCTACTGGTGTTAATTCTACAGCTCCCGTTACATCGCCTACTGAATAAATCGTTTCGGCTTTTGTTGCTTGAAACTTATCAACTTCGATATGTCCTTTTTTACTTAATGTCACATCTGTATGTTCCAAACCTAAGTGCGCCGTATTCGGATTACGTCCACCGGCAAAAAGTACTGTTTGTGCATGTACTTCTTTACCATTTTCAAAAGTCGTGATATATCCATCGCTAACTTTTTCGATTTTTTCAGGTACATGATACGCACGGGTATCGATCCCCATTCCTTGATAGATCTCGATCAATTGTGTGGATAACATTTCATCAAAACTACGCAAAGGTCGTTCTTTACGATAAGCCCAAGTTACTTGGCTCCCTAGACCATGTAATACACCGGCTAGTTCTGCCGCAATATAACCGCCACCGATCACTAAAACAGATTGCGGTAATTCTTCTAGAGCAAAAAAACCATTGGAGTCAATCGCAAATTCGCCGCCTGGGATATCTAATTTACTAGCATGTCCACCTGTCGCAATCAGGATATGTTTACCTTCATAGATTTGATTATCCACAGAAATATGTGAGTTATCCACAAACTGTGCATAACCTTTTAATAAAGTCACTTTATTTTGATCTAAACCGCGTTGATAAGATCCATGGATTCGTTCGATATAGGCCTCACGATTTTTGACTAACGTTTTAAAATCAAATGAGTCTACTTTTGCTTCGATACCATAATCGATTGCATCACGTTTGATTGTTTCTAAAATATCACTTGCTTGCCACATAACTTTTTTTGGTACACAACCAACATTGACACACGTTCCACCTAATTCATTAGGTTCAACTAATAATACTTTAGCACCATGCATCGCAGCACGATTTGCTGAAGCGATACCGCCACTTCCGCCTCCGATAACAATATAATCATATACTTGACTCATTTGGCCACTTCCTTCATCTTCTTTGTGACTAACGCTATCATGTTCTATTTTTTCCGTCAAGCAAGCCTACTCCAAATAAAAAATCTCCCTTAGATCAGGAGATTTTTCAACTTATTTTTTTTTGCGGATCATATCGCCGACATTTACTGGTTCATTTACTTCCATAGTTAAGATCATCATCGGATTAGGTGCCCGATCGATCATTTCGCCTTCTTCATTTTTCATAGCGACCACTGTTTGTTCAAAATGGTGGAAGTTTGGACCATAAAATTCGATTTCATCGCCGACCTCAAATAGATTGCGTTGTCGAATCGTTGCAATCTTGGTTTCTTCATCATAGGCTAAAACTTCACCGATAAATTTATATTGTGGAATTTTACGACGTTCACCAAATAATTGTTCTTCATCAGACGGTACTTGATAATAAAAACCTGTAGCAAGTTCACGTTGGGCCACTTTCCATAATTCATCGATCCACTCTTGTTTACACACATAATGCTCAGGATCCGCCATATAACTATCAACTGCTGCTTTATACACGTTTGCGACTGTCGACACGTAATGGATCGATTTCATTCGGCCTTCGATCTTGAAACTATCGACCCCATTTTGAATCAAATCTGGAATATGCTCGATCATCGACATATCAACTGCACTCATCGAAAACTCTTCTGCGACCGCCCCGTTTTTTGTAAAACTTCGACGTTCCGTCCCAAAAGGTAGATCATACAATTCGTATTTCCAACGACAAGATTGCGAACACCCCCCACGATTAGCATCGCGCATCGACATATGATTAGATAACGTACAACGTCCAGAATAAGAAATACACATCGCGCCATGAATAAAGGCTTCGATCTCGACATCTGTTTGCTTACGGATCTTAGCAACTTCAGCCATCGACACTTCACGCGCCAAAACGATTCGCTCTAAACCTTCTTCTTTCCAAAATTCTAAGGTTTCTGCATTAGTGGCTGAAGCCTGTGTGGATAAATGAATAGGTAATCCTGGTGCTTCAGTTGCGCAAATCTCGATCAAGGCTGGATCGGAAACGATAACAGCTGAGATCCCGATATCTCTTAGTTGACGGAAAAAATCGCCCGCGCCTTCTTGATTGCCTTCATGTGTGACCATATTGGCTGCGACATAAACTTTTGCATTGTGTGCTTTCGCAAAAGCGACACCTTCTTGCATTTGTTCATAGGTAAAGTTCCCTGCGCGACTACGAAGGCCATACGCATTACCGCCAATGTAGACCGCATCCGCTCCGTAGTGAATCGCTGTTTTTAATTTTTCTAATGTTCCAGCAGGTGCTAGAATTTCTGGACGTTTAAGTGGTGTGTTGACTTGCATGGTCAAACTCCCCTTTCCTTATTTGATTGCGTCTGGTTCTAAATGGAAAAAACCTTGATCTAGTGTCCGCTCTTTAGGATGGTGTGCACGAATGATTTGTTCTAACATCTGTGCTTCTTCTTCAGCGAATTCACCTTGTTCGATTTGTTTACGTGCCTGATCATATGCTTTCACGATTTCTACAAACGCTTCACCTGGTGTATAAATCCCATCTAGTTTCCAAGTATCATAACTTGCTTGAGCTAAATCACGTAATTCGCCCGTTAGAGCGATATCATGATTGGCAAAAATATGTGTACCATGTTGATCTTCAAAAATCGAATAATGTGTTTCTGGTTTTTTGGGTTCGGATAAAAAAAGGCCCTGCTGTCTGTCGATTCCTTCATCTTGTTTCGTAAAGCGATAGTAATTTTGTAATAAAGGACGTTTTGATTGATGGATACAAGTAGCACCATACACTAAGACTTCTACTGGAATCTTAAGGGTAGTAGCCATCGTCTGCATTTCTTTAAAGGGCACTTCACGTGCTAAAACAGCTGCTTTTGCACCTTTACGACCCCAAAAATTGATTTGACGTGCGCTTGTAACCATGGTTTCACCATCATAGACAAATGGTAATGTCAATGCTGGTTGTTTTCGCATCAGATAAATGATTCCCGGATCTCCTAATGTGATTTGATCGGCCTTTTGTTCGACCAAAAATGTTAGGTATTCAGGGATTTGTGCCATTTTTTCAGGATGCATGATCCCATTTACAGCAATAAGCACTTGTTTTTCTTGTACATGTGCCATCTCAATCAATTGCTTTTGTTCATCACGTGTAAATGAATTCGGCAAACGTAGTCCGTACGTTTCTTCCCCAAAATAAATACAGTCGACGTATGGCAAAATAGCGTGTGCTTGTGCCAACGATTCAACTGTAGCAATAAGTTTGATCATGAAGCATCCTCCTTTTCAACAAATTCATATTATCACAAACTATCGTAAAAAAAAAGCTGATTAGAAAAAAATAATTTCTATATCGCTTTATTTAAAGACTTTCCAGCTATACAGCCTTCGCTATCGATTTGTGATTTTTATATAAAAAAATGAGATGTGACAACTCTCTGCCACATCCCATTTTTACTATGCTTCTTGTAATGCTTGTTTTTCTTTTGTTTTTTGATTACGAACACTTAATGTGATTTTCCCTTGTTTGGCACCAATCGTCACATGATCAGATAATTTGATTTGACTAGAGAGCAACGCTTCACTCAAACGATCTTCTACTTCTTTTTGCAATGCCCGACGAATTGGTCTAGCACCATATTCTGGGTCAAAACCAGCTTTTCCAATCACTTCATAAGCAGCCGGCGTAATTTTCAGCTGTACACCTTGTTGCGCTAGACGTGCGATTACTGGTTGACTCATGATTTTCACGATATCTTGAATTTCATCTTTCGTTAATGAACGGAAGACTACCGTTTCATCGATACGATTTAAAAATTCAGGTCGGTAAGCAATTTTTAGTTCTTGCATGATTCGTTTTTGCATCGCTTCGTGATTTTTAGTGGCATCGACAACATTAAATCCGACATTTTTTTCTTCGCGTAATTGTGTTGCGCCGATATTTGAGGTCATGATCAAAATCGTATTTCTAAAGTCGACTTTACGTCCTTTAGAGTCTGTTAAATGACCATCATCCAACACTTGCAATAAAATATTGAATACATCTGGATGGGCTTTTTCGATTTCATCTAATAAAATCACTGAGTACGGTTTTGTTCGTACTTTTTCCGTCAATTGTCCACCTTCATCATATCCTACATATCCTGGAGGTGAACCAATCAAACGAGAGGTACTATATTTTTCCATGTATTCTGACATATCGACACGAATCATGGCTTCTTCGCTACCAAAAACAGCAGCTGCCAGTGCTTTAGCTAACTCAGTCTTCCCAACACCAGTAGGTCCTAAGAACATGAACGAACCGATTGGACGATTTGGATCTTTCAGTCCGCTACGAGCACGACGGATAGAGCGTGAAACAGCTGTCACTGCTTCATCTTGACCAATTACTCGTTGATGCAAGACTTTTTCTAATTCCAACAAGCGTTCGCTTTCTTTTTTCTCCAATTGTTTTAGCGGAATACCTGTCCATTGTGAAACCACATCGGCAACATCTTCTTCCGTCACTTTTTCAGCTTTTTGAGTCGCTTCTTGTGCTTCTTTCAATGTCCATTCTGCTAGTTCTTGACTCAATCGTTTTTCTTCTTTACGAATAGAGGCTGCAAAATCAAAGTCTTGATCACGAACTGCTTGTTCTTTTTGCTCCATCAGTTCTACCAATTTGGCTTGCAAAACAGCAGTTTTAGAAGCCTCTTTAGCTTCATCTAGTCGAACTTTTGCTGCACTTTCATCCATCAAATCGATTGCTTTATCGGGTAATTGACGTGAATTCAAATAGCGAACAGATAAATCAACTGCTGCTTGTAACGCCTCATCAGTGATTGTTACACCATGGTGATCTTCATAGCGTGGACGCAATCCTTTTAAAATCTCCACAGCTTCTTTAGCACTAGGCTCGTCAACTTGTACCCGAGCAAAGCGTCGTTCTAAGGCAGCATCTTTTTCGATATATTTTTGGTATTCATCAAGCGTTGTGGCACCGATAGTTTGTAGTTCCCCACGAGCTAGTGCCGGTTTTAAAATATTCGAAGCATCGATTGCGCCTTCTGCTCCGCCAGCGCCGATCAACGTGTGCAATTCATCGATAAATAAAATCACTTGACCATCTTGATAGATCTCATCAATAATTTTTTTCATGCGATCTTCAAATTCACCACGATATTTCGTGCCAGCGACTAATGCACCCATATCTAACATCATCAAACGTTTATGCTGCATATCTTGCGGCACTTCTCCGTTGATGATTTTTTGAGCTAATCCTTCAGCGATCGCCGTTTTCCCTACACCAGGTTCACCGACTAACACCGGATTATTTTTCGTACGACGACTTAGTATCTGGATCAAACGTTTGACTTCAGTTTGACGTCCTACGACTGGATCTAATTTTTGCTCACGTGCTAATTTTGTTAAGTCACGTGCTAAAGTATCTAACGTAGGTGTCCCTTCAGTGGCTTGTGTATTCCGTTGACGACGACGATTATTGCTCGTTTTGCTACTTTCAGAAACACCCATTTTTTTCTTCAATAATTGGCGCATTTTTGCCAAACTGAATCCTAAATTTAAGACAATACGAGAAGCTAAAATCTCTTCGTCACGCAGTAATCCTAATAATAAATGTTCGGTACCGATTTGGGTGGAACCTAAGCGTTTTGCTTCATCTCCAGCATAGGCAAAAATTTGTCTGGCACGTGGAGAATAGGGTAAAAATCCATTCTCAGGATACATTTTCATCAAGCCATAACCCGTCAAATGCTCGATTTCTTCGCGAATATCTTGTTCGGTCACATTCATTTCGCGTAAAACTTTTCCCGCAATACCATCTTGTTCAATAATCAGTGCTAAAAGTAAATGCTCTGAACCAACGGATTGATGTTTAAAATATTTTGCTTCTTCTTGTGCGATTTCTAGCACGATACGTGCTTTTGGTGTGAATAATTCATCCATCACATTCACTTCCTATCTTCATAACTTAGACGCTCCAATACTGCCATCAGCATGGAGGCGCGTAGTTGATTTTCTGTTTCGACTGACCCTAATGCTTGCTTAGACAATGTGGATAATAACAAATTACCTTCGCGTTTGGTTAAGATCTTTTCTTCATATAATTTTTGTAAAATTGCTTGTGCATCTTTTTCAGAAACTTCATCTCCGATTAATTTAGCAACATGTTCTAGAAACTGATGATAAGTGGCCAGTTGTACTTTCTCAATACGAATATATCCACCACCGCCACGCTTACTTTCAACGATATAGCCTCGATGGACGGTAAAGCGAGTGTTGATGACATAGTTGATTTGAGAAGGAACACAATTGAATAATGTTGCCATTTCGGCACGTTTGATTTCAATCATTTCACTAGTCTCTAAAATCTGTTTAATATATGCTTCAATCAAATCAGATGTGTTTTTTTGAGCCATCCTCCGTTCCTCCCTTGACTAATACTGACCTTAATTATAACGAATTTTTTTTACAAAGAAAAGGAGAAGGCCTTTTGTGAAACTTTCCCTTAAAAGTTCTTTAGGTTTCTCTTACTATACTTCAAAGTGTTTGATTAGACAAATAATTACAAAAAGAGAGTGCGACAGATTTCTGTCACACTCCCTAAAAACCACATAAACGCTATTTTAGAAGTAACTTATTGCTTATAGCTACACCTATTTTCTTTAATTTGGAATCGTAATCGGACCATCTGAAGCTTGAGAAACTTCTTTTGATACTACTTCTTTCCCATCACGAGTAATCGTGATTTTAGCTTTTTGACCTTCTTTAACAGTGATCGTTAATGAACGATTATACGTTGGATTCTCTTTGGTAAGAACGTATTGATCGATTTGGCGGCCACTTGTTGCATTCGCATCTGATACTGATACCGTGATTGTTTGACTTGCTTCGCCTTTAGTATCGAATTGTCCTTTGACGTCGATTGTAAAAGTTTTGTCAGCTGGTTCTTTGCCTTTTGAAATCACTAAAGCAACTTGGCTGCCTTTTGCGACTTCGCCAGTTGGCGTCATACTAATTACTTTTCCTTCAGCTACCGTATCATCATACTCCTCAGTCGAAGTACTTGTTAATCCAGCATCTTTTAATGCTTTTTCCGCATCTGACTTGGTTTTGCCCGTCACGTCAGGTACCGTAATTGTTTCCACACCTTTACTTAAGACATACGTGACACTAGTATCGCCTGGTAAAACATCTTCACCATAAGCTGGTGTTTGTGAAATGATCGTACCTTTTGGCTGATCGCTAAAGACTTCATCAGACATCGTCAAGCTATTTGCAGATAAACCATTTGCTGCCATTCTTTGGTAGGCTTGCGTTTCAGTCAGACCAGTCAAATCCGGCATCATCACTGGTTCAGGCCCCTTACTGATCACAAATTCCACTTGCGTTTCATCCGCTACCACTTCTTCATCTGCATCTGGTGTTTGCGAAATGATCTTACCTTTTTCTACATCGGAACTATATTCTTCAGTAGTCGTAATATTTTTCTTTTTAAATCCAGCATTAAGTAGCGTTTGTTTGGCATCGTCTAATGTTTTATTTTCATAATCTAACATCTTCACAGTAGCTTTTCCTGTTGAGATATATAGTGTAATCGGCGTTGTTTTTTTCACTTCAACACCAATTTCTGGATCCGTTTTAACGACTTGTCCAGCTTCGATCGTTTCACTAGCGATTTCTTTACTAGAATTTGAAACAGTCAGACCAGCTTGTGTCAATTTATTGATAGCTGCTGTCTCGTCTAGTTTTGCTACATCAGGAATTGCGATCGATTGATTGGTTCCCGCTACGACCCAATAGACCCCACCGATCAAACATAAGATCAATACAATAATGGGAATACTTAACCACCAACGTTTTTTCTTCGTAGGTTTGTTGGGTTGTTCTTCTACTTTGTGTTCTGGTTCTGATTGGACCGCAACTTGCTCCACTTCAGGACGAATAGGCGCTACAGGTTCTAACTCTTTAGTTTCTACTAGTGGCCCTTCAGGAAGCGGTGTCCATTTGGCTTCGTTTGCTCGTGCAGGAGATAATGCGGTATTTAAATCATTTTGCATCTCTTGTGTTGTTTTATAACGATCTTCTGGATTTTTAGCAGTCGCTTTTAACACGACATTTTCCAATGCCTGTGGGATCGCACCATCAAATTGGTGAACAGAAGGCATTTCATCTTGAAAATGTTTTAAAGCGATCGTGACCGCTGACTCGCCGTCAAATGGAACACTTCCAGTCAACATCTCAAATAAAATGATTCCCATCGCATAGATATCTGATTGGCTAGTGGCCATCGAACCTCGCGCTTGTTCAGGTGATAAATAATGCACCGATCCTAACATCGAGTTGGTTTGGGTAATTGACGTTTCGGATAAGGCAATCGCGATCCCAAAATCTGTGATCTTCACAACGCCTTCTTCATTGATCAAAATATTTTGCGGCTTTAAGTCACGATGAATAATACGATGTTCATGCGCTAAAGTGACCGCAGATAAAATTTGATCCATAATGTCGACGACTTTTTCATAGGCAATTGGTGATTGGGTTTGAATATAACGTTTCAGATCCATCCCTTTTACAAATTCCATGACAAGGTATTGTTGATTATTTTCCTCTCCAACATCATAGACCGATACGATATTTGGATGAACCAATTCAGTAGCTGCTAGTGCTTCTCGTTGGAAGCGACGAATGGCATTTTGATCATTTTGAAAGTCAAAACGTAAGACCTTGACTGCCACTTCACGATCCAAAATCAAATCTTTCGCTAAAAAGACATT
Organism: uncultured Enterococcus sp.; assembly: GCF_913775425.1. Classification (GTDB taxonomy): domain Bacteria; phylum Bacillota; class Bacilli; order Lactobacillales; family Enterococcaceae; genus Enterococcus_G. The sequence goes on from NZ_CAJYIS010000066.1 coordinate 31,622, forward strand.
TGCCATACCACCACTACCGATATTGCCAATAATCTGGTAGCGATCATCGAAGGTTTTGCCAATATCAAACATGTGCTTCACCTCCATAATGAATCAAAATTGCTGTAATATTATCAAGGCCTCCTCGAAAGTTTGCGCCTTCAACTAAGGTTTCAACACGCTCTTTCATAGTTGGATAATCTTCAATAATTTGTTTGATTTCAGCATCTGATAGCATATTTGTTAAGCCATCAGAACATAATAGTAAATAGTCATGTGCACGTAAAAAGTGACTTGTTACGTCCACATCGACTAATCCAGGCATTCCAATCGAACGTGTTAAAATATTTTTACGTGGATGATTGATCGCCATCTCTGGAGTGATTTCTCCAGTTTTAACTAATTCATTAACTAAAGAATGGTCTTCAGTCAATTGGATCAGCTCGCGTTCGCGCAAGAGATACATTCGACTGTCTCCCACATGTGCGAGTGCGAATTGATCGCCAATCACACAAACAGCTACGATCGTAGTTCCCATTCCACTTAATTCTGGTTGTGATTTACCTAGTTCGTGGATCATTTTATTTTCTTGTTGGATAACTTTGATCAGCCAACGTGTTGCTAGTTCGCAATCTGCGATATCAGTGGCTTCCCAACTTTTGCCGATGTCTTCAACAGTTTGACGACTGGCAACATCGCCTGCTTGATGGCCTCCCATCCCGTCTGCTAATAGCGCTAGCAAATACCCTTTTTGATTTAGGAAGGTCTGGGCATAATCTTGATTGCTATTTCGTTTTTGACCGACGTCACTTAAAAAAGAAACTTCCATATCTCCTTCACCTCGTTATTTTTTTCTTAAACAGCTGATAAAAAAGCCATCTGTGTGGAATGTATGTGGATAGATCGTTAATAAATCTTCTTGAATTTCAGATTGTACATAGTGATTGACTTTAGGTGTTATTTTTTCAAACTCTGGATGTTTGGCCAAAAAGGTATCGACTACTTCTTTGTTTTCTTGATCTAAAATCGTACAAGTACTATAAACTAAAATACCGTCTTTTTTTAGAGTTGGCGCAACACTTTCTAAAATCGCAAGCTGGATGTTTGGCAAGTTCGCAAAATCCTGTTCTTTTTTGCTAAATTTAATGTCTGGCTTACGACGGATCAATCCTAGACCTGAACAAGGCGCATCGACTAAGATTCGATCAAACGTTTCTGCTTCAAAACGTTCACTAGCCTCTCTAGCATCCATCTTCTCAGCCCAAACAACATCTTCAACATGAAGTCTAGCTGCATTTTCTTCGATTAGTTTTACTTTATGGGCATGAATATCTAATGCGGTTACTCGGCCACCTTTTTCTTGATCTAAGAACGTTGCGATATGAGTGGTTTTCCCTCCCGGTGCGGCACAGGCATCTAATACTTGGTGCTCTGCTTCAATCTGCATCACAGGAGCTACAAGCATCGAGCTTTCATCTTGGATCGTCATTTTTCCTGATTTAAACAAGTTGCTTTTGGCTAAAAATCCTTTTTCAGCAACAACACCATATTTTGAGAGATAGCTTTCACGAACTTCTAATCCTTCATCGTGTAGGAAATCGATGGCTTTTTTCCGTGAAATTTGACGCGTATCGATCCGAGCACTTACATGACTCGGGCGCATCAAAGATTCACCAAGTAAACTTGTTTGTTCATAACCGATTTGTGCTACTAAACGATCTACTAACCACATCGGTAAACTAAATTCGATCGATAAGCGCATATTCCCACTCAACGTATCTAAAGTGGGTGCACCTTGACGTTGAAATGTTCGCAGTACGCCATTTACAAATTTACCGATACCAGGATTACCCCGATGTTTAGCGATTTCTACTGCTTCATTAAAAATCGCATGCGTTGGAACTTTATCTAAAAATTCCAATTGATAAATCGACAACCGTAAAAGTTGTTGTACCCATGGATGGACCTTTTTTGCTTTTTTTAAAAAAGGTGCTAGATAAAAATCTAAGCGTAACTGATTACTAATGGTTCCGTAGACTAATTCCGTAAGTAAACGCGCGTCTTTTTCGTTCAGTTGATTGCGTTCAATTTCTTCTTTAATCAGTAAATTAGAATAAGCGCCACCTTTTTCGACACGTTCAATCAATGAAAGTGCGACAAAACGGACTGTTTTTTCAATCGATTGTTTCATGCATTCCCTACCTTATCTGTTTGTTGAATATGTTGACCAGCACCATTTAAAAATGCTTTTATCGGCTGTACACTTTTACCTGCTGGTTGTAACTCTTCGATTGCTAGGATTGTTTGTTTTCCACAGGCAATCCATAATTCTTGCTTCGTACGCTTGATAATCGTCCCTGGTTTTTGATCAGTCGTTTCTGACACGACACGTACTTTGCGAATCTTCCAGCGAACATCTTGGTACGTCGTAAAAGCGATCGGCCAAGGAAACATACCACGAACTTGACAATCGATCTGTTCAGCGGTTTTCTCCCAGTCGATTGCTTCTTGTTCTCTAGTGATATTCGGTGAAAATGTCACTTGAGTCTCGTCTTGTGGTGTTGGGATTTTACCATCGATGATTGCTGGTAAACTTTCAAGTAGTAACTCACGACCTATAACACTCAATTTATCGAACATGATTCCCACATTATCTTCTTTAGTGATTGGGATCGCTTTTTGTGCATAGATTCCACCGGCGTCCATTTTTTTGATCATTTCCATGATCGTCACACCCGTTTTTTCTTCTCCATCCATAATTGCGTAATGGACAGGAGCACCACCGCGATATTTAGGCAATAAGGAAGCATGCACATTAATAGCTGCGATTTTAGGAATCGACAGTACACTTTGGGGTAGAAACTGACCAAAAGCAGCTGTCACGATCAAGTCTGGTGCAAATTCTTCGATCATCGCTACTTCAGGTGAACCGGAAATTTTTTCTGGTTGCAATACTGGAATATTCAATGCTACAGCAGCTTCTTTAACTGGAGTTGCTTGAATAATTTTTTTTCGCCCAACTGGACGGTCTGGTTGTGTCACTACCGCTACGACCTCATATCCCGATTCTACCAATCCTTGTAAAATCGGAACTGAGAACGCGGGTGTTCCCATAAATACAATTTTAGTCATCTGCATGCTCCTCATAATAAGATTCTAAATCTTCTTCAGCGATTCGTTCGATCACTTTATCTGTAAATAAGATACCATGTAAGTGATCGATTTCGTGTTGGATCGCTCTAGCCAAATAGCCAAAAGCTGTCACTTCGATTTCATCGCCATCACGATCAAAATAACGAACAGTGATTTCTTCAGCTCGTTCTACTGTACCAAAAACATGCGGCATACTTAAGCAACCTTCGATATCGATATCTTTACCTTTACGATCAACGATTCGTGGGTTGATCAATTCAAAGCGATCATTTTCTTCTACTTCAACTACAGCAACTTGGATATTTTTGCCGATTTGTGGTGCAGCAATGCCGACACCATCGTGGGCAACCATTGTTTCATACATATCTTCTAATAATACGACCAATTCATCTGTAATTTGGTCGATCGGCTCACAAGGCTTTCTTAACTGTTCATCTGGATGGATCAAAATAGGATAGCGCATAGCTACCTCCTTTAAATAAATGATAATGGCTCATTATCGATTGAAAGAAATAAGCCACTTCTTTGGTCTAACTGACTAGACTGCATAATCTCTTGTAATGTTGGAACTAGATTAGGTTCTTGTTTATATTTGATGATCAATTGATAATAATAGCGATTTTTAATACGCAAGATCGCACTTGGTGTTGGTCCTAATAAACGTGCATTAGGACTTAATACTTGTGTCAGTTGTTGATAGATCTGATACATTTTTTTCGCTGCGATTTCTTCTTTTTCATGGCTTGCGACTACTTTGATTGTAAAATAGTAAGGTGGATAACCTGTTTCATGTCGAATAAACATTTCTTGTTGGTAAAATCGCTCGTAATTTTGTTGTTGTGCCAAAATGATCGCATGATGATCCGGATTGAACGTTTGGATCACGACTTCACCTAATTTATCTGCTCGCCCTGCTCGTCCACTTACTTGGGTTAGCAATTGAAATGTGCGTTCACTTGAACGAAAATCAGGTAGATTTAATGAGGTATCGGCATTTAGCACACCTACTAATGTAATATCTGGAAAATCGAGCCCTTTGGCAATCATTTGTGTCCCAAGTAAAATCGATGCTTTTTTTTCACCAAACTCACGTAATAGCTTTTCATGTGCTCCTTTTTTACGAGTCGTATCAACGTCCATTCGTAAAATAGCAGCTTCTGGGAACAATTGTTGCAATTCTGCTTCGACTTTTTGCGTTCCCGTACCATAATAGCGAATCTTACTACCTTGACAGCTTGGACAACGGTTTGGGATCTGTTCTTCATGTCCACAGTAATGACATCGCATCGTTTTAGTATCCATATGCAACGTTAATGAAATGTCACAATTTGGACACGGTAGCACAAAGCCACAATCGCGACACATCACAAAAGAAGAATATCCACGGCGATTTAGCAATAAGACGATTTGTTCTTTTTTCAACAGACGATCACGAATTTTATCTTGCAGTACTCTTGAAAAAGTTTCCGTTCCTTGATAGATCATTTCTTCACGCATATCTACAATTTCGACTTGAGGTAGTAAAGCGGCTTTATTGCCACGTTTGGTTAGTTTTAAAAAGCGATAAACGCCTTTTTGTGCACGTGCTCTTGATTCTAGCGAAGGAGTCGCACTACCAAGTACAATCGGACAATCGTGATAACGTGCACGCCAAATCGCCAAATCACGAGCATGATAGCGTGGGCTTTCTTCTTGCTTGTAACTGGCTTCATGTTCTTCATCAACAATCACTACACCAAGATTTTCTAGTGGTGCAAACACGGCTGAACGTGCCCCCACTACGACCTGTGCTTCATTACGCTCGATTTTACGCCACTCGTCGTATTTTTCCCCTTTCGATAATCCACTATGTAATACCGCTACTGCTTCACCAAAACGGCCTTTAAACCGTTCCACCATTTGTGGCGTCAATGCGATCTCAGGAACCAACATCATGGCTGTCTGACCTTTTTCTAAGACTGAAGCAATCGTTTGGAGATAGACTTCAGTCTTACCGCTTCCTGTGATACCTTCTAGTAGAAATACTTGATGGGCTTTTGCCGCCAAAAGTTCATTTACAGCAAGGGCTTGTTCATCATTCAATACGAACGCTTGCGTTTGTTCAAACTGACGGTTGGCATAAGGATCGCGATAAGATTCGACTTCAAAAAATTCGAGCCAACCTTCTTGCTGTGCATGTTTAAGTACTGTGGCGCTAATTCCTTGTTCCGTATAAAAGCTAGCTGGCTTTTGCTCGTGACGTGTCAATAAGTCAAGTAACTGGACTTTTCTTTTCGCACCTTTGCGGATTGTCGAGGCAAAGGTTGGAAAATTAGCTTGTGTAACCAAAGAACGAACATGACGGATCGTCCGTGCACGATTTTGTTGTTTCACTAAATAGTCGATATCAATAATCCCTTGGTCACGCCATTGTTTGATTTGATGTACAGAAACTAAAGCTTCTTCAAATGCGATCGTTTCACCATGTTGGAATAAACGCGCGTCGCTTTCAGGATGGGCTTTAAGTCGTACGATTAGTTTTTCATACTTCGCTTTCATCACACTTGGTAACATCGTTTGCAAGCATGTGATTTTAAATGAAAATGTTTGGTTACGCATATACTCAGCTAATGCTAAAAGTTCTTTATTGATTACCGGTGCTAGATCAATGCATCGCGTAATCGGTTTGAGCCCGCTAGTATCTGCTTGTTCATCAAACCCTACTACGAAGCCTTGGATCTGTCGATTTCCATTACCAAAGGGAACTTCTACACGCATCCCGATTTCTAGTACTTCCTTCATTTCACTTGGAATCGCATAACTAAATGGCTGATCGGTCTGTCTAGTCGGTACGTCCACAATGATTTCTGCTACTTTTTCCATCGAACGCCCTCCTTATCTGGCCTTATTTTACTAAACTTCTTCGCGTTTGTCTTTAATTGACAAAAAGAACTTCACTAAGTTTCTCTAAAGAAAAAGAATAGACAGAGCATGGTTAGCTACCAAACTCTGTCCCCAAAAAATAATTATAATTTTTGTTCTTGACGAATGCGTTGTTCTAATTCTTTTTGTTCTTGTTCTTTTTTCGCTTTGCGTTCTTCTTCTTCTAAACGAATGCGCGCGCGTTTTACTTCTGGATGTGGATCTACGATAACTGTTTCGGCATCGATTTCTTCTAATGCTTGTCCCACACTTTTAACTGATTCGAAACTTTCCAATGTAGCGTTCGCCCCAGCATCTAGTTCATGAGCGCGTTTACTTGCTAAAATAACTAATGAATACTTTGAATTCACACGATCCAATAATGAATCGATAGATGGTTTTAACATCATATGGTTTACAACTCCTCTAACATTTTTCTATATTTACCAATCACGCGATCGACTCTGACATGTTCGGTATCAATGATTTTTTTGATTCGTTCAACAGCTAGTGGCACTTGATCATTTACAACAGCATAATCGTATAGCGCCATCATTTCGATTTCCTCACGTGCAATCTTCATCCGTGCATCGATCACATCTAGATCATCTGTTCCACGACCAACAATACGCGAGCGTAATTCGCTTAGATCTGGAGGAGTCAAAAAGATAAACACGCCATCTGGCATCTTTTCTTTAACTTGTTTCGCGCCTTGTACTTCGATCTCTAAAAAGACATCTTTCCCTTCATCTAATGTCTTGCGGACATAAGATAATGGGGTACCATAATAATTTCCTACGTACTCTGCGTACTCCAACATTTCACCAGCTGCAATTAACGCTTCAAACTCTTCGCGACTACGAAAATAATAATCGACTCCCTCTACTTCACCAACTCGTTTTTGACGAGTCGTCATTGAGATGGAATACTGAAAATCATTTCCTTCGCTATCAAATATCGCTTTACGTACCGTTCCTTTACCTACACCAGAAGGCCCAGATAGCACGATCAATAGTCCTCGTTCTGTCATAACGACGTCCTTTCACACTAAAATATACTTATCGTCTATTGTGCACTTTTTTTATTGAAGTTTCAAGAACTACTTCATTATAACGAGAATTTGATTAAAAAACTACTTTAATCCTTCTCATAATCGTTGTTATTCTATATTTTGGACTTGTTCACGCATTTTTTCAATCGTTGTTTTTAACGTGACGACACGATTTTTGATGTCGATACTTGTTGTTTTCGAACCGATTGTGTTGACTTCACGATTAAACTCTTGAATCAAAAAGTCTAACTCACGTCCAATCGGTGTCGCTTTTTCTAGAAGTTGTGTTAACCGCGTCAAATGCGCAGCTAAGCGGTCAAGTTCCTCATGGATATCCCCACGCTCTAATAACACAGCAACTTCAGTTAAAATCCGTGATTCGTCTACTAAATCTCCCACTCGTTGACGTAAAGCTGTGAGTAATTTTTCTTCTTGTTCTTGTTCGATGATCGTTGTTTTTAAGGTGATTGCCTGATATTCAGCTAATATTACAGCTTGTTGTGCTTTGATGGTATCAGATAACTGCTGTCCTTCACTAAGTCGATTTTTTACCAAATGCTGCAACGCTTTTTCTAACGCAAAAAGAACTAATTCCTGATAAGTAGCTAATTCTAAAGGAGTCTCATCGATTAAGATAAACTCTTCTTTTAAGACCATTTGCTCGAGTAAGTGCTCGAGATTTGGTACCGTTCCAAATCTTAATTGGCTTTCCTTTTTGGTTTCTTCGATGATTTGCTCGATTGCATTCCAATCGATTTGAGTCGTTTTTGGTAGAGCTGTTTTTAATGCTATCGTGATATAGATATCCAATCGACCTCTAGCTATATATTCTTTGATGCTTTGACGTAAAGTACTTTCTAATTCATTTAGACGTCTTGGCATATGAAACTGACAATCTAAAAAACGATGATTAACGCTTTTGATTTCTACAATAACACTCATTTGGTCACGTTCGACCTCACCGCGACCAAATCCTGTCATACTCTTCACAGACATTCTCCTTTATTACATTTGTGTGATAATGGTTTTTAGGCTTGCAAATTCTTCATTCGTCAATGTAATGCCTTTTCCCATTTTTTCATGATTTGGACCCCAATCTCGTAAATCAAACTTTGGGGGGCGACCGTTCCAACTCACTAAATTCAACTCTTTTTGCCAACCTTTGGCATTAGCTGAAAGCACGGCGATCTCTTCAACGATCTCATAACTAAATTCGCTCATATATTTCCTCCTTAATATGTATGTTGTTCCATTTGGAATGCACTCATCATCTCTTTAGTCGCATCTTTTATCGGTGTCACTGCAGTCAATTCTCCTTGCACGATAATTCGTGTGGTTGCAGAAAGATCACCACAAGTGACTAGTGTGACGATTTTTTTATTCGGTACTTCATCTAAGACTTCGATTTTAGTCGGAGCTACCCGTTGTTTATCATATGCTTTGTAAGAATAGATATTAACAAGATCAGTCAGATAGATCATATTCCCAACTTCAAATTCTTCAAGCGGCGTAAACAATAGATCGGCACGATCGGTTCGATGACTGGCTAAAGCATAGTTTCCTTCACCCATTTTTTGTGTCTCACTAAAGGTCCCTGCTCCAAATAATAACGCTTCATTTGCTAATCCTTTGAAGATTGGTAAATTGATGCCTACGCTTGGAATCGCGATCCCACCAATAACCGGCAAGCGTTTATTACTAAATTGTGCATCTAATACCGCTTGTGTACTTAACGGCTGTACTGCATCAAAATCAAACGTAGCTGTTTTTTTCTCATTCTCTTTGATTTCAGAAGCTGTTACCGTAGAAACATCGTATTTTGAAGTATTCCAAGACATCAATAAGTATTTGATTTGATTATTAAACACTAATGCCAATCCAATCAATAATAATAAAACGAGTAATAAATTGGTAACCCAATGTAGTACACCTTTTTTCTTTTTCATCGGCTCCTCCTTTGAGTGTAGTTGTCTTTAGTTTACCATGATTTCAAGGTTTGAGTTTTATTTGTGCCCAAATAATAAGAATGATTCTTATCTTGTAATCAAATCTTAAAATAAAACTCGAACTTTTTATTGTAGAATAGAAACTGAAGAAATACGCAAAAAAAGGGGGGATCACCTGTGAAGCAATCAATTTATATCCATATTGATACAACAAGTAATATTGTCATGACTAGAGGACTACAAGCTGCTGATTTTCACACAGGCATCGTACATCCCCCAAAAAATCTGCTTTTATTAAATCCCGCCTCGACTTATGGAGACTATGAAGCCCATACTGGCTTAAAAATCGTTCGTGGTGTTGATGCGGTTGAACAGTATGCGCAAATCGTTGCCAAGCAACGTTTGGGCGAGGAAAATAAATGGATCGATTTTTCTGATCTGTCCATGCTACGCGAACTTTCTCCTTTAGAGATTTCAGAGTTACTTTATTTTGGACACACGCGTACGCATCTACGCTCTCCCTTTTTTTACAAACTACAAAATAACTTTGTTTACTTTGATCTTCCACAACGAATCTCTCGTATCTACTATCGCTATCTAGATGAGTTTTATCGTGTGTTAGCTGGAAAAATCAAACGACAAACCTTAGAGAATTTAAATGACAAACGCTCATTTTTTAAACGACCTTTGTCCATTGCTGATCTCCCTTTAGAAGTAATCAAACAAATCCATGATTATACTAAAGAAGGAATCGTGTTATCTTTTGATCAAGCAACAAAAGATACCCATGAATTTCATTTACCCTTATATCTGACGGACCAAGAATTTGCTTCAAGTAAAGAAGTACCACTTGAACGCTATGTAGGTGAATTGAGCTATCACATAAATTCTAAAAATTGGAGTCTTACTTTAGCCGATTCCAGAGTTGCTTTTATCTAAAAAAAACATCGCTAGATATTGCGTTTAAAGCACCTGAATTCCAGTGTTTTAAACGAATATCTGTTAGCGATGTTTTTTTATCGTCCTTCATCGATTGCTTTTAATTTACGATATCTTGGACTTGTTTCCAATAATTCTTTTGGTGAACCTGACAATTCTAATTGACCGTTCTCAATAAAGATCACTCGTTGCATCTGATCGATCCCTTGCAAATGATGCGTGATCCAAATCACTGTTTTATCTGATAATTGACTAAAGAACGTATCGATCAAGGCTTGCTCAGTAATTGGATCAAGACCGACTGTGGGTTCATCTAATAAAACAATTGGTGTGTCCTTTAATAAAATTCTAGCTAAAGCCATTCGATGGCGTTCACCACCAGAAAAACGCAAACCAGCTTCATCGACCATCGTGTGTAACCCCTCAGGTAGACGTTTTACTAGATTTTTTAATCCGACACGATCTAAAACGTCCCAGACTTCATCCTCACTAGCTTCTTCGTTACCTAGGCGTAGATTGTTTAAAATGGTTGTTCGAAACAGATAAGGTGTTTGTTGGATCACTCCAACTACTTCTGCGATTGCATCACCCAATTGACTAGTCGGTACACCGGCTAAAGTTACCTGACCAGTAGTAGGAACTAGGTCTCCACGAATCAGTGAAGCCAGAGTGCTTTTTCCTGAACCACTTCGTCCTAGGATCGCGATCTTTTGCCCTTTAGGAATCTTAAGTTCGAGATGATCTAAAACAAGTTTTGATTCATTGGGATAATGAAACGTAACGTCTTCTACGCGAATATCGAGCTGTTGATTTTCAGGAAGCGCTACAGGAGTCACTTCAGCTTTTTCTTCTAAATGATTTAAACGATCTAAAGAATCTTTATAGATATTCGTTTCTTGCGCTGCATCTGATAAGACGGCAAATGCATCGACCAATGGAAACAAGCTCAATACAAAAGCTGCAATCCAGTTAGCAGCTCCACCATGATCGCCCACAAAACGCTGACTCGTCCACAAAATCAAACTAATCGCGATCAATCCGATATACAGTTGCAAAATAAAATTACGAACTCGATTAAAATGGCGCAATTCATTTTGAACATCGTAAAGCTGTTGCTCATTTTCAACATAACTACTTACGTAATCTTGACTACGCTGACTAAAAATCCAGTCAGAAACCCCCATTACATTATCCGTCAAATCTGTATATAGAGCATTTTTGACTTGTTTTTCTTTTTCTTGACGTGCACCGTTTAATAATACTGAATACAAAGGAAAGACAAATACCAATACAAACAATAACAACGCCATCACTAACGCGAACCAGAGAGAATAAAATCCTAATCCGATCACGACGAAAGCATATAAGATCCAAGCAATGATCGTTGGGAAAACCGTTCTTAGATATAAATTTTCGATATGATTGATATCTTCTGCCAATAGACCTAAAATATCGCCAATCTTAAAATTGCGTTTAAAGAAAATCGCATCTTTTTCAAGCACTGTATATAATTTTAAACGCAGTGTCGATGTTAAACGCAACACCCAGTTATGACTGGTCAACCGTTCAATATAACGAAAGACCGGACGACCAATCCCGAAAGCACGAGTTAACACAATGGGAATATAGATCAACAAAATATTCTCCGGAATCGAAGCAGCCCGACTGATCAAATACCCCGAGACAAACATCAATGCGCCCGCGCAAAAGAACGTCATAAAGCCTAAAAACAAAGCTAAATATAAAGAACGTTTATATTGATGCAAAAAAGGTTTCACCCAAGTATCTTTTTCAAAAGCCTTAAATAGAGGAATTTTAGGCATCTAGATCCCTCCTCATTTGTTTAGTTAGTTCATAAAAATGGCCTCGTTTTGCTGTCAGTTCAGCAAAACTACCTTGCTCAACTACATGTCCAGCTTCTAATACCAAGATATGATCCATCTGATGCATCCAATGCAAGCGATGCGTAGCAAAAAAGACAAGTCGATTCTCCATTAACGGTAGCATTCTTTCTTTAATCTCTACTTCTGTTTCAATATCTAAATGCGCTGTAGGTTCATCTAATAACAAGATGCGGCGTTCTTTATCTAAAAAGGCCCTAGCTAGCGCGATCCTTTGAGCCTGGCCTCCACTTAGTGCTCTTGCACCGTCTCCGATCTGAGTGTTTAATCCTTCGGGTAATTCCGCAACCAATTCCGTCAAACCAGCGACTTTGATGGCTTCTTCGATCGCATCAGGGGTTGCATCGGGTGTATAAAACGTAATATTTTCTAGTAAAGACAATTGGAAAATATATGGATTTTGTGGAATATAAAGCATTTGTTTTTGCCAATCAGATTGCGCCAGACTCGCTACAGATACACCATCAATTTTGATTTCTCCCTCATTTGGTGATAAAAAACCACTCAATAAGTCAATCAAAGTTGATTTCCCTGAACCACTCATTCCAATAATTCCGACTTTTTGTACACCTTTCAAAGATAGATCAAAAGGATATAATGTTGGATTTTCATCATAGGCAAATGTGATGTGCTCCAATTCGAGTGTCGTTTGTTGATTGACTTCTGCCAAAGCTTTCTTTTCAACTTCGATTTCTGGTAATTCTAGTACTTCTCTAATTGCTGTCATCGCATTTTTACCATCTAGCGTTGCATGGTAATCACTTGAAAAATCACGTACTGGTAAAAAATATTCTGGAGATAAGATCAGTACTGTCAATGCGGGGAATAATAAGATCCCTTCATTGATCAAACGTAAACCAAGTAAAACGGCAACGATCGCTACAGATAAAGTAGTAAAAAAATCTAAAGCAAAAGTCGATAAAATCCCAATACGCAATGTGCTCATGGTCGCTTTACGAAATTCTTCACTGGTATTGTAGATACTTTTTCCATAGCGTTTACTCAACCCAAAAATCTTCAAGGTATCGATCCCACGTAACGAATCGATAAAATGGTTCGACAATACTTGAAAAGCGTGGTACTGACGATCGGCTTTAGCCTGTGCTGCATATCCTAAAATAATCATAAATACGATAATCAAAGGAAAAACCAAAATCAATACGACACCAGATTCCCAATCTAATAAAAAAACTACGGCCAAGATCATCCAAGGAATGATCATCATATTCATGACTTTCGCTAAAATCAAATGAATATAATTTTCTACTTTAGAAATCCCTTCTAAAGCCATCGTGATCACATTTCCAGTTCCTTGTTCTTGTACTAACGTAGGTCCTACACGAAATATTTTTTGCAGTAAATCATGTCGTAGATTTTTTGCTTGTTCCTGAGCAAAGCGATCCAATAATTTGTCTCTTAAATAAGTGACTGCATGCCTTGCTGCATAACAAACAAAAAAAGCTACCATCATGAGTAGTTGTGCGCTTAATTTTTGCCCTTCCCATAATCGAGTGATCACTGTTGCAAGCGTATAAGCTTGTCCAATTATAAAGAGAGCTTGCAAGATAGCATATCCTGCAAGCACTCCCATGATCTTACGAATGTTGGGCAAGCGCATAATCGCTTTATCAATCATTCTTAATATCCTTTCATATTGACCGTTACTCGTTTTCTAAACACATAGTAAGCCCAAGCTGTATAGGCTAACACAAATGGCAACAACGTAAACGACATGTATGTCATGATTTTCAATGTATATGGTGAAGATGATGCTGTTTTGATCAACAAGTCATAATCACTACTAATTGAGCTAACCATCACACGTGGGAATAATCCCGTAAACAACAATGCAACTAGTGCAATCATTGTAAATCCACTAGCTAAAAAGGCTAGTAGTTCTTTTTCTTTAAAGACAGAGATATTCGCAATAACAGTTAAGACTACGATCACAATCGTCAAGCCTAGTGTCGTTGCAAAATGTTTTTCATAGAAATCTGTTTGGAAATACATCAAAACAGCAAATGCTACTAACCCAACATAAAGTACTGCATATAATGCTTTTGCATAGTTACGCGCACGTTCACGTACTGGGCCTTCTGTTTTTAATGAAATATAGTTCAATCCATGTAAATAAGAAAGTAACGTTAAGGCAACACCACCGACTACAGAAAATACATTGATATAATCTGTAAAAGTCGCAGAAAGATTTCCACTAGCATCGATTGGCATTCCTTGGATCATACTGATGAACAAGATTCCAAAGAAAAATGGAACGATTGTACTTCCGATCGTCAATGTCCAATTCCAGAAATTTTTGTTTTTTTCCGGAACTTTATGACGAAATTCAAAAGATACTCCACGAATAATCAATCCAAATAAGATAATAAATAAAATCAGATAGTAACCACTAAATAATGAAGCATACCAGTATGGGAATGAAGCGAACATCGCGCCACCTGCTGTTAATAGCCACACTTCATTTCCATCCCAAACAGGACCGATCGTATTGATTACTTGATCTTGTTCTTCATCATTATGTGCTAGTGTTTGAACAGCCATTCCAACACCAAAGTCAAATCCCTCTAAAAAGAAGAAACCTGAAAATAATACACCAATCAATATAAACCAAACTAACTGTAATGTAGACATTAGAATGCACCTCCATCAAATGGATCAATGGCTGGTTTTGCATCCGCAGCGTGTTGATGGTCCACATATTCTGGACCTTTTTTCAATTCACGAACAACTAAGTACACCATTGTAGCACCAAGCCCTGCAAATAGTAAGAAGTATACTGTATTTGAGAACATCAAGGAAGCTACAGAAACATTAGGCGAAACACTTTGTTCGATTGTAAATAAACCATAAACAGTCCAAGGATAACGACCTAATTCTGTTACTAACCAACCTGAAGTATTCGCTAAGAACGGTGCAAAAGTCATCAGCCCAAGCACCCACAATAACCATTTTTTCTCGTATAATACTGGTTTTTTCTTACGTGTTAAGAATAAGCCTAAAGCTGATACAACAAACATCAACGCACCAAATCCTGCCATGATACGGAATGTCCAGAACAGCGTATTTACTGGAGGATAATAGTTACGATCTCCATATTCTGCTACTAATTGTTTATTGATTTCATTCATTCCTTCAACCGAACCAGATAGTTTATGGTAAGAAAGAATACTTAACATATAAGGAACTTCGATTCCAAATACGCGTTCTTTTTTCGCTTCATTTGCCCAAGCGATCAATGTCCAAGATGCTGGATCACCAGAAGTTTCATATAGACCTTCTGTTGCAGCAAATTTCATTGGTTGATCTTCTACTAAAGCCTTCATTTGGAAATCCCCAGCTGTTAGTACTGCGATTGAACCAACTAAAGAGACAACTAATCCTACGCGCAATGATTTTTTATAGATTTTTTCAGATACAGCAGATAGATCTTTTTTCTTCAACACTCTAAATGCTGAAAGTCCGGCCACCACGATCCCACCAGTTAAGATAGCTGCTGCGATTACGTGAGAAAATTCATACCACAACTGTGGATTTTTCAATAAAGCACTAAAGTCGTTCATAACGGCACGACCATTTTCAATTTGGTAGCCTTTAGGATGTTGCATAAAGGCATTGGCCACGATGATCCAAAAAGCTGACATCAATGAACCAAATCCAACCAACCAAATAAACAATGCATGCACACCTGGTTTTACCCGATCCCACGTAAACATCCACAAGCCTAAGAAAGTTGATTCTAAGAAAAAGGCAAGCAATGCTTCAACTGCAAGTGGTGCACCAAAAATATCTCCGACAAAACGTGAGTAGTCTGACCAGTTCATTCCAAATTGGAACTCTTGAATGATCCCTGTCACTACTCCGACTGCGAAACTAAGCAACATGATTTGAGCCCAAAATTTTGCCATTTTTTTATAGGTTTCATCTTTTGTTCGCACATAAAGTGTTTCCATAATTGCAACAATAAACACAGTACCAATAGATA
>NZ_CAJYIS010000067.1 GCF_913775425.1 uncultured Enterococcus sp.
CAGCTAAATTAGTTAAAGAATTACGCGACATGACAGGCGTAGGAATGATGGACGCAAAACGTGCATTAGTTGAAGTTGATGGCGACATCGATAAAGCTGTAGATTTATTACGTGAAAAAGGAATGGCGAAAGCGGCTAAGAAAAATGACCGTATCGCTGCTGAAGGGTTAGCTTCAGTTGCTGTAGACGGAAACGTTGCAGCAATCGTAGAAGTAAACTCAGAAACAGACTTCGTTTCTAAAAACGAAAAATTCCAAGAATTAGTGAAAGAAATCGCTGAATTAGTAGCGAAAAACAAACCTGCAGATTTAGAAGCAGCGATGGCAATGACAACTGCTAAAGGAACTGTAGAAACTGATTTAATCGAAGCAACACAAGTAATCGGTGAAAAAATCAGCTTCCGTCGTTTCCACGTTGTAGAAAAAGGCGACAACCAAGCATTTGGTGGATACTTACACATGGGCGGACGTATTGCAGTATTAACTGTAATCGATGGCTCAACTGATTCAGACGTAGCGAAAGATGTTGCGATGCACGTTGCCGCAATCAACCCTCGTTATGTAAATGAAACACAAATTCCTCAAGAAGAATTAGATCACGAAAAATCTGTTTTAACAGAACAAGCATTAAACGAAGGCAAACCTGCGAATATCGTTGAAAAAATGGTTGTTGGTCGTTTGAACAAATTTAAAGCTGAAATTTCATTAGTTGACCAACCATTCGTTAAAGATCCTGACTTAACAGTTGAAAAATACTTAGCGACTAAAGGTGCTACAGTTGTTTCATTCACTCGTTTTGAAGTCGGCGAAGGAATCGAAAAACGCGAAGATAACTTTGTTGAAGAAGTTATGAGTCAAGTGAAAAAATAATTCTGTTCTACAGAGCAGAAGGGAACGCATATTTATGCGCTCCCTTTTTTTTGAGAATTTTCCTTGGGATAATTTCTAGGAAACTACTCATCAAACGTGACGCTTCAGTAAATAATGTGCTAAAATAAGCATATAACTGTGATGGAGGATAAGATTGTGAAACCAAAATACCAACGTGTTGTATTGAAATTAAGTGGCGAGGCATTAGCCGGAACAGAAGGATTTGGGATTAATCCCCCAGTTATTAAAGAAATCGTAAAAGAATTAAAAGATGTTCATGATTTAGGTGTCGAACTAGCGATCGTTGTCGGTGGTGGAAACATTTGGCGTGGACAGATCGGTGCGCAAATGGGAATGGAACGTGCGCAAGCAGATTATATGGGAATGCTTGCAACCGTAATGAATGCTTTAGCGTTACAAGATACATTAGAAAACGCTGGAGTACCAACACGCGTACAAACATCAATTGAAATGCGCCAAATCGCAGAACCATACATTAGACGTCGTGCAGAACGTCATTTAGAAAAAGAACGTGTTGTGATTTTTGCTGGAGGAACTGGAAATCCATATTTCTCTACAGATACAACTGCAGCATTACGTGCTGCTGAAATCAACGCTGATGTGATCTTGATGGCAAAAAATAATGTCGATGGTGTCTACTCTGCAGATCCAAAATTAGACAAAGATGCAGTGAAATTTGAAGAGTTGACCCATATGGAAGTAATCTCAAAAGGATTGCAAGTAATGGATTCAACAGCAAGTTCACTAAGCATGGATAATGATATTCCATTGCTTGTCTTTAATTTAAATGAACCCGGTAATATTCGTCGTGCAATTTTAGGTGAAAATATCGGAACTACTGTGAGGGGGAAATAGAAATGGCAGATCAAATTTTAACAGATGCAAAAGCGAAAATGAAAAAAGCGGAAGATAACTTACAACGTGAGTTAGGACAAATCCGTGCTGGACGTGCAAATGCTAGCTTATTAGACCGCGTATCGGTAGTGTATTACGGAGCACCAACTCCTGTGAATCAATTGGCATCCATTACGATCCCAGAAGCGCGTATCTTAATGATTACACCATTTGATAAATCATCGATCAAAGAAATCGAAAAAGCACTGATGGCATCTGATATTGGGATTACACCAACTAGTGATGGAAATGTAATTCGTTTAGTAATTCCTCAATTAACAGAAGAACGTCGTAAAGAATTAGCTAAAGACGTGAAAAAAGCGGCTGAATCAGCAAAAGTAGCTGTTCGTAATGCACGTCGTGATGCATTAGATGCATACAAAAAACAAGAAAAAGCAAGTGATATCACAGAAGATGATTTACGTGACGCAGAAAAAGCGGTTCAAACTGCAACAGACGACAGTATCAAAACAGTTGATAAAATCGCAGCAGATAAAGAACAAGAATTACTTGAAGTGTAAGAAAAAGGTGATCGTGTTCGATCACCTTTTTTTCATGTAAAAAAACAGAGAACAATAGTCATTTTTTGTAGCCATTAAATTTCTGTGAATAATGTTTGGTTTTCATGGGCATTTTAAACGATTATTGCTATAATGAATAGACTAGTTATCTGATGGGAGCGACAAATATGTTACGATTTTTTCCACAAAAAAAGAACTATTTAGCAGAAACTCGTGAACAGACATTTGATCATACATTGCCAATACCAGAGCATGTGGCGATTATTATGGATGGAAATGGACGTTGGGCACAAAATCGCCGTCTTCCACGTGTTGCTGGACATAAAGAAGGCATGGAAACCGTAAAAAAAATCACACGTCACGCCTCACATTTAGGCGTAAAGGTATTGACGCTTTATGCGTTTTCGACTGAGAATTGGAAACGTCCGACAAATGAAGTCGATTTTTTAATGCAGTTACCAGTCGATTTTTTTGATAAGTTTGTCCCTGAATTGATCAAAGAAAATGTAAAAGTCCATGTGATGGGGTATCAAGAGTTTTTGCCAAAGCATACGCTAGAAGCAGTAGAACGTGCGATTGAACAAACAAAACACAATACAGGGATGATTTTGAACTTTGCGTTGAACTATGGTAGTCGCGCGGAAATCATTACAGCCATGCAACAAGTCTACACTGAAGTGGCTACGACGCATCAAGATGCCAGCAAAATTGATGAGGCATTATTTGAAAAACATTTAATGACTGGTTTTTTACCTGAAACGTTACGTGATCCTTCATTGTTGATTCGAACGAGTGGTGAAGAACGTATCAGTAACTTTTTGTTATGGCAAATCGCCTATTCAGAACTATTCTTTACAAAAGCCTATTGGCCAGATTTTGATGAGCGATTGTTAGAAGAAGCCATTGCGGTATATCAACAACGTGATCGCAGGTTTGGTGCGGTCAAGATCAAGGAGGATAAGGAATGAAACAACGGGTCATTACTGCTGTTGTGGCGCTGATTATTTTCTTACCCATCATCTTTTTTAATTTTGGTGGACAAGCAGTCAATTTATTAGCAGCTGTATTAGCAGTCGTCGGGGTATATGAATTATTTCGCATGAATCAATTAACGATTTTGAGCTTTGAAGGAGTCTTATCAGCTTTAGGGGCTGTCATATTGGTCTTACCAAAAGATCCTTACTTTGCATTTTTAGCAGATCAAACATCAAAATTTAGTCTTTTTTATTTCATTGTAATGGTATTACTGGGCATTTCAGTCGTGTCAAAGAACACTTATACAATCGATGAAGCCGCTTTTCCAGTATTGGTTAGTTTGTACGTCGGTGTTGGCTTTGAGACGTTTGCTTCAGCAAGAGCAAGTAGTTTAGTCGTGTTAATGTTTGGGCTATTGATCGTATGGGCAACGGATATCGGTGCATATATGTTTGGTCGTAAGTATGGGACGAAAAAGCTTTGGCCGGAAATCTCACCAAACAAAACAATTGAAGGGGCGTTAGGCGGAATCGTAAGTGCGGTCGTCGTGGCCTTTGTTTATTTGATCTTATTTTCAGCAACTCGTTATTTCGGTCATGGATTTTTGATGATGTTGTTATTGACCGTGATTTTATCTATTATCGGCCAGTTTGGTGATCTAGTAGAGTCAGCTTTCAAGCGTCATTATGGCGTTAAAGATTCGGGCAAGATCTTACCTGGACATGGTGGGATTTTAGATCGTTTTGACAGTATGTTGTTTGTATTTCCGATGATGTATTTATTAGGAATCTTTTGATAAATCTAGTGCGTGCACTAGATTTATTTTTTTACGAAAGTTAAATTCTTGTTACAAAATAGACAAGTCGGTAAAGAAGAATTGAACTGTGCTAAAATAAACAGTAAGTTCTGATACTGAACATGAGAAACGAGGATGGTAAATGAAAGCTTTATTAGTATTTTTATTGATATTTTCCGTTGTGGTAGTGGTCCACGAATTTGGTCATTTTTATTTTGCAAAACGTGCAGGGATTTTGGTTCGCGAATTTGCGATCGGGATGGGACCTAAAATCTATTCTCACCGTGGAAAAGATGGAACGCTCTATACGATAAGATTGCTTCCTTTAGGTGGATATGTACGAATGGCAGGTTTTGAAGAAGAAGAAGAATTAAAGCCTGGGATGGTCGTTGGTCTGGTTACCGATAAAGATGAGCACGTGCTAAAAATCAATACAAGTAAAAAAGTCAATTTGACACAAGCGATCCCTTTAGAAATTACGCAATATGACTTGCTTGATCAGTTGACAATTACGGGATTTGTTAATGGGAACGAACAAGACGAGCAAACATTTACCGTGAGTAAGACGGCAACGATCATTGAAGAAGATGGTACTGAGCTAAGAATTGCACCAAGGGAAGTTCAATTCCAATCGGCCAAATTATGGCAACGTATGCTGACGAATTTCGCAGGTCCGATGAATAATTTCATTTTATCATTTGTTATTTTTACGGTGTTGGCTTTTGCTCAAGGTGGTGTTCAAGATCTCAACTCTACAGTAATTAGTGGTGTCGGATCAGACACTCCTGCACAAGCAGCAGGACTAAAAGCTGGTGATAAGATCACGAAGATCAATGATACGACAGTGACAGATTGGGCAGAACTCACGCAAGCGATCCAAGCAGCAGATGATCAAACACTGACAATTCAATATGAGCAAGCAGATCAGACCAAAGAAGCTACTGTAACGCCAAAAAAAGTAGAACAAAATGGACAAACGCTCTATCAAATTGGTATTTCTGCACCGATCAATACAAGTACGTCTGCGAAACTAATTGGTGGCGTGACGATGAGTATCCAAAGTTTTACTCGGATCATTAAAGCCCTGGGATCTTTAATTCAAAACTTTAGTTTGGATAAATTAGGTGGCCCAGTAGCTATTTTCGAAATCTCTTCGCAAGCAGCTACGCAAGGATGGATGACCGTATTAAGTGTTATGGGATTGATCTCAATGAATCTAGGTATTTTTAATCTATTGCCGATCCCAGCTTTAGACGGTGGAAAACTGGTATTAAACGTTATTGAAGGTGTACGAGGAAAACCGTTGAGTCAAGAAAAAGAAGGCATCATTACGTTGATAGGGTTTGGTTTAATGATGGTATTGATGGTGTTAGTCACTTGGAACGATATTCAACGATTCTTCTTTTAAAATGGGGAAAATGAAGGAGTAAAGATGAAGCAGTCAAAACTATTGATTCCAACGCGACACTGTGCTGAAGAGATCGACACGATCAGTGAGCGTTTGTTGGTTCAAGCAGGGTATGTGACAAAGTTAGCAACAGGAATCTACGCCTATCTGCCACTAGCAGAACGCGTAATCGAAAAGATCAGTCAAGTGATCGAACAAGAACTCAGTACACGAAATAGTATCAAAATGCGCATGCCAAATCTATTGCCACAAGAATATTCATTAGAAGAGTGTGCTAGTCAAGCAAGTGAGAATCTTTTTTCAGTAAATGATGCTGCAAGCGAAACCTATATGCTCGCACCAGCACACGAACGTTCATTTATGGAACTGATCATGAAAGAAGTACGATCGTATAAAGAATTGCCACTTTCGTTATTTCAAACGCAAATGAAGTATCGTGATGAAGCAAAAAAACAACGAGGATTGATCGATAGTCGTGAATTTTTAATGACAGACGTCTATTCTTTTCATGCTGACCAAGCAAGTTTAGATCAATTTTATCGGGAGATGGAAGAGAGTTTAGAACGCATCTTAATAAAATGCGGACTATCGTTTAAAGTCGTCAATGGTGCAAGCAAACGAATCGGTGCACGTGCACTGAGAGAATTTTTGATTCCAACACCAATCGGACAAAAAATCTTTTGCTATGCGAGTGAAGGCGCATATGCTGCGACTTTGGCGGTTGCTACAAGTGATACCATCACAAAAAAATCACATGCAACGTATCAACCATTAGAGAAAACGACTATCTTCGATCTACAAGAAGCTCCTTTAGATCAGACGATCAAACCGCTCTTTTATTTGATCAATGAAACGATTGTCGTCTTGTTATTGCGTGCAGATCACTTATTAAATGAAGAAAAAGTAAAACATTTTTTTCAGCAAAAACAAATCACGGCATTAGGTGAGCAAGAACTGCTTGATTTGATTCCTGATTTTAACGATAAAGAGATCTTTGAGATTATTGCGCGTTTTGAGGTCTTCGCTGATCCAAGTTTGGCTGATCTGGTCAATGCACAATTGAGCAGCCATACGCTCGATTTGGCTTATCGCCATGTAAATTTTGGTCGTGAGCTTATCGTGACACAATTTTTTGATATGCAATTGGTCAAAGAAGGCGATCTAGCACCTAATGGACAAGGGATTTTACATTTTGATCGTGGGATTTCTGTTGCCCAAATGACAAAATTAGCACCTGCATATGCGAGTCAAGTCGGTGCTGTTTTTCTAGATGATCAAGCACAAACGCAAACCTTGAATATGGGCTATTATGGAATAGGGCTTACACGGGTATTTGCTTTGATCGTCGAAATGTATGCCAGTGAAGGAAAGATGTGTTGGCCACAAGTAATCGCACCTTTTGATGTCCACATCCTACCTTTAGATATTCATGACCCTTTTCAAGTAGAGCTTGCCAAACAATTAGCACGTGAGTTAGAACAAGCAGGGTATGATCTATTAATTGACGATCGTGACGTTGAGGCGACGACGAAACAACAAGATGCATCACTGATCGGTTGTCCGATTCAATGTACGATCAGCAACAAAGCTGTAGAGGGAGTTATTGAATTGGAAATCAAGGCAAAACAAGCGATACTAGAAGTTCGGAAAGAAGAAGTTTTGTCTACCTTGTCGATTTTGTTACAATCAGAATAAGAAACTAGAAAGAGTTCGACTCTTTCTAGTTTTTTTGTTGAAACATGCTATACTGAAAGAACGCGGAATTTGCAAAAAAAGAATCAAGGAGGGAATTTTTTTGGCGGAAACACAAGAAAGATTTAAAGTATTATTGGAGCAAATCCAACTGCCACTTGCTGATCAGCAGCATCCCTTAATGCAAGATGCACATATCACAGAAGTATTCGTCCATACGCAATCCAAGCATTGGGCCTTTCATTTTTTATTTGACGATCTTTTGCCAGTCGACTTATATCAACGGTTCGTCCAGCATTTAGAACTTGCGTTTAAAGAGATTGCGACGGTAAGTGTCACGATTGCTTGTCAAGAAGCTACGGTGACAAAGGAATTGATCGAAGCATACTGGTCAACTGTCTTATTACAAAAAAATTGTGAAACACCATTTGTACAACGGGTAGTAGCCAATCAACCGATTACATATGAAAACAATCAACTGACTGTTTTAGTGAGCAATGAATCGGTCATACCGATGTTGACTCAACAGTATTTTCCACTGATCCAACAAAACTATGTGGCATTAGGTTTTCCTAAGTTAAAACTTGTTGCAACGGTCGACACTAAACAAGCGACCGAGGAATTGCGTGCTCATCAAGAACGGATGCAAGCGCAACAAGAAGAAGCGATGCGTCAAGCGGCACAATCGATCGCAGCGCATGAACAAAAGAAAAAAGAAGAACCAAAACAAGCTTTGTCTGGTCCAATCGTTTTAGGACGCAATATTCCTAAAGATGAGGCCATTATGCCTATGGGCAATATTTTAGAAGAAGAGCGACGCATTACGATCGAAGGCTATGTATTTGATACCGAAGTACGTGAATTGCGTTCAAAACGAAAAATTTTAATTTTGAAAATGACCGATTATACCTCTTCTTTTATCGTGAAAAAGTTCTCGAACAATGAAACAGATGAACAAATGTTTGAAGCAATCAAAAAAGGAAGTTGGCTAAGAGTTCGTGGAAGTATCCAAGAAGATACTTTTATGCGCGATTTGGTTATGAACGCGCAAGATATTTGTGAAGTGAAACATGAAAGTCGTAAAGATTATGCACCTGAAGGCCAAAAGCGGGTGGAATTGCATGTTCATAGTAATATGAGTCAAATGGATGCGACCAATTCAATCAAAGATTATGTGAACCAAGCAGCAAAATGGGGACATAAAGCGATCGCGATCACTGATCACGGCGGAGCACAATCATTCCCAGATGCCCATCATGCTGCGAAAAGCGCGGGAATCAAAATGATTTATGGTGTTGAAGCCAATATTGTAGATGATGGTGTACAAGTGGCTTATAATCCTCAAGCTGTCGATTTAAACAATGCGACGTATATCGTATTCGACGTGGAGACAACTGGACTGTCAGCTGTCTACAACTCAATCATTGAATTAGCAGCAGTGAAAATGCACAAAGGCAATATCGAAGCATCATTTGATGAATTCATCGATCCAGGACATCCACTATCTAAGACGACAGTCGATTTAACCGGGATCACAGATGAGATGGTTCGTGGTTCGAAAAGTGAAGAAGAAGTATTGCGTCTCTTTCGTGAATTTTCAGAAGGTGCGATTTTAGTCGCTCATAACGCGTCGTTTGATATGGGATTTTTAAATACTAGCTATAAGAAGTACGGCATTCCAGAAGCAGATAATCCGGTTATCGATACGCTAGAGCTTGCGCGTTATCTCTATCCACAGTTTAAACGTTTTGGATTAGGGGTATTGACAAAAAAATTCGGCGTTAGCTTAGAACAACATCACCGAGCGATTTATGACGCGGAAGCAACGGCACATTTAGCATGGATCTTTATCAAAGAAGCGATGGATAAGCATCAAATGCTCTTACATCAAGAGTTGAATCGACATGTTGGTGGCGAGAACAGTTACAAATCGGCTCGTCCATTTCATGCAACACTTTTGGTTCAAACACAAGCAGGATTAAAAAATCTATTTAAATTGATTTCGATGTCCAATATCGATTATTTTCATGATAAAGTTCCACGAATCACACGTTCAGAATTAACGAAATTGCGCGAAGGGATCTTGGTCGGTAGTGGTTGTGACAAAGGGGAAGTTTTTGTTGCGATGATGCAAAAAGGGGTCGAGGCTGCAGAAAAATTAGCAGAGTTCTACGATTATATCGAGATCATGCCAAAACCAGTTTATGCTCATTTGATCGAACAAGAATTAGTAAAAGGCGAAGAAGATCTAGAAGAAATCATTCAAAATCTAGTCGATATCGGTCAAAAATTAAACAAACCTGTGATCGCAACCGGAAATGTGCACTATTTGAATGAAGAAGATGCGATTTATCGTAAAATTTTGATCAATTCGATGGGAGGAGCCAATCCTCTAAACCGTCACAGTTTACCAAAAGTCCATTTTCGAACGACCGATGAAATGTTGACCGAATTTCAATTTTTAGGAAATGATCTTGCCCAAGAAGTCATCGTTGATGCACCGAACGCTTTAGTTGAACAGTGCGAAGAAGTCATTCCGGTAAAAAATGAATTGTATACCCCGAAAATTCCAGGATCAGAAGAAGAAATTACGGAATTGAGTTATTCTAAGGCTAAAGAACTCTACGGTGATCCTCTACCAGATGTTGTACAAAAACGTTTGGAAAAAGAATTGAATTCGATTATCGGTAATGGCTTTTCCGTGATCTATTTGATTTCTCAAAAACTGGTGCATAAGAGTAATGAAGACGGGTACTTAGTTGGTTCGCGTGGCTCTGTAGGATCGAGTTTTGTCGCGACGATGACAGGGATTACAGAAGTGAATCCTTTAGCTCCACATTATTATTGTCCGGATTGTCAATATTCAGAGTTTTATGAAGACGGGACATTTGGTTCTGGTTTTGATATGCCAGAAAAAGACTGCCCAACGTGTGGCAGTCATTTGAAAAAAGATGGTCATGATATCCCGTTTGAAACCTTTTTAGGATTCCATGGTGATAAAGTGCCCGATATCGATTTGAACTTTTCTGGAGAATACCAACCACAAGCGCATAATTATACGAAAGTATTGTTTGGAGAAGACTATGTCTATCGAGCTGGAACGATCGGTACGGTAGCTGATAAAACGGCGTATGGTTTTGTGAAAGGGTACGAACGTGATCATAATCTACATTTTAGAGGCGCAGAGATCGACCGTCTAGCCAAAGGGGCAACTGGTGTGAAACGGACGACTGGACAGCATCCAGGGGGAATCATTGTTATCCCTGACTATATGGATGTCTATGATTTTACGCCGATCCAATATCCTGCTGATGATGTCAATTCAGAATGGAAAACGACCCATTTTGATTTCCATTCGATCCATGACAATATTTTAAAACTAGATATTCTAGGACACGATGATCCAACCGTGATCCGAATGTTACAAGATCTATCTGGGATCGATCCTAAAACGATTCCGACTGACGATCCAGAAGTGATGCGGATTTTTGAAGGAACTGAAATCTTAGGAGTGACACCTGAGCAGATCTATTCTAAAACAGGAACGCTAGGTATTCCAGAATTTGGTACACGTTTTGTTCGCGGAATGTTAGAACAAACCCATCCTTCGACATTTGCAGAATTATTACAGATCTCTGGATTATCTCATGGAACGGACGTATGGCTAGGAAATGCTGAAGAATTGATCCGTCGTGGGGAATCGACATTGGCTAATGTAATCGGGTGTCGTGATGATATCATGGTCTATTTGATCCATGCTGGTCTTGATGATGGCTTAGCCTTTAAAATTATGGAAAGTGTCCGTAAGGGAAAAGGGATCCCTGATGATTGGCAAGAAGAGATGCGTAAACAAGATGTACCGGAATGGTATATCGAGTCGTGTTTGAAAATCAAATACATGTTCCCTAAAGCCCATGCGGCAGCATACGTTTTGATGGCATTGCGAGTAGCGTATTTCAAAGTGTATTTTCCTATTTTATATTATTGTGCGTATTTTTCAGTACGAGCGGATGATTTCGATTTAGTCGCAATGAGTAAAGGAAAAGATGCGGTCAAAGAACGAATGAAAGAAATCACGGATAAAGGCTTAGATGCTTCGACAAAAGAAAAAAATCTGTTGACAGTATTGGAGCTATGTAATGAAATGTTAGAACGTGGTTTCGAATTTGGAATGATCGATTTGTACAAGTCAGATGCTGAGAATTTTGTGATTGACGGCAACCGATTACTGGCTCCGTTTCGCGCGGTCCCAAGTTTAGGGTTAAGTGTGGCCAAACAAATCGTTGAAGCACGAAAAGATGGTCCATTTTTATCAAAAGAAGACTTGGCGAATCGTGGAAAAGTATCGAAGACATTGATCGAATATATGACAGACAATGGTGTATTAAAAGATTTACCAGATGAAAATCAGTTGAGTCTATTCGATATGTTTTAAAAAGAGGCTGTGACAGAAGTAGTCAGCTCTAATAAGCCGCATCATTTCGATAATAGTGTTATCTATTTCGGTCATGATGCGGCTTATTTAAGTAACAGCTACTTCTAGAACACATAAAAAGAAGCCATGGCAGATTTTTGCCATAGCTTCTTTTTATTTACGTGTTAGTTTCACCACGACTTCACAACGTGCAGTTTGAGGAAACATATCGACAGATTGTAAGTACTCGATGTCAAATTTTTTCGCTAAAGTGTTTAAATCTCGCGCTAAAGTCGATACATTACAAGAAACATAGACCATTTGTTCAGGTGGATACGCAATTAACGTATCTAGAAGGGTTTGATCTAGTCCAGTACGCGGAGGATCGACGATCAACCGATCTATTTTGATCCCTTGATTGACCCAAGTAGGAATCCACTCTTCAGCTGTGCCTGTTTCATACAGTGTATTGCGTGCGCCTAAACGTTTGGCATTACGTTTGGCATCTTCAATAGCTTGAGGGACGATATCCATTCCAAGTACTTTTTTTACTTGTGATGCAATATTTAAACCGATCGTACCCACACCACAGTAGGCATCGACGACTGTATGGGTTTCATTTAAATCTAAAGCTGCGATCGCTTCTTGATACAGTCGACTCGTTTGCTTAGGATTCAATTGGAAAAAAGCTCTAGGAGATAAATCGAAGGTGACATCATTGATTTGTTCTTCGATGGCTTCTTTTCCCCAAAGATGAAGCGTTTCATCCCCCATGACAATAGAGGTTTTTTTATCTTGGACATTTTGCATGATCGAAACGATCTCAGGAAATTGGGCTGTCAATGCAGCGATCATTGCTTGTTTTTTAGGAAGTTTTTTCGAATTTGTAATAAATACGACTTGTAGCTCATCGGTTTTTATTCCCACACGAACCATTAATGTCCGGACGATCCCACTATTTTTTTGTTCATCATAAATCGGGACATTATATTGTTGTAAAAGGGTAACGATTGCATTGATGACTTCTTGCGTTCGACTTTCTTGTACCAGACAATCATCTATCGCAACAAGATTATGACTATTCGTTTGATAAAGTCCAGCTTGTACTGTATCGTCTTGTTTACGTACTTGAAACTGTGCTTTATTGCGATAATGCCAAGGATCATCCATCCCGATCGTCGCACGTAAGTCATATTCTTCATAACGGTCGGGTTTAAATTTATGCAAGGCTTGTTTTAAAAGGTCACGTTTAAAGTCAAGTTGTTTGTTATACGCTAAATGTTGCAACTGACAACCACCGCATTCATCATAAACACGACAAGGAGGCGTGATTCGATCTTTGCTTTTTTTTATAATTTTTTTTAGTTCAGCTTCAGCATAGCGAGGGGTAGCATTCGTGATCGTGGCGGTCACTTCTTCACCTGGAAGCGCACGTGGGACAAATACGATCAGCTTTTTAAAATAGCCGATTCCTTCACCATTGATCCCAAGGCGTTTGATTTTTAGCGGGATCGTTTGTCCCGTTGATACGATTAATTCTGTCATAAGTACTCCTTTAAAAAGTAAATTCGCTTCATTGTACCACAGAAAAGCCGATAGTAAAAAAGTATGGTACACTAGTCAAAGAATCATCAAGGGGGATCAAGTATGAAAATTGTACAGGTAAAAAAATTGAAAAAAAACTATAAAATCCTTTTTGATTCTGGCGATGAATTGATCGCTTCAGAGGATTTTTTAATTACCGCTCATCTATTTAAAGATCAAGAATTCACACCAGAAGAGTTCCAAGCACTTCAAGCTCAGTCAGGCTATGACCGAGGCTTACAGTTGGCGATGAATTACATCAGTTACCAGTTACGTACTAAAAAAGAAGTGGATCAGTATTTAAAGGAGAAAGAATTTTCTAGTCAAGATCGACCGAAAATTTTGGCACGCTTAGAAGAATTAAAGGTGATCGATGATCGCTTTTATGCAGAAAGTTTTGTCCGAACACAATTGTCCCTAGGCGACAAAGGGCCTAAACAGCTACAACAAAAAATGAAAGCAAAAGGTTTGGATGATGACACGATTGCATATGGCTTGACGTTTTACACTAAAGACGATGAAGTCGCCTTAGCTGAGGCGGTTGCGATCAAATTAAATAAACGGATCCATCATAAAAGTCATCGAGAACGATTGCAAAAGATCCGGATGGGATTGATGCAAAAAGGATATGATAGTGCGATCATCGAGCAAGTGATGAGCGAATTAACGCTTGAACTGGATGAAGACGAAGAAGAAGTAGCACTTGAAAAAGCCGGCCAGCAATTGTTGCGTCGTCACGCACGCTTACCCCTACATCAACGGGAACAAAAAATCAAGCAAGCTCTTTATACAAAAGGTTTTGCTTTAGATAGGATTCAGATATTTTTAGAAAAGGAACGAGAAAATGAAGAATGAAGTCACTTGGTCACAGGAGACAATCGCACAATTTCAACATGAATTTTTAACTTGGTATCATCGACACAAACGCAATCTACCTTGGCGAGTCGATCAAGATCCTTATCGTATTTGGATCTCAGAGATCATGTTGCAACAAACTAGAGTCGATACAGTGATCGATTATTATTATCGCTTTATGGAAAAATTTCCGACGATCGACACTTTAGCAAATGCTCCAGAAGAAGAACTGTTAAAAATGTGGGAAGGCTTAGGCTATTATTCAAGAGCACGTAACTTACAAGTCGCTGCTCGTCAGATCCAAAAAGAGCACCACGGTGTATTTCCCAATACAGTAGAAGCGATCAGTCAGTTAAAAGGGATTGGACCTTATACGACAGGTGCGATTTCAAGTATTGCATTTGGTTTAGTCGAACCAGCAATCGATGGGAATATCATGCGTGTGGTGAGCCGATTGTTTTGTATCGACGAAGATATCGCAAAACCAAGTAGTCGCAAAGTGTTTGATGCTTACACACGAGCGATTTTATCACCAAAAGAACCTGGAGAAATGAATCAAGCTTTTATGGATCTAGGTTCAGCAATATGTACGCCTAAAAATCCTGACTGCGCTTCATGTCCATTGCAAGCCTATTGCCAAGCTTATCAAGAAAATAAAATGACGGATTTTCCCGTGAAAACGAGAAAAGCAAAACCAAAAGATGTCTATTATTTTGCTGCAGCAGTAGAAAACAATCAAGGAGAATTTTGGTTTGAGCAACGAGAAGATCAAGGGTTGCTCGCTAAAATGTGGCATTTTCCATTACAAGAAGTGGATAAAGAAACCTTTGAACAAGCACGTATACAATTTGCGAAAGAAGAAGTTGAACAGTTGTCACTGATTGCAGAAGAAGAAGATCCTCAAATTTTTGAAACGTTACCAGTAGTCTGGCAAACACGCCATTTAGGTACAGTCAAGCATCTGTTTAGTCATTTACGTTGGCATGTAGTGCTCTTTTATGGTCGTACCCAACAACCCGAATACTTTAAAAATGGACAATGGCTTAGTCAAGATGTGTTAAAAGACTATGCTTTTCCTAAAATCCAGCATAAAATGTGGGATGAAATCGCAAAAAATCAAAAACATTCGCGATAGCGCTAGGCAAAGTTTTTGTTTATTGCTATAATATTGAGTGATATGAGTTTACACTCAAATAAAGGCGTTGATGTTTCGCTGAGGGAAGGATTGCTATGCGAGTTCCAAAAGAAGGCGAGTTTGTAACGATCCAAAGCTACAAACACGATGGCAATTTGCACCGTACGTGGCGAGATACCATGGTATTAAAAACTAGCGAATATTCAATGATTGGCGTCAATGATCACACATTGGTAACCGAATCAGACGGTAGACGTTGGGTTACCCGAGAGCCAGCAATCGTATATTTTCATAAGAAGTATTGGTTTAATATTATTGCGATGATCCGTGAAAAAGGTGTCTCTTATTATTGTAATCTTGCTTCTCCTTATCTATTAGATGAAGAAGCATTGAAATATATTGATTACGATTTAGATATCAAGGTATTTCCTGATGGAGAAAAACGCTTATTAGACGTAGATGAATACGAGTTGCATAAGAAAATGATGCATTATCCAAAAGACATTGATTTTATTTTAAAAGAAAATGTCAAAATATTGGTCGATTGGATCAATAATGGAGAAGGTCCTTTTTCTGAAGGGTACGTAGATATTTGGTATGATCGCTACAAGCAATTGTCGCAAAAATAAAAAAACACTGTCACACTCGTGACAGTGTTTTTTTATAGCCGTTTTTCCATAGTGACATGCTCGATTCCAGCATCTAAAAAAATGGGGCCATCTGCACTATAGCCTAAACGTTCGTAGAATCCTTTAGCGCTAAGTTGTGCACCGAGGGTAATCGTAGTAAAACCTTGTTGTCGTAATCTGTCTTCGATAAAACCAATCAATTTTGCCCCAGCACCTTGGCTGCGGGCACTTTTTTTGACCGCCATCCGTTGTAATTTAGCTTTGGTTTCACTTAAAGGCAAAATACGAGCCGTTACGATCGCTTCATCCTGTTGGTATCCAACAAAGTGGATGGTTTTTGCTTCTAAGTCATCAATCTCTAAATCAGCCGGGACTTGTTGTTCTAAGATAAAAACGGCTTTTCGCAAGGCCAAAGCATCTTGATAGATGGAATCATGTATATTTTTCGTATGGTAAATGTTCATTCGTGTACTCCTTTTGTAGTGGGTCTTCAAATTTTAAAAAACGATGCTGCCAAATAGATTCGTAAAACGCTATAAGTTGTGTTGCTGTCAGATCAGGATGATCTGTCGTTGAACTCGCATTAGGAAATGAATACAAATGAAATCCTAAACCATGTGCAAATTTGATCGTACTATCGACAC
This sequence comes from uncultured Enterococcus sp., assembly GCF_913775425.1. GTDB lineage: Bacteria > Bacillota > Bacilli > Lactobacillales > Enterococcaceae > Enterococcus_G. The sequence continues at coordinate 16,438 of NZ_CAJYIS010000067.1, forward strand.
AGTATTGTGTTTGAGCACCACAAATTTCTAATTCAGTGATCTTATGTTGTGCCAGATATGCGGCTAGATTGGTCTGATAAAAACTGTTGGCATGTGTCTTAGCGATAAATGCATCTTGATCTTGTGCGTCTAGTTGGGGCATTAGCTGCCAAGCTGCACTATTTGGTAGTAACTCACTATCTTGGTGTTGGATGAAGATAATGGGAAGTTTTTTCTGCCGATAGCACTGTATGCGTTGATTGATTGCATGCACCAATTTTGGTGCATTGAAAAATGTAGGTTGTAGGCAGACGCCTTGTTGCATATCGATAATTAGCAAAGCGAGCATTCATATTCCTCCTTGGTTTCTCTTAGTATACCTTATTCTGTTTAAAAAGTAGGCCTTTTGTACCCAATTTTGATCAAAAAGATGACAAAATTGTTTGGCATCTAATTTAGATTTCGATGGCATAGGATCGTAAATTTCTTCATAGTCAAAGAAAACGAAACAACATAAAGTGGTGAAATAGATGGAAACCAATGAGGAAAAGATTCGCACACTTCTTTTATATGGGAAGTTGCTGTTAGAATGTAATTTTGATTTAGCCGAGATTCGTAGTGAGATGTACCATGTAATGGGGCAAATGGATCTCCATCATTTATCGATCTTCATGACCCAAACGAGCTTGATGTTGATCGACAATACGACAGATAATGTCAAAATGATCAAAATCGATACCTATGCGTATAATTTTGAAAAAATCAGTCATATCCACGAGTTAGTGGTGGCCTTGACACTCAAAAAAATGACATTACAAGAATTTTATACAGCATTATTGGCTGTAGATCAGAAAAATTATGCGTTTTCTATTCCAACACAAGTATTTCATGCAGGGATAATCTGTGGAGCGATGTATAGTTTGATCAATGGTTGGTCGATGTTAGTCCTCGCGTCTTTTTTGCTTGGTAGTTTTGGGTATTTTTGCTTCTTGACGTTCCAAAGATATTTGAAGATCAAATTATTCACGATTTTTTTATATTCGATTTTGATTACCCTTTGTTCGATGATATGTGTACGTTCATTTGAACTGCCTAACACTTTTGCCTTGATTTTGAGCTGTATGATGCCGTTATTTCCAGGAGCGACATTGGTCAATGCCATTAGAGCAGGGATCAACGGGGATTATATCGTCAGTTTGTCACAAGGAGTAGAAGCAATCAATACTGCCTTAATGTTAGGATTACCAGTTGCATTTTTATTAACGATTACGCTCTAAGGAGGAAATTCGATGTTCTTACGTGCTTTTTTTAGTTTTTTTGTCAGTTCTTCAACAGCGATACTAAATAAAGTCGAGCGAAAGTATTATCTATTGTGCGGCTGTTGCGGTATGGTAACGTCACTTGCTTATAGTAGTGCGTCAGATTATGTTTCGGCACCAATGGCGTCATTGCTAGCTTGTATTGCGTTGACTGTTATAAGTCAGCTACTTGGTCATCTTGTCGAGCGTCCAAGTTTGATTTTTACGATTTCAGGTATCATGCCGATCGTTCCAGGTAGCCTACTATTTAAAACCTTCAATGCATTAGCTGAAAATGACTATAATCAAAGTTTGAGTTATGGGGCACAAGCAATCTTAGTCGGCGTATCGATCGCACTAGGTTTTTTCTTCAATGAATCATTTGCGGCGATTTTAGGGCAATTTAGACATAAAAAAGGCTAACGGTTCTGTTAGTCTTTTTTGATATCAAAAAAATAATGACAAAACTGTTATGTAACAAGGCTTGGATTCAATGGTTATTTTTTTTGAAGTCCTTTATCCTAAAAAGTGTAAAAAAGAAGACAAGGACGTGATTATTGTGAAAGGATTAACAAAAGAACTGATTCAGGAAATACAGCATAATGTAGAAAGTAAGCAGTATCGTGTTGCCCAAAATGCGGTCACGACGAATGGAATCTTTAAAGCTGCCCAAAATATCCAAGCCATCGATGAAAATTATTTTAATTTCTCAGTCGATATCGACGATCACTTAGTCACCAACCAAAACCACAGTGGCCGTTGTTGGATGTTTGCTTGTTTAAATATCTTGCGCTCACATCTAGAAAAACAATACAATATCGACAATTTTGAACTATCGCAAAATTATCTTTATTTTTGGGATAAATTAGAAAAGGCGAATTATTTCTATCAACATATTTTAGCAACAGCAAATAAAAAATTATCTAGTCGTACAGTCCAATATTTATTGACCACACCACAACAAGACGGTGGTGATTGGAATTTAGTGTTATCACTCGTTGAAAAATATGGACTTGTTCCCCATTATGCGATGAATGAAACAAGTTGTAGCATCGATTCGACAGAACTAAACACGATCTTGAATCGGAAGTTACGAAAAGATGCGTATGCGATCCGTGAGATGGTAGAAAATCATGCAAAACATTGTGAAATCGAGATGTATATCAAGCATCAATTAAAAACAGTGTATACCATCCTTTGCACGGCATTAGGAACACCTCCAGAACGATTCGATTTTTCGTTCCGCACCAAGGACAATACATTCGAACAATATCCGCAGTTGACACCATTAGCATTTTATCAAGATTATCTAGACTTAGATTTGACAGATTATGTAGCACTCATTAACGTTCCAGACGATGCTATGCCATTTAATCAACTGTATCAGGTACAATTATCAGATAATATGGTCGATGGTTTAGCAAATGTGTATTTGAATGTTCCAATCGAACAACTGAAAGCTGCTACGATTGCGCAATTAAAAGCAAGTGAGCCTGTCTTTTTTGGTTGTGACGTCTTGAAATTTTTTGACCGTCAAAAAGGGATCATGTCTTATGATCTATACGATTTTGATGCCTTATTTGATACCAATTTAAACATGCCTAAAGGTCCACGTTTCTTTTATCGTGAAAGCCTCCCAACACACGCGATGGTTATTGGTGGGGTACATATTGTCAACGACGTACCACTTCGCTGGAAAGTTGAAAATAGTTGGGGACGAGAAGTCGGAGATAAAGGATTTTTTGTGATGGACGATGCGTGGATGAGTGAATTTGTCTATGAAGTCGTTGTGAAAAAAGAGTTTTTACCAGAAACATTACGTGGCCTTTTAGAAGAAGAGCCAATTGCGTTACCATTTTGGAATCCAATGAATCCTATTGCATAAAAGAAAGGTATGATGAAACATGTGTACAACTGTTCTAGTAGGAAAAAAAGCATCTCGTACTGGTTCAACAATGATCGCACGCAATGCTGATGCTGAAGAACCGATTCAACCAGTCAAATTTATTCATGTAAAAGCAGATCAAAATGGCAAAGGGACTTATCGCTCTACAGTGTCAGAATACCAAGAAACCTATCCTGAGCATTCGTTGGCGTATCACATGATCCCATTTATCGAAAGTGAACGTAAAGAACTAGGGATCATGGGTGAAGCTGGCATCAATTCGTTGAATATTGCGATGAGCTCGACAGAAAGTATTTTTGGAAATCCATTTGTATTAGCGATCGATCCGTTAACCAAACGGGGGTTAGGCGAAGATTCTTTATTAAATATGGTATTGCCTTATATCCACTCAGCACGAGAAGGTGTCACGTATACAGCTAAAATTATTGCAGAGTATGGTTCACACGAAGGAAATGGGATCATTTTCAGCGACAAAGATGAGATTTGGTATATGGAGATTCCTTGTGGTCATCATTGGGTAGCCGTACGATTACCAGATGATTGTTGCGCAGTGATCGCCAATCAATCTTTGATCGAGGAAGTCGATTTTACAGATACCCAAAATGTGATGTACTCAGAAGGCATTCAAGAATTTGTGGCGACCAATCACTTGAATCCTGATTATGAAGGCTTTAATTTCCGTCATATTTTTGGAACTAGCTCAAAAGAGGATCGTAAATACAATACAGCACGTGTTTGGTATGGTCAAAAGTATCTAGGGTTAGATACGACAGACCCTACAGCAAGTGATATGCCATTTTGCTTTAAACCAAATCGTTTACTTACTGTAGCAGACGTTGGAGCCGTTTTAAGTTCACATTACGATGAAACTTGCTATGATCCATTTAATGAAACGGATCAGATCCATGCAAAAATGTATCGCCCGATTGCCATGAATCGAACGGCAGAATCACATATTTTGGAAATACGAAACCATGTTCCAGCAGAAATCGCCGCTTTGTTTTGGTTGAATAGTGGACCAACAGCATTTAATCCATACGTACCGTTTTATACCAACAGTGAAGATACTGCTCCAGCATATCATAAAACGTCCAAGACCTATGACAATACACAAGCATATTGGTTATCACGAGAACTTGCAGTGTTAGTTGAACGAGATTATCAAAAATTATCTTATGCCAACTTTGATTATTTGACAGCTGCTGCGATTTTAGCCAACCAATGCGTGGCAGAAACCGATCGTTTGTATCAAGAAAAACCGACGACAGATCCGGTTGCCTTTTTAACAAAACAAAATCAACAAAATGCCGATAAAATGCTAACACTAACTAAAAAACATATTGGTGAATTGATCGAAAAAGGGTTAGCATTATCTAAATTGACATTTGATATTACAAAAGACGTTTAGGAGGGGTTAGGTATGCAACAAGTACACAAACAATCTACACCAGTCACGCCAGCTCCTTCGACATTTAAAACGTTATCAAAAATCAGTTTGCCAACGTTTATCGGGTTAACATTTGCACTAGTGGCAGGTCCTTATTATTCGACATTGACGGCGACAGGATGGAACATGTTTATCTATATGGCCATTGCAGCTTTATGTTTTGCCTTACCGATTGCGTTAATCTCAGGTGAATTTGGTACGACTTTTCCAGGAAGAGGCGGCCCAGAGCTATGGGTGAACAATACGTTAGGCCCTAAGTGGGGATTTGTGACTTCTTGGTTGATTTGGGCAGCCATGTTTCCGTCGATGGTAGTAGTTGGAACTGGTTTTGCACCGATGCTTGCACTGTTGATCAAGCGCCCAGATCTAGTTGAAAATCCGCTTTATACATTGATTGTCATTTTAGCTTTGGTTTGGTCGATGACGTTGTTAAACTTGAAATTTGATATGGCGAAAATCAATGGGAAGTTTGGGATATGGTTAGGACTTTATATTCCAGTATTGATGCTATTTTCTTTAGGCTTGATTACCTTTATTAAATTTGGATTTTCATCACATAGTATTTTAGGTCCATTTTCAATGGATAAGTTACTGCCGCAATCGTTGACGTCTGGTACAGGAATGTATTTTAGTGGCATCATCTTCGTTTTTTTAGGAATCGAGATGTCTTCGGTCTTTATTACACGTTTAAATAACCCTTCAAAACAGTATTCTAAAGGAATCATTACCGCTTTGGTGATGCTGGCTTTGTTCTCATTGATCAATTCATTTTTGGTAGCCAATGTCATTCCAGCTGGCAAGATCCAATTGAATAATGGCGCGCAACCATTGCAAATTTTTGCAAATGAACTAGGATTACCGTATATTTTAGTCCAACTCTTTTGTTTGTTTTCTGTCATCAGTGTAGTAACCAATATGTCGACGTGGTTTGTCAGTGCGTCTAAAACCATTACACAAAGTGCGTTACAAGGTGATTTTCCACCAAAATTCAAGTTTTGGAAAACCAATCAATTCAACGCTTGTAAAAGTTTGTTGCTCGTACAAGCCGTAGCGATCTCGCTTTTAGCAGGAGCCTATGTTGTGATTCCAGGAATCAATAAAGTGTTTATCATTATCACCAATAGTGGTACGGTTTTATATTGTATGGCCTATTGCTTGATGGCGATTGGATTTATCGCTATGCGCAAACAAAACAAGGTGCAAGAACATCCATTTAGAATCGGGAAAAAAGGCAATGGTTTAGGATTCTTCATGGCAGGATTGCTGATCGCAACCGTCGTATTTGCGCTAACGATCACCTTTATCAATAATAATCTATTGAATTTTATCTTTGTTGTGGTACTTGTAGCGATCTTGTTTGCCATCCCTTTGATCATTTATAAAGTCAAAAAACCTGCGTGGAAAGAAAATTTACCAAAATAAGATAGATAATGGTCAAGCCACAGCAGAAATGTTGTGGCTTTTCTTTTAGCAGAAAGGAGTAGAACATGGATCAAGAACAACTTTTTGTCTTAGAAAAATTGGGTGTGTTAGATTTTAACCAACGGATAACAGGTTTGGCAGCTGTAACAAGTTATGCACAAAAGATTCGAACAGATCCAAAATGGACGCTTTTTGACCGTAGACTATGTTGGTATGTGTTGAAGTTAAGTTGGCAAATCGAAATGCCCTTGACGGTTAAAACAGCACGTGAATTAGCAATGGATATGAAAGTATCGACGAAATCAGAAGCAAAAGAACTAGGCTTGATATTGGAGTGGATCGAAGTGAAATTTCATATCAAGCCAGAGCTTTTGTTAAACGAATGGTGTAGTTGTATTCAAAATCGACAACATACAGCACCTTACACACAAAGATTGATGCGTATGTTAACATTCGGGACATTTTGAAAATCGCTTAGAACGAAAGATCTGGTGTCTCTGTGAGTGTATACACACGCTGCTGATAATGCAACAACATGAACACACGTTTATTGCGCTACTTTATGATCCTGATTACCCTAAAGACACCTCATATGAAAGTGTCTTACTTGACTTGGCTTACGTTGCGAAAATGTGTTATAGCGAACGGTTTAGTGATTACCTTACCACACACTCCACGTTAGGACTTTATTTAACTGAAACAGCGATAAAAATCACTGAAAATAAACCACTATGGCATGCGCCACTACACCGTGATTGGAGCCATTCTTTAGCACATGACATCGCACTATACAAACAACTATTGTCAGAACTTGATCGCTACCACCAACGATTTTTGCAAACAGCAACTATCCTTAATCCTCATTAAATGATGCGATTGTACGTAGCGGGCCCATTTTGTTATAGGTCAACAAAAGACGAGCGATTTCAGCAGGTGATTCGACCATCCCGGTTTTGATCCAATATAAGATACTTTCTGCTTGTACATCAAATAAGACGATATCGATATAAGCTTTTGGAATCTCTGAAAATAACTGTCTAAATTGTTCGAGGTGACGGTCAAGTAAATAAGCCAGTAGATCATAAAGAGTTTGTTTGGCATGAAAATAAAAGGCCGAATCATTATGGTCTTGTAACAATACTGGAAACAAGCGATGTTCTGCTTTGACTTCTTGTAAAATCAACAGCACAGTTTGGTAATCCACAAAAATGGTCTGTTCATCGGTAACATTGATGCGTGTTGGATCTAAGCGTTTATCTTTCAAGATATTCATCAATTGTGCCAGTGTTTCTGTGGTTTCTTGTTTGATCAAGTGATGGATATCTTCATAGTAATGGTAAAACGTACTCCGATTGACATGTGCTTTGCGACACAATTCGCTGACTTGTATTTCGCGAATCGGTTTGATTTTGGATAATGTAACTAGGGCTTCATATAATTTAACTTGGGCATTATGTTTTTTGACGACACCCATGTGCACGCACTCCTTTGATGAACCGACAGATTTCAAAAATCTGTTGGTTGTTTTTCGGTTTTCTCCATACTATACTAAATTTCTAAATCCGACAATGTGTTGTATAGTTATAGGAGGCATAACCATGTGGAAAAAAGAATTACAAACGATTGCGCGTGACAAAAAGTTACGCATCGTGTTACTCGTCATTGCCTGTATCCCGCTGCTCTATGCGGCAGTGTTTTTAGGATCGATTTGGGATCCTTACGCAAAATTAGATCAGCTAAAGGTCGCAGTCGTCAATGAAGATCAACAAGCAACCTTCCAATCAAAAAAGATCGCGATTGGAAAAACGCTCGTTCAAAATCTAGAAAAAAACGATGCATTGGATTTTGAGATCGTGTCAAGTCAACAAGCGACAAAAGGCTTAAAAGATGGTACATACTATATGAAGATCACGATTCCAAAAACGTTCTCCAAGCAAGCAACGACCTTGTTTGATGAAAAGCCACAACCAATGCAACTGGCGTATGAAACGAATCCTGGTCGTAATATGGTTGTAGGGACCATTACCGAATCTGCGACAAAGGCATTACAAGAATCAGTACGTAAAGAAGTAGCCAAAACGTATACCACAGCACTTTTTGATCAATTTAAAGCAGTTGGATCAGGCTTGTCTGAGGCTGGAAAAGGTGCTGAAAAGTTAGAAAATGGGACAAATGAAGTAGCAACAGGTGCACAGACACTTACCGATAACTTGAATCAGCTTGAAACATCGACATTAGCGTTTACGAATGGAAGTCAAACATATGAACAAGGAATTCGTACATATACAACCGGTGTTCGCACTTTGAACGATGGCGCAAAACAAGTAAATGAAGGCACACAAGCTTTAGCGAACAAAGTTCCAAATCTAACGTCTGGTGTTTTACAGCTTGAAAATGGGACAAATGCACTAAACGATGGGGTAACAGCGTATACTTCAGGTGTTACAAAAGTCAATGCTGGAGCGGCAACTTTGGCACAAAAGAGCCCCGAATTAGTTACAGCTGTTCAAAGTCTTACGACGGGATTGACCCAACTATCTGAACAAAGTAGTGCATTACCTTCAGCACTCACTGATCTAGGTCAAGGAACTACGGCTCTTGAGAATACGATCCAAACCCAACTCTTGCCACTAGTCGATACACTAGTTGCGCAATTGCAACAGACACGTTTAAGCGACACACAAACGATTGATCAAACGATAAATCAATTAAACCAAACGATGATGGCTGTTGTCGCTCAATTGGATACGGATCAAGCGACTCAACTCGCTTCACAGTTGAATCAGTTGCAGACTCTTTCTGAAGAGCAACAACAACGCGTGATTTCTGATACCGCTACTTTTTTGACGCAACTGACGCCGTTAAAAGAACAAATGCAGACAGTCAGTCAAAGTATCGACGAAGTCCAACGTCAACTTTCACAACTTACATCAGGTAAAGGCGATGAAACACCACTTGTAACAGCTACGACTTTACAACAAGGTATGGTACAGTTTAGTGATACGTTTACGACAGTCGATCATACTGTAACTCAACTTGCGCAAACAACTCCGGCTATGACAGATGGTCTAAATTCTTTAGTTGAAGGTAGTCGTCAACTTAAAGACGGCGTGAACATGTATACGAGTGGTGTCACTCAGTTGTCAGAAGGGACGAATCAACTAGCAACAGCTACTCCTGGTTTGCTAAGTGGTAGTGCGCAATTGACACAGGGGATCACACATTTAAATCAACAAATGCCGACTTTAGCTAAAGGCATAGATAGTCTTGCAAGCGGAACTGAGAAAGTTGCAAACGGTAGCCAGCAGCTCGTGACCAATAGCCCTGCGCTTACACAAGGAGCTTCACAAATTGTGACAGCTTCGACGCAACTTGCCGATGGTAGCCAAAAATTAGCTATAGGAAGCCAAAAATTGACTGCAGGAGAGACGACATTAGCTGATGGTACAGCTACATTAGCGAAAAGTTTGAATTCAAATGGTCAAGACGTGACAAATAAAGCTAGTGTTTCAGATGAAACGATAGCCATGTTTACTACACCGATCACGCTTAAAAAGACAGAGTATAGCCATGTTAAAAACTATGGATCTGGTTTAGCACCTTATTTTCTTTCAGTAGCATTGTTTGTAGGCGCTTTGGCCTTTAATGTAATCTATCCGATGGCAAAAGCGATCAAAAAACCAAATAAAACGTGGGAATTGTTTACTTCAAAATGGATATTGATGGTGATCTTTGCACTAAGTCAAGCGATGATCTTAGCGACAGTGATGTTGTTTGCGATGCACATTCAGCATCAAACGATTTTAGGATTTTATATCATGGCAATCGTTTCTTCACTTGCTTCGACTAGTTTAGTCACGTTGTTGAACGTAGCGTTTGGGACGATTGGAAAAGGGCTATCGATGGTGATGCTTGTCTTACAACTTGGCTCAGCAGGCGGTACGTTTCCTTTAGATGTAAGTAATTCATTTTATCAGTTTTTACACCCGTTATTTCCAATTACGTACAGTGTGATGGGATTAAGACAAGTCATTTCAGGTGGGATGCAAGCTCATGCATTTAGTCAAGCAGCTTTGGCGTTGGGGATGTATCTACTTGTCTTTAGTAGTTGTTTATACCTCGTATTTTGGCGTAAAATAAAAACCGATCGTTTAGAAACGGTAAAATAAAAAATACACATCGTCTTATAAGACGATGTGTATTTTTTTGTTTTACGATAATTTTTTGAAAAACGGCAACGTCAATAAACGTCTAGCTACGATAACGACCACACACGCTTTGATCGTATCTCCAGGAATAAATACAAGGTTAGAAAGTAAGGCTTGGATGAGCGGCATGCCAGTCGTGAGTGTTAATCCAATCGAGCCCATGATGTCCACAAATAACACACCAGGTAGCCAAATTATCAAAAATTGTTTGATCACATTATGTGTAGTCAAAAAATTTGTTTGGTTTAAGCCGATCAAAGTTGCGCAAAAAAGCCAGCTAACTAAGTAACCTACTGTGACACCGGCAAACACGACAAGGCCGCCCGAACCACCAGATAAGATTGGAAAGCCTAATGCAACTAACACTAAAAATAGAAAAACAGTGAGGGTGCCTCTTTTGGCACCCAGTAAAATTCCTGCAAGCATGATCCCTAAATTTTGGAAGACCAAAGGAACAGGTAAGATGCCTAGTGGGATGGGAGGGATGAAGCCTAAAATGATGATGATCGCAAGCATCATAGCGATTGAGGTAATGGTTCTTGTTTTCATAGTTGTGTAAACTCCTTCTTTTATTATGTTACCCATTATATTATAATAAGTTAACAAAAGAAAGGGGAAATAAACGATGTCGATAAATTATGTGCAACAGATCTATGGAACACAACTGGATGAAGCTGGTAGATGTTGTCATTATCAAAAAGAAGAAGATGTCGTTGCGCTAAAATGCGGACGATGTCAAACATACTATGCGTGCTTTAAATGTCATGATGAATGGGAGACACATCACTTTCATGCAATCGATCGAGCTGATCTTGCTCCGGTAATGTGTGGTGCTTGTCATCAAACACTGAGCTATGAACAATACCAAACACAGCGTTGTCCTTACTGCGCTCATGCATTTAATCCTGGATGTTCTCTTCATCACGAGATTTATTTCAAATAAAAAAGATACGTGAGAGACGTATCTTTTTAGGCTTATTTAGATAAAAATACTGTAAACCATTGGGATAGATTCGTTGGATTGATCAGTGGATCGGGTGTTGTTGTGAGTTTTCCTTGGCTATAGCAATAGTAGATAAATAAAATCGCACAGACACCAAGCGTTTTTTCTACAGCACCGCCTGTCGTATACAGTGGAATGTGGTATTTAAATTTTGAGAGTGGTTTCAACCAATAGACACCGTTTCGACTAAAACTATCTTCTAAAATATGTAAAGTTGCACCAAAGGCTAAACAATAGCTCAAGGTCAAGGCATCGAATTTTACTGTGATCAACGCACTAATAAAAAATAATGCCAATGGGAAAAAAATCGTGTGGGTCAGCCCACGATGGCCAAAGACGGCTTTGATGACGTTTGATAATCCAAGTGTTCGTTGCCCGATGACTGAATGAGGCTCATCGATATCTGGTAAGAGCACACCTAGATTGAGTAGTAGTACATTTGTCACATTCAGCGTGTTGGTTTGGGCCATGATCGGCAGCGCGATCGCATTGCTGACTAACAAGTGGTTCGTATATAACATAGTGATCTCCTTTATTCTTGTTAAGATAACTAGTTTAGCATAAAAAATAACATCGTGAAATATAATTTATAAAAGTAGTATGAAAAATAAATTCTAAGGATTTTTCGCTTTCCTTTTGCATCTTCATCTAAATAGCCTATAATGAACAAAAAGGAGGCGAAAATCATGTTTACGAAAAAAAATAAACGAAGTTTGATGTATTGGTCGCTTGAAATCTTAGTCTTGGCAACCTTGATCTTTGTATTAAGTAAAATCAATTTTTTATTTCAACCGATCGGTACGTTCTTTTCGACTTTGTTTATCCCAGTATTGATTGCAGGTTTTTTATTTTACGTACTTAATCCGATTGTGTTATTCATGACAAAGCGGTTGCATATCAAACGCATTCTAGCCATTGCTATTGTCTTTTTATTATTGATTGCAGCAATCGTTTTGATCATTATGACGGTCATTCCCAACTTGATCAATCAAATAGCACAATTGGCATCGAATATTCCAAACTTCATGAATGATGTCGAAGATTGGGCCACAAAGCTTGCACAAAGTGAAATGTTCAAAAAGTTTGATTTGATGGGTGAGTTAGAAAAATTGAATATTTCTTATGGTACACTGATCCAACGGTTTTTGAGCGGTCTGTCTAGTAGTCTTGGTTCGATTTTTAGTACGGTAGCCAGTGCGACGATCATTATTCTGACAGCACCATTTATTTTGTTTTACATGTTAAAAGACGGGGAAAAAATCGTTCCAAACGTAGAGAAAGTTTTTTCTAAAAAGCGTGGCGCTCAAATCGCTGAGTTGCTTGGTCAAATGAATCAAACATTGGCTAACTATATCAGTGGTCAAGTTATCGAATGTTTATTTGTAGGAACCTTTACCTTTTTAGGCTATTTTATTTTGGGTGTCGATTATGCATTCTTGTTTGGTGTAATCGCAGGATTGACGAATTTGATTCCTTATCTAGGTCCATATCTAGGCTTGATGCCTGCGGTTTTTGTTACGATTTTTAATGAACCGTTTAAAGCGTTGTTATGTTGTGTCGTCGTGTTGATCGTCCAACAGTTAGATGGTAATATCATTTATCCAAATGTGATTGGAAAAACGTTAAAAATCCATCCATTAACCATCATCATCGTCTTACTTGTAGCAGGCAATCTTGCAGGACTATTGGGGATCTTTTTAGGGGTTCCGTTTTATGCGATTTGTCGTACGGTGATTATTTTTGTGATTAAAATCATTAAAGAAACGAAAAAAGGGCCGTTAGAAATCGACACATAAGAAGATTTCGTTGCAAAGATTTTTGCTTTATGATACGATTTGAGCGTGGATTTATCCATGCTTTTTTTTTATATAAAATGAACAAAACAGAATAAGGAGAGAATGCAACTATGAATGCTGACCCTGATAGTCAGTCGCTTTTAGCGCAAATTTTATTATTAGTTATCTTAACGTTGATCAATGCGTTTTTTGCTGCAGCCGAGATCTCGATGGTTTCGATCAACAAAAATCGAGTGGAACAAAAAGCCGAAGAAGGGAATATAAAGTCAAAAAAATTACTTAAAATATTGAATAATCCAACCAACTTTTTATCGACGATCCAAGTCGGGATTACTCTAGTCAATATTTTATCTGGTGCGGCGTTGGCCGAAAGTTTGACTGCCAAATTGACTCCACTTTTAGGAACGGGTACAGCTGCGAGAAGTTTAGCTAATTTAATTGTATTGGCCGCTTTAACTTATGTATCTATCGTATTTGGAGAGTTGTATCCAAAACGAATCGCTTTAAATAAATCTGAAGAAGTTGCTCAAGCTACTTCAGGCATCATTCGTGTGTTGGGTACAGTGATGACACCCTTTGTTTGGTTCTTATCTGCATCGACCTCGCTTTTATCTAAATTGACACCGATGAAGTTTGACGATGAGGATTCAAAAATGACGCGTGATGAGATGCGCTATATGCTTGAAACAGAAGGCGTCTTAGAAGATGATGAATTAGAAATGTTGCAAGGTGTCTTTTCTTTAGATACCAAAGTGGCACGAGAAGTGATGGTCCCAAGAACGGATGCGTTTATGATCGATATCAATGATCCAATGGAAGAAAGTTTAGAAGCCATGCTAGCGGAAAACTATTCTCGTATTCCTGTCTACAATGAAGATAAGGATAAGATCGTTGGTGTGATACACACTAAAAATTTACTAAAAGTCGCATTTCAAGTTGGGTTTGATCAATTGAACCTACAATCGATTTTACAAGAGCCGTTATTTGTTCCTGAAACGGTCTTTATTGATGATTTATTATATGAATTAAAACGAACACAAAATCAAATGGCGATCTTATTAGATGAATATGGTGGTGTCGTTGGAATTGTGACACTGGAAGATTTACTAGAAGAGATCGTTGGTGAAATCGATGACGAAACGGATGAAGTCGAGAATCTTTATGAAAAAATCAATGATCAAGAGTATCTGATCCAAGGACGGATGTTGATTGAAGACTTCAATGAAGTCTTTGAGACCACGTTGCATATGTCGGATGTCGATACGATGGCCGGCTATTTGATCACCGCACTTGGTACGATTCCAGACAAAGATGAAAAATTATCGTTTGAAATTGATCATTTGACCTTGATCACAGAAGAGATGGAAGGCAGTCGGGTATTAAAAATCCGAGTGATCTTTTCAAAAGATGAAGAAAAAGAAATCGAACCTGAAGAGGAACGCCGCTTTTTCAAAAAAGAATTTGATGATGATGAACCTCGTCGTTAAAAGAAGAAGCCATGTGCTTCTTCTTTTTTTCGTCTTTATTTCATGCTATACTAAACCAGTTGTTACAATTAGATCGAGTAAAAAAAGGAGGATTGTACTCATTTTTTGAGTAAAACCTATATGAAAAACCCAAACTTACATGAACAAGTCGACAGTCGCCGCACTTTTGCGATTATTTCCCATCCGGATGCTGGGAAAACGACAATTACAGAGCAATTATTATTATTTGGTGGCGCGATTCGTCAAGCTGGTACCGTAAAAGGAAAAAAGACCGGTAATTTTGCAAAATCCGACTGGATGGAAATCGAAAAACAACGTGGGATCTCGGTAACCAGTTCAGTGATGCAATTTGATTATCAAAACAAACGAGTGAATATTTTAGATACTCCTGGGCATGAAGATTTCTCAGAAGATACGTATCGTACCTTGATGGCTGTTGACAGTGCGGTCATGGTGATCGATAGCGCAAAAGGGATCGAAGCACAAACGAAAAAATTATTCCAAGTTGTCAAAAAACGTGGAATCCCGATTTTTACCTTTATCAATAAATTGGACCGTGATGGTCGTGAACCGCTGGAATTACTAGAAGAATTGGAAGATTTATTAAATATCGAATCGTATCCGATGAACTGGCCGATCGGAATGGGAAAAGGAATGGAAGGTCTTTATGATATCTTTAATGACCGCGTGGAATTGTATCGTCCTGAAAATTACGATGGTGAGCGCTTAGTGGCACTTGATGAAAATGGTGAATTGCCGTCAACGCATAAGCTGACCGAAAATAGTGTCTACCAACAAGTACTAGAGGAAGTGGAACTATTAAAAGAAGCAGGAGATGAGTTTGATGTAGAGAAGATCACACGTGGTGAACAAACTCCAGTATTCTTTGGTTCGGCATTAACGAACTTTGGTGTGCAAACATTTTTAGAAACCTTTTTACAGTTTGCCCCAGCGCCACATAGCCATCCAACTGTTGATGGACAAGAAGTTAGTCCATACGAAGAAGATTTTTCAGGATTTGTCTTTAAGATTCAAGCCAATATGAATCCAGCCCATCGCGATCGTATCGCCTTTGTTAGAATCTGTTCAGGAACGTTCGAGCGCGGAATGGATGTCAACTTACAACGTACAGGGAAAAAAGTAAAATTAAGTAACGTGACACAATTTATGGCTGATGCTCGTGAAAATATTGAAGAAGCTGTAGCAGGAGACATTATCGGGGTATATGATACCGGAACGTATCAAATCGGAGATACACTGACAGAAGGGAAATTAAAAGTCGAATACGAAGAATTACCTTCATTTACACCAGAATTGTTTATGAAAGTTACTGCTAAAAACGTAATGAAGCAAAAATCCTTCCATAAAGGAATTTATCAGCTAGTTCAAGAAGGTGCGATCCAATTATATAAAACCTATTTAGCGGATGAATACATTATTGGTGCGGTTGGACAGTTGCAATTTGAAGTCTTCCAATACCGTATGTTAAATGAATACAATTCAGAAGTGATCATGACACCAATGGGCAATAAGATTGCACGATGGATCGATCCAGAAGACTTAGATGAACGAATGAGCTCAAGTCGTAATATTTTAGCGAAAGATCGTTTTGATCAACCTTTATTTTTATTTGAAAATCAATTTGCTGAACGTTGGTTTACTGAAAAATATCCTGAAGTCAAACTAAAAACACTACTATAAAATAAATACAGGCTCTTCTTTAAAGAAGAGCCTGTGTTTATTTTTGTATAGGAATCGAAAGTTCAACCAAGTGTGGTTCTTCAATGATGGTAAAATGTTCTGGATCAAATGTAGCCGAGGGCATTTTTTTGAAAAAATAATTTTTGATGTCACGAATTTCATTTTTCATAATTGCTCGTTTTTCATTGACCAATAAAATCTCATAATGCGTTGGTGCGACAGTATAGACGACGGTGATATCACCAGCCGTATAGACTTTCACCATCTCGGCATCTGTGCTTTCAAGTTGCTGCATGACCAGACGCGAATGGCTATTCGTTACATTGACTAACTTCATTACGCTTCACCTCGTTTTGATTGTGTCTAAATGATTCGCTTACATTCTATTACTATTATAATTTTTATTTAGAAAAAGGGAAAGAAAAAGATTTAAAAAGGCTAGATTTTCTAGCCTTTTTAAGCAGATCATGCTTCAGTGTCTAAAGAAGTATCTTTTTGTGTGATCTTGATCTCGCCATCTTCGGTTACATATGCCGTAAGTTGCGTAACACTTGGATGATCTAGGTAAAACTCAGCGATACTGTCTTCGATCGTATCTTGGATGGTGCGACGCAAGGGTCTAGCACCCATACTAGGATCATAGCCCAAAT
The DNA here is from genome assembly GCF_913775425.1 of uncultured Enterococcus sp. GTDB lineage: Bacteria > Bacillota > Bacilli > Lactobacillales > Enterococcaceae > Enterococcus_G. The sequence goes on from NZ_CAJYIS010000067.1 coordinate 33,335, forward strand.
CGACTAATTTTTCTTTGACTTCCAATGGAACCTCTACATGCAAATGTTGCGTTTGTAGCAAGTCATTGACTTCGTCCAACATCAAATCAACGATCGTTACGAGCATCTCTTTGGTTAAGGCGTTGAACTCGATGATTCCGTCAAAGCGATTTAAAAATTCTGGAGTAAAGTAGTTTGGAAGCTGATTTAAAATCGAACGTTGTGTCCCAGCTAAACTAGCACCGAAACCAACACTTGCTTCAACGTTACCTGTGCCTGCATTACTTGTCATAATAATAATCGTATCTTTAAAGCTGACCGTACGCCCTTTAGCATCTGTCAAACGACCATCATCTAGAATTTGTAAAAACATATGCATTACGTCAGGATGCGCTTTTTCGATTTCATCTAAAAGGATCAAGCTGTAGGGATTTCGACGAACTTTTTCCGTTAATTGTCCTGCTTCTTCATATCCAACATATCCTGGAGGAGAACCGATCAGTTTTGAGATGCTATGTTTTTCCATATATTCAGACATGTCAAAACGGATCATTGCATCTGTTGAACCAAATAGTTCATCCGCTAATTGTTTCGCCAATTCGGTTTTTCCAACACCGGTTGGACCGACAAATAAAAACGAACCGATTGGTCGATTTTTTTTGCCTAACCCGATGCGATTTCGTCGAATCGCTTTTGCCACCTTATCGACAGCATCATCTTGGCCGATCACTTGTTTTTTCAAATCATCCGCTAGATTTTTCAATTGTGTTTGCTCTTTTTCTTTTAATTCGCCGACTGGAATACCGGTTTGTAACTCGATCAACTGTTCCATCGTTTTTTCAGTAATAACAGGAATTTCTTCATCAGCCAATTGACGGTCTTTTAATGTTGTCAATCGATTGATTTGATCACGATAATAAGCAGCTTTTTCAAAGTCTTCTTCTTTAGAAGCTTTTTGTTTTTGTTCTTCTGCATCGGCTAATTTTTTCTCGATCGTTTTCGGATCAGCAAATTGGATCGTTAGATTTTCTTTTGAACCTGTTTCATCAAGTAAGTCGATTGCTTTATCTGGTAAAAAACGATCTTGGATATAGCGACTGGATAGTTCTGCCGCAGCACGAATCGCTTCTTCGGTATATTTGACATGATGGTAATCTTCGTATTTTGATTGAATCCCTTTTAATATCGTGATCGTTTCTTCTATAGAAGGTTCATCGACACGTACAGGTTGCATCCGGCGTTCTAAAGCCGCATCTTTTTCGATGATCCGATACTCATTTAGCGTTGTCGCACCAACTAATTGGATTTCACCACGCGCTAAAGCAGGTTTTAAAATATTTCCTGCATCTAGATTGCCATCGCCTGTTGCACCAGCACCAACGATCTCATGGATTTCATCGATAAATAAGATCACTTGACCATTTTGCTTGATCTCATCCATCAGTTTTTGCATACGTTCTTCAAATTGACCACGAATACCAGTTCCTTGAACAAGTGAAGCAACGTCAAGTCGAATCACTTCTTTATCTAAAAGTTTTTGGGGAACTTCGTTGTTTACGATTTTTTGTGCCAATCCTTCAACGACAGCAGTTTTTCCGACACCGGGTTCACCGATCAAAACAGGATTATTTTTGTTGCGACGATTTAAGATCTCGATCACACGCGCGATTTCACGATCACGACCAATGACTGGATCGATCTGGCCATCACGTGCAAGTTGTGTGATGTTGCTTCCATATTCTTCTAATAATCCTTTAGGACCATTTTTTCGTGGTGGTTGCCCATTGAACCCTGATTGTGTAGGTGGGGTTTGTTGAGTGTTTTCTTGTTCCATTCGTTGTGACATTTGTTTAAAGAAATCATCTAAATTTCCAAAGCCAAAAGGATCTTGTTGGGCCATACGTGCTCCTTGTTGTTGTTTGATTTTTTGATAGCAACTTTGACAATAGTCGATTTGTGTACGTTGACCGTTGACCGTTGCATATAAATGAATTGTTGCTTCATTTTTACCACAGTTTTGACAAAGCATAGATTCACAACCTTTCATGAATAATGGCGCAATAAATGTCAAAGAAATCATTGACCAATATTGACCTTTAGAATTATTATACTGATTTTTTGAACAGACGCAAGTATTTGGATTCGTCTCATTTTTCGAATTTTTATTTGAAAAATTATGTAAAAATATTCTGTCTTTTTTCTTAATTTGGGCGGAAAAATCATAAATATCTTAGTAAAACGGTTGTCTAATAAGTCAAAAGATGGTAATCTAAACAATTGAAAGGGTTAACGTTTTTTAAATTACGAAAACCCTAACAAAAATATTATTCGTTGAATAAAGGAGATTGATTAATTATGGAAAAGAAAGAATTTCACGTAGTTGCTGAAACAGGGATCCACGCACGTCCAGCTACATTATTAGTACAAACAGCTAGCAAATTTAGCTCAGATGTAAACTTAGAATACAAAGGTAAATCTGTAAACTTGAAATCAATCATGGGCGTTATGTCTTTAGGTGTTGGTCAAGGTTCTGACGTTACAATCACTGCAGAAGGCGCAGACGAAGCAGACGCAATTGCTGCAATCGCTGAAACTATGCAAAAGGAAGGTTTATCTGAATAATGGTTGATATGCTAAAAGGAATTGCAGCTAGTGATGGCGTTGCCGTTGCAAAGGCGTACCTATTAGTTCAACCTGATTTATCGTTTTCTAAAGTAACTGTAGACGATACAGATGCTGAAGCAAAACGTTTGGATGATGCCTTATCAAAGTCAACTGAAGAATTACAATTTATCCGTGATAAAGCGGCACAAACTTTAGGTGAAGCAGAAGCACAAGTGTTTGATGCTCACTTAATGGTATTGAGCGATCCTGAGATGGTTGGACAAATCAAACAAAACATTTCAGATAACAAAGTCAATGCTGAATCAGCATTAACTGAAGTTACGAATATGTATATTGGGATGTTCGAAGCAATGGAAGATAATGCTTACATGCAAGAACGTGCTGCAGATATTCGCGACGTAACAAAACGCGTGTTAGCACACTTATTGCAAGTAACATTACCAAACCCTTCAATGATCAATGAAGAAGTAATCGTTGTCGCACACGATTTAACACCTAGTGATACAGCTCAGCTAGATCGCAATTTTGTTAAAGCGTTTGTAACTGATATCGGTGGCCGTACATCGCATTCTGCGATCATGGCTCGTTCTTTAGAAATTCCGGCAATCGTTGGAACAATGGAGATCACTGATAAAGTTGCGGCAAATCAAATGCTTGCAGTAAACGGGATCACAGGTGATGTGATCTTAGATCCTACTGAAGAGCAAAAAGCAGAGTTTATCGCTGCTGGTGACGCTTACGCTGCGCAAAAAGCAGAGTGGGAAAAACTAAAACATGCCAAAACAGTTACAGCTGATGGCAAACATTTTGAACTTGCAGCAAATATTGGAACACCTAAAGATTTAACAGGTGTAAACAATAATGGTGCTGAAGCAGTTGGATTGTATCGTACAGAATTCTTATACATGGATTCTCCAGATTTTCCTACTGAAGAAGATCAATATGTAGCTTACAAAGCGGTATTGGAAGGTATGGACGGTAAACCGGTTGTGGTACGTACAATGGATATCGGTGGGGATAAAGAGTTACCATACTTGACATTACCACACGAGATGAATCCTTTCTTAGGATATCGCGCACTACGTATCAGCTTGTCTAGCTTAGGTGAAGACATGTTCCGTACGCAATTACGTGCGTTGCTACGTGCTTCTGTACATGGTAATTTACGTATTATGTTCCCAATGGTCGCAACAATGGGCGAGTTCCGTTCTGCGAAAGCTCTTTATAACGAAGAGCGCCAAAAATTAATCGATGAAGGTGTTGCAGTAGCAGACCACATCGAAGTAGGGATCATGATCGAAATTCCAGCAGCAGCTGTAATTGCAGACAAATTTGCTAAAGAAGTTGACTTCTTTAGTATTGGAACAAATGATTTGATCCAATATACTATGGCAGCGGACCGTATGAACGAACGCGTTTCTTACCTATATCAACCATACAACCCTTCAATCTTACGTCTGATCAAACACGTTGTGGAATCAGCGCATAAAGAAGGCAAATGGGCTGGTATGTGTGGAGAAATGGCTGGAGATCAAACAGCAGTTCCACTACTTATGGGAATTGGTTTAGACGAATTTTCAATGAGCGCAACGTCTATTTTGAAAACGCGTAGCTTAATGAAACGTTTAGATACGACCAAAATGAAAGAATTAGCAGATCGTGCGTTGAATGATTGCGATACGATGGAAGAAGTAGAAGCATTAGTTGCGGAATACTTGGCTTAATTCAAAGTTAAAAGAGCGGCTTTCTTTACAGAAAGTCGTTCTTTTTTTACATAAAACACGAAGAATCCTTCATAAGTCCTACGTACAATCAAGTGAGCTATGCTATAATGAACAGTGAACATTCTCCTTGTGTGAGAATCAACCTGAAATTAGGAAGGAAATCATATGCTTAAGATCACAATGTTTTCAAAAGCAGATAAAGTAAAAGGACAAGGAGTAGGAAGTGCATATATTGAATTGATCAATATGCTGAATGAACGCTTTAAAAAAGAATTTTTGATCAACATCAATACTTGGAATAAAGCCGATATTTCGCATTATCATACCGTAAATTTTCCTTTTTATTTATCCACGTTTTTTAAAAAGCAACGTGGCGTAAGAATTGGCTATGTTCATTTCTTGCCAGAGACGTTAAAAGGCAGTATCGAACTATTTGCACCTTTTCAAAAGATATTTGAGTGGTACGTGTTAGATTTTTATCGACGAATGGATGAATTAGTGGTCGTAAATCCTAGTTTTATTCCAGAATTAGTCAAAGCAGGCTGTCCTGAAGAAAAAATCACGTATATCCCTAATTTTGTATCCAATACGGTATTTTATGAAAAGACAGCCAGCGAAAAAGAAGCATTACGCCAAAAATACGGTTTTTCAGATACGCAGTTTATTGTTTTAGGTGTAGGCCAAATCCAAAAACGAAAAGGGTTAGATGATTTTATTCAACTGGCCAAAGATAATCCAGATATAACCTTTGTCTGGGCCGGGGGCTTTTCTTTTGGTAAAATGACAGACGGTTATGAAGAGTATGAAAAAGTCTATAAACACCCACCTCAGAACCTGATTTTTCCAGGGATCATCGAGCGTGAGGAATTGGTGGACTATTATAATTTATGTGACGTATTTCTACTGCCTTCTTATAATGAATTGTTTCCGATGAGCATTTTAGAAGCGTTCAATTGTGGAACACCGGTGATGGTTAGAGAATTAGAATTGTATCAGTCGGTCATCAAAGGCTATTATATTGGATGCCAAGATCGATCAGATATGCAAGAAGCGTTACGTCGTTTTAAAAATGAGCCTTCATTATTGGATGCTTTTGAAGAAAAATCACGACAAGCCGCACGTTATTATTCCAAAGAACACGTTGCGCAAATTTGGTATGAGTACTATACAAAAATGGTGGAAACATACCGTAAATCGAATTAAGAGTCGGAGGGAGAAGAGTTGAAGGTTGGATTTTTTACAGACACCTATTTTCCACAAGTTAGTGGTGTGGCCACTTCGATCAAAACATTAAAAGACCAGCTCGAAGCAAATGGTCACCAAGTGTATATTTTTACGACTACTGATCCGCATGCACCAAAGTTTGAAGAAGGCGTGATCCGCATGCCAAGTGTACCTTTTGTTTCATTTAAAGATCGTCGAATCGTAGTTAGAGGGATGTGGTATGCGTATTTGATCGCCAAAGAATTGCAACTTGATCTGATTCATACACATACTGAGTTTGGTACTGGTATTTTAGGGAAAATGGTTGGGAAAAAATTGAAAATACCGGTAGTCCATACGTATCACACGATGTATGAAGATTACTTACATTACGTAGCAAAGGGAAAAGTCTTACGGCCAGCACATGTCAAATATTTTTCACGTCTATTTGTCAATCATTCGACTGGCGTTGTCTGCCCAAGCGAACGTGTGATCAAGACCTTGCGTGAATATGGGGTTTCCATTCCAATGCGGATCATTCCGACAGGGATCGAGATTGAGCGGTTTAAGCGTCCAGATATTACGCCAGCTATGAAAACACAACTTCGAACAACGTTAGGTCTGACAAGTCAGCATATCATGTTGTTGTCGTTAAGCCGCTTATCGTATGAAAAAAATATTCAAGCGATCTTACATGGTATGCCCGAAATATTAGCCGCTAATCCGCTTATTCGTCTCGTGATCGTTGGTGATGGACCTTATAAAAGCCGCTTAGAAGAGATCATTGCGACTTATGGTATTGAAGATTCGATTATTTTTGTAGGTGAGGTTCCAAACAAAGAAGTTGCGCTTTATTATCATGCAGCAGATTATTTTGTGAGCACGTCGACCTCGGAAACACAAGGGTTGACGTATACCGAAGCGATGGCAGCTGGGTTGCCACTAATAGTAGAAGGAAATGATTATTTAAATCATTTGATCGATGATGAAAGTTTAGGGACGACGTTTGCTACTGATGCGGATTTTTCCCAAACGGTGCTAGATTATATCAAACGAAAACTTCCAGCTCAGCCAGAAGTTTGCCAACGAAAATTACACGAAATTTCAGCAGAACAATTCGGACAAGCGATGATCCATTTTTATCAAGATATGATTGCGTTAAAACAAAAAGAACGAACTGTAGAGACTAAAGAAATCGCGATGAAAAAGATCAAGTTTAAATTAAGTAGTTCGAAACGATCCGGACAATAATAATATGAAACACTACGTGACCAGTGGTATACTGATGGCGTAGTGTTTATTTTTGGAGGGATGAAAATGAAGATTGGATTTATTGGAACAGGCGTCATGGGACAAGCGATGGCACAACATTTACTCGATGCAGGACACGAATTATTTGTCTTCAATCGTACAAAAGAAAAGACAGATCAACTTGTTACGAACGGTGCGATTTGGTGTGAAACGCCGCAAAAAATCAGCCAAGTAGCAGAGATTATTTGTACGATGGTGGGGTATCCAAAAGATGTCGAAGAGATTTACTATGGTGAACAAGGTATCTTTGCTAGTGATCTTACAGAAAAGTTATTGATCGATTTTACGACGAGTACGCCTAAACTAGCTGAAAAAATCGCGCAAAGTGCCAAAAAAGTTGGTGCCCAAAGCTTGGATGCACCTGTGTCTGGTGGTGATCTAGGTGCGAAAAATGCGACCTTGACGATCATGGTCGGTGGCGAACAATCGGCATTTGAACGCGCGTTGCCTTTGTTTAAACAAATCGGAAAAACTTATCAACTCCACGGAACAGCAGGAAAAGGTCAGCATACAAAAATGGCCAATCAAATCATGATTGCGGGCACGATGACAGGAATGACAGAAATGTTAGTCTATGCCAATCGTGCAAATCTAGATTTGGAGAAAGTCATTGAAACATTAGGCGGTGGGAGTGCCAGTAACTGGTCGATGTTAAATTACGGTCCGCGTATTTTAAAAGAAGATTACACACCAGGATTTTTCGTGAAGCATTTTATTAAAGATTTAAAAATTGCACTGGATGAAGCCAAACGTATGAAACTTGAATTACCGGCTACCGCTCTAGCAACTAGCCTCTACGAACAGCTTGCGGACAAAGGTTTTGAAAATGATGGGACACAAGCGCTCATTAAACTTTATTGGCCAGACGGAAAAAAATAAGAAATGGCTGATTTTTTTGTCAAAATCAATGCAAGATAGCGTTGATTCTGTTACAATGTAACAGAAACGAGGAAAGGGAGGATTGCTGAATGAAAAGTTCGCAATTAGTCGCGATTATTAGACGTCTCGAAGCGATGATTGAAGCGCAAGATAATGAAGTACAAGTACGCCGTTTTGAAAAAGAAGGCGTTGAAAAGTGTACGGTAACGTATGACCGCACAACTGAAACATTTGAATTAACAGAAGCTGCATCGAATCAACCATATCAATTTGATAATGTAGATATCGTAGCAATGGAAATTTATGATTTAATTCAATAAAAGAAAAAAGAAAATGAGCAAGCTAAGCGAACTCGTTTTCTTTTTTTATCAAAAAATAAAGAATATCTGTTTTTTTGTGCTGCTTTCTGAAAAAATAAAAAAACTACTTGCATTTTCTCTTTCTGTAATTTATAGTTTGATTATCAAATCATTTGATAATCAAACTATCCGGGTGGCGAAGTCATGAGTGAAAATTTTGAACAAATTAATGATCTTCTAGTTGAAGTATTCAATGATATCTTGGTCATTGAAGAGTCAGAATTAAAAAAATCACAATTTAATGACTTGTCGATCACTGAAATGCATACGATTGAAGCTGTGGGCATGTATAAAAAGAAAACGACCACAGAAGTTGCACGTGAACTATCGGTTACAGTAGGTACGCTTACGATTGCCGTCAATCGTTTAGTCAAAAAAGGATATGTCGAACGAATTCGTAGTGAAGACGATCGACGTGTGGTTAAATTAGGTTTGACGAAAAAAGGAAAATTGCTTTACCGTGTTCATCAACATTTTCACCGCGAAATGATTCGCTCTGTCGTAAAGGGAATGGATAAAGATGAAGTTTCAGCGTTATTACAAGCGCTAGATAGCTTGCATAACTTTTTGCAAGAATACAAGTGAGTGGACGAAATGACGAAATATGGACGAATCGTGGCGAGTGCTAGTTATACACCAGAACAGATTGTCACAAATGATGATCTAGCGCAAAAAATGGATACTAGTGACGAGTGGATCTATTCTCGAACTGGGATCAAGCAACGCCATATTGCTACAACAGAAAATACTTCTGATTTGTGTATAAAAGTGGCCGAAAAACTACTTGATGAAGCAAATCTAACACCGGATGCTCTCGATTTTATTATTGTAGCGACCATGTCACCTGATTTTCAGACTCCCTCTGTGGCGAGTATGGTGCAAGGAGCGGTAGGAGCAACAAAAGCATTTGCTTTTGATATGAGTGTTGCGTGTTCTGGTTTTGTCTATGGTTTGTCGATTGCCGACAAATTGATTCAAGGCGGAGCAACCTGCGGATTAGTTATCGGTGGGGAAGTATTATCGAAAATGGTCGACTGGCAAGATCGCTCAACTGCAGTGTTGTTTGGTGATGGAGCTGGTGGGATCGTGTTAGAAGCAAGTACGCAAAAAATGATTTTAATCGATGACCTACATTCAGATGGGACACGTTTTGATGCGTTGACTTCTGGCTGTGTCACGACAGATAATCAATTAAAACAAGCCAAACAATTGTCTCCGTTACAAATGAATGGCCGTGCGATCTTTGATTTTGCAACTCGTGAAGTAATGGCTTCGACGAAGGCGATGCTAGGTGACCAACTGGCTTCTGTCGATTACTTTTTATTGCATCAAGCCAATTCACGTATCTTAGATATTTTCGCACGTAAATTAAAAGTACCAAGAGAACGTTTTTTACAAAACATGCAAAATTATGGAAATACATCGGCAGCGACTATTCCATTATTATTGGATGAGGCAATCAAAGCGGGTACCATTACGCTTGGTAGTCAACAAAAAATAGTGATGACTGGTTTTGGCGGTGGATTAACTTGGGGTAACTTATTACTCGAAGTATAAAAAATAAAACAAACAATATTTGGAGGAATTATTCATGGTATTCGAAAAAATTCAAGCAATCGTAGCAGAAGAGTTAGGTAAAGAAAAAGACGAGATCCAATTAACAACAAACATTCAAGAAGATCTAGAAGCAGATAGCTTAGATTTATTCCAAATCATCAACGAAATCGAAGATGAGTTTGACGTGAAAATCGAAACTGAAGATGGAATCAAAACAGTTGAAGATTTAGTGAAATACGTAGAAGCACAACAAGCATAATACATGAGAGGCTGGGCGAAAGCCTGGCTTTTCTTATTGGAAAGAGAAAGGGGAATATTCATGTCAACTGCCTTTTTATTCAGTGGTCAAGGCGCACAATATGAGGGAATGGGAAAAGAACTCTATGAAGCATATCCAGTTGTTCGCGAGACATTTGATGAAGCAAGTGATACGTTAGGCTATGACGTTGCCGCGTTATGTTTTGAACCAAATGATCGTTTGAATTTAACCGAATATACACAACCTGCTATTTTGACCGTGAGTACAGCCTTTTTAAGGGCAGCCAACCAAGAAGGGTTGCATCCAGATGCTGTGTTGGGACTAAGTTTAGGTGAATATACGGCACTTGTCGCAAGTGGGGCATTACCATTTGCCACTGCAGTAGATCTTGTGAAAAAACGTGGACGATTTATGACACAAGCCGCACCATTTGGATCGGGTAAAATGGTCGCTGTGATGAATGCAGCAGTCGAAGAGATCGAAAAATCGTGTCAAGAAGCTAGCGAAATGACCGGAAAAATCGTCGTGCCTGCCAATTACAATACACCACAACAGATCGTTATTGGTGGCGAAGTCGAAGCTGTCGATCAAGCAGTAGTATTGTTACAAGAAAAAGGTGTTCGCCGCATGATCCCCCTAAACGTTAGCGGACCATTCCATACACCAATCTTAGCGCCAGCGGCAACACAACTGGCACAAGAACTCGCGCAAATCGCATTTTCAGAAATGAAGCTTCCGGTGATCGCCAATACCACGGCTAAAGTGATGAAGCAAGATCAAATCAAAGAATTGTTAGAACGCCAAGTGATGTCACCTGTTCGTTTTTACGAAAGTATTGCGACGTTACAAGATTTAGGTGTTACCAATTATATCGAAGTTGGTCCAGGAAAAGTCTTAAGTGGCTTCTTGAAAAAAATCGATAAAACACTAGTCAGTGAACGAATCGAAGATCAAGCAACTTTGAAACAAACATTAGAAGTATTTCAATAGGAGGTTTCCATGGAATTACAAGGAAAGAATGCATTCATTACAGGGAGTACACGCGGTATTGGTTTAGAAATCGCCAGAGCGTTTGCTAAACAAGGAATGAATATCGTATTAAATGGACGTGGAGCAGTTTCTGAAGAACTAATCGCAGAAATTACCGCTCATGGCGTAAACTGTGTAGCCGTTTCAGGCGATATCTCAGATTTTGAATCAGCTGGTCGTATGATCAATGAAGCCGAAGAAAAATTAGGCAAACTAGCTGTTTTGGTCAATAATGCAGGAATTACCAATGATAAATTGATGTTACGTATGTCAAGTGAAGACTTTGAACAAGTAATCAAAGTCAATCTGACAGGCACGTTTAATATGACCCAACATGTTTTGAAAAAATTTATGAAACAACGTGAAGGGGCCATCATCAACTTATCAAGTGTTTCTGGTTTGATGGGAAATGTCGGACAAGCGAACTATGCAGCGAGTAAAGCAGGTGTCATTGGGTTTACCAAAACAGTAGCACGTGAAGCGGCACCTCGTGGCATTACATGTAACGCAATCGCACCAGGCTTTATTAAAACAGATATGACCGATGTATTATCTGATAAAGTCAAAGAGCAAATGCTACAAACGATTCCGTTACAAGCATTTGGTTCAGTAGAAGCTGTTGCGGATACTGCTGTCTTTTTAGCAAAAAATTCATATATCACAGGCCAAGTTATCAATGTCGATGGCGGCCTAGTCATGAACGGATAGAAAAGGAGCATTCAAAATGAATCGAGTAGTCATTACAGGTTATGGTGTTGTCTCTCCAATCGGGAACGACCCGGAAGCCTTTTTATCAAGTTTAAAAGAAGGTAAAAATGGAATTGGTCCAATCACAAAATTTGACGCTGAAGATACGGGCGTACATGTTGCCGGTGAAGTCAAAGATTTTCCATTAGAAAAATACTTTACGAAAAAAGATACAAAACGTATGGAAATGTTTTCGATTTACGGCATCCATGCGTCACTAGATGCAATGGAAATGGCTGCTTTAAAAGCAGAAAATATTAATGCCGATCGTTTTGGTGTTATCGTAGGTTCTGGTATCGGTGGATTACCAACGATCCAAGATCAAGTAACACGTATGAACGACAAAGGCCCACAACGCGTGTCACCAATGTTCGTGCCATTATCTATCGTCAACATGGTATCAGGAAACATTTCGATGCGTGTGGGTGCAAAAGGTATTAGCTATTCACCTGTTACCGCATGTGCAACTGGTACAAACGCAATTGGTGAAGCGTATCGTAATATCAAACATGGCTATTCTGACGTGATTTTAGCCGGTGGATCAGAAGCAACGATTTGTGAAATCGGAATTGCTGGATTTGCCTCATTAACGGCTTTGAGCAAAGAAGAAGATCCAAACAAAGCTTCGATACCATTTGATAAAGACCGTAATGGTTTTGTTATGGGTGAAGGTGCTGGAGTCTTGGTTTTAGAATCTCTAGAACATGCTCAAGCACGTGGCGCAAACATTTTAGGTGAAGTTGTAGGATATGGCTCAACTAGTGATGCTTACCATATGACAGCGCCAAACCCTGATGGTTCAGGTGCCGGTAAAGCAATCAAATTAGCCTTAGAAGAAGCAGCGATCACTCCAGATCAAGTAGGCTATATCAATGCGCATGGTACAAGTACACCAACCAATGATGGAGCAGAAGCAACTGCTATCAAATATGGTTTAGGTGAAGGCTATATGAATACGTATGTAAGTAGTACAAAATCAATGACAGGCCACTTATTAGGGGCTGCAGGTGGTGTAGAAGCGGTAGCGACACTATTAGCTTTACAACACCAATTTATCCCACCAAATATCAATGTTACCGAACAAGATCCAAGCATTGAATTGAATGTGGTAAAAAATCAAAGTATCGATGCAACATTTGACTATGCATTAAGTGATTCACTAGGTTTTGGTGGTCATAATGCTGTAATTCTAATGAAGAAATGGGAGGAAGAAGCGTGAACTTCTCAGAAATTAAAGAAATCGTAGCCTTAATCAATCAATCCAACTTAACGGAATTCCATGTGAAGGACCAACAATTTGAATTGTATTTAAATAAAAATGCACAAGCACAAAAAACAATGAGCGAAGCGCCTGTAAGTGCACCAGTTCAAGCACCAGCACCAGTAGTAACACCTACAGCAACATCTACAGCGACACCTGAAGCAGCTCCAGTAGTAGAAGCAGCAACAGAAGTAGAAGACACTACAGGTAAAGAAATTACTTCTCCGTTAGTTGGTGTAGCTTACCTTAAACCAAGTCCAGATAAAGCCAACTTCAAACAAGTCGGCGATACAGTGAAAAAAGGTGACGTATTGTGTATCTTAGAAGCGATGAAAGTGATGAATGAAATCGTCAGTGACGTCGATGGGACAATTTCAGCGATCTTAATTGAAAATGAAGCAGTTGTTGAATACGGTCAACCATTATTCCGCGTGAGAGAAGGGTAAAGTTATGACAAGTCTAAACATTCAAGAAATCAAAGAAATCATTCCACATCGTTATCCGATGCTACTGATCGATCGTGTTGAAGAGATCGTAGCAGGAGAAAAAGTTATCGCAAAGAAAAACGTGACAATCAATGAGCCATTTTTCCAAGGCCATTTCCCTCATGAACCAGTAATGCCAGGTGTGTTAATTGTAGAAGCAATGGCACAAGCAGGGGCGGTAGCATTATTATCGATTGAAGAATTCAAAGGAAAAACAGCGTACTTTGGCGGAATCGATAAAGCAAAATTCCGTAAAAAAGTGACACCAGGCGATACCTTGATGTTAGAAGTTGAGATTTTAAAAGTAAAATCAAACGCCGGCATCGGAAAAGGTGTAGCGAAAGTCGACGGTAAAAAAGTAGCCGAGGCTGAATTAACCTTTATGATTGGATAGGTGAAAACATGTTTTCGAAAATTTTAATTGCCAACCGTGGTGAAATTGCAGTTCGTATTATTCGTGCTTGTCGCGAATTAGGGATTCGCACGGTTGCTGTTTACTCTCAAGCAGATCGCGATGCGCTTCATGCAGAACTTGCAGATGAGGCGATTTGTATTGGACCTGCTAAAGCAGTAGACTCTTATTTGAATGTCAAACAAATTCTAAGTGCGGCTATTTTAACGAAAGCTGAAGCGATTCATCCAGGTTTTGGTTTTTTATCTGAAAATAGTCAGTTTGCTGAGATGTGTGAAGAATGCAATATTACGTTTATTGGACCAAAAAGCAAAACAATCGATGAGATGGGAAATAAAATCCATGCGCGTCAATTGATGATGGATGCAAATGTTCCGGTTATTCCAGGAAGTCATGGTTCATTGAGCAGTATTGAAGAAGCGATGACACTTGCTGAAGAAATCGGCTTTCCAGTAATGCTAAAAGCAGCAGCTGGTGGAGGCGGAAAAGGAATTCGCAAAGTGATGACAGCTGAAGAGTTGCCAAAACATTTTGATTCAGCTCAACAAGAAGCAAAAGCCGCTTTTGGGAATGACGAGATGTATATGGAAAAAATCGTCTATCCAGCACGTCATATCGAAGTGCAGATCTTAGCAGATAACTTTGGAAATGTCATCCATTTAGGTGAACGTGATTGTTCTTTACAACGTAATAACCAAAAAGTGCTTGAAGAATCTCCTTCTGTTGTCATTACAGCAAAAGAACGTGCACACTTAGGTGAAATCGGAGTACGTGCAGCCAAAGCAGTGAATTATCAAAATGCGGGTACGATTGAATTTTTACGCGATGAAGAAGGAAACTTCTACTTTATGGAAATGAATACGCGTATCCAAGTGGAGCATCCAGTAACAGAGATGGTGACAGGAATCGATATCGTCAAAAAACAAATCGAAGTCGCAAACGGCGAACCTTTAGGCATCACGCAAGAGGAAGTCACATTTACTGGTCATGCGATCGAATGCCGAATCAATGCAGAAAATCCAGCATTTAATTTCGCACCATCACCAGGTAAAATCAAAAACTTGTTATTGCCTGCAGGTGGGATGGGATTACGTGTCGATAGTGCGATGTATTCAGGATACTCGATCCCTCCATTTTATGATTCAATGATCGCCAAAGTGATCGTTCATGGCAATTCTCGTTTTGAAGCATTGATGAAAATGCAACGTGCATTGACAGAACTTGTAACAGATGGTGTAGTGACTAATGCTGAATTTCAAATGGATCTAATCAGCCATCCGAATGTGATCGCTGGGGATTACACGACAGCATTTTTACAAGAAGACTTTTTACCAAACTGGAAACCTGAAGAATAGGAGGAATGACGCATGGCTTTATTCAAAAAGAAGAAAGATTATATTCGTATTAATCCGAATCGCGATCAGCCGAGCAATCAACAACCTTCTGTTCCAGATGACATGTGGGCAAAATGTCCAAATTGTAAGCACACGCTGTATACTAAAGAAATGGGTGCGGAACGAATTTGTCCAAATTGTGGCTATAATTTCCGAATCCGTGCTTGGGAACGGTTGTCGATCACAATCGACGAACGTAGTTTTGAAGAGTGGGACAATGGTTTAGAAACTAAAGACCCTTTATCATTTCCAAATTATTTAGAAAAAGTACGCAAAATGAAGGCCGCAACGCATTTAGATGAAGCGGTATTGACTGGAAAAGCAACGATCGAACAACAAGAAATCGCGATTGCGATCATGGATTCACATTTTATTATGGGGAGCATGGGAACGATTGTTGGTGAAAAGATCACACGGTTGTTTGAACGAGCGACGAAAGAACAGCTACCGGTTGTGATTTTTACAGCTTCTGGTGGTGCCAGAATGCAAGAAGGAATTTTATCTTTGATGCAAATGGCAAAAATCTCGGCTGCGGTGAAACAACACAGCAATGCTGGTTTGTTGTATATCACAGTATTGACCGATCCAACAACTGGTGGAGTAACCGCAAGTTTTGGGATGGAAGGCGATATTATCTTAGCAGAACCGCAAGCCTTGATCGGATTTGCGGGGCGTCGTGTGATCGAACAGACGATCAAACAAGAATTACCAGAGGATTTCCAAAAAGCCGAATTTTTATTAACGCATGGATTTGTGGATCAAATCGTTCCTAGAACGTTGCTAAGAAAACGTTTGAGCGAATTATTAGCTTTACATGTCAAAGGAGAGTGGTAAGCGATGGCCAAACAAGCACATGAAATCGTAACGTTAGCCCGCAGTAAAGACCGCTTGACTGCGTTAGATTATTTTGAAACGATGTTTGATGGATTTCAAGAATTTCATGGGGATCGCTTATACGCTGACGATGAAGCAGTCGTTGGTGGTGTAGCGTTTCTTGATGGAAAACCCGTAACGGTGATTGGGATTCAAAAAGGTCGGAACTTGACTGAAAATCTACGTCGTAATTTTGGTTCACCACATCCAGAAGGATACCGTAAAGCATTGCGCTTAATGAAACAAGCTGAAAAATTCAACCGTCCCGTCGTTACCTTTATCAATACTGCAGGAGCATTTTGTGGGATTGGTGCCGAAGAACGTGGTGAGGGTGAAGCAATTGCCAAAAACCTATTAGAAATGTCAGATTTAAAAGTACCGATCGTTTCGATTATTATCGGTGAAGGCGGTAGTGGTGGTGCTTTAGCTTTAGCACTTGGTGATGAAGTTTGGATGTTGGAACACTCGATTTATGCGATCTTATCTCCTGAAGGCTTTGCCTCGATCTTATGGAAAGACGGTAAACGCGCCAACGAAGCAGCAGGATTGATGAAAATCACTGCTCATGAGTTAAAAGAGATGGATGTGATCGAACGGATCATTCCAGAGACATTCCGCGAAGAAGCGTTAAGCAATCAAGAGATCATGAAGCGTTTGAAAGCTGATTTACAGTTCAAATTAAAAGAATTGATGCATCAGACGGTAGAACATAGAATCGCACAACGTTACGCGCGTTTTCGTAAGTTTTAAAAAACAGAGAAAATCATTTCTTGATTTTCTCTGTTTTTTTGTTAAAATCACAAAAAAGAGTGAAGAAGGTCGGTTAGAATATGCAAGATGTAGCGTATTGGGTAGAACAATTAAAACAAAAACAAATCAGTCATCAAGAATTGATTACTGATTGGACAAAACGAATCGAACAGCATCAAGAATTAAATGCATTTGTTTCTTTAGATCCGGAACAAACGCTCGCGCAGATTGAACAAACAAAAAACTGTTTGGCATTGCCTTATGCTGGGTTACCGATTCCGTTAAAAATTCTAGGGCACAGTAAAAAAGGGTGGTCGAACACTGCGGCTTCGCGTTTATTGGTTGACAATCGAGCTGTTGAAACGAGTGCATTTGTCAAACGTCTAGAAAGAATCGGATTTGTACCATTTGGACAAACCAATGCGCCAGAATTTGGATTTAAAAACGTAACAGATTCCACCCTTTATGGCGATACAAAAAATCCATGGAATCTAGCATACTCTGCAGGTGGTTCAAGCGGAGGAGCCGCTGCTGCTGTTGCTGGGAATTTAGTTCCCATCGCTAGTGCTAGTGATGGGGGAGGATCGATTCGTATTCCCGCTTCGTTTACGGGCTTGATTGGCCTGAAACCAACTCGAGGCACGATGCCGATGGGGCCGACTGAATTAAGAGGATGGCAAGGTGCTTCCATTGGGTTTGCATTGACCCGTTCGATGAGAGATACCAAGCAGCTGTTTTATCTTTTACGTGATCCAAATCAACCCTCACCTTATCAAGCTCCAACGATCGAGTGGAGCCATCACGATGCCAGCAAAAAAACGCCATTGTCGATTGCTGTATGTGTGGATTCACCATTGGGTCATCATGTGAGCGAGGAAGCAAAACAAGCCGTGAAAAAAACAGTCGCTCAATTAGAAGCGCTAGGACATCATGTCACAAAAGTACACTATCCAATCGATGGACTTAAACTAATAAAAGCGTATTATCGTATGAATGGTGCAGACACTGCAGCGATGTTTCACACGATGGAAGCTCAATTTGGACGGAAATTTACGATAGAAGACATGGAATTGATGACGTGGGGAATGTATCAATCCGGTAAGAAGATGACAGCCGCTGATTATGTTTTGTCTTTAGAGGTCTGGGATCAAGCATTTTTAGCGATGGAAACGTTATTTACCACATACGATCTATTCTTGTCGCCAAGTGCGACCACAACGGCGCCACGTCTAGACCAAGATTTGCAAAGTCCAATAATTCGCGAGCAATTGCGAGAGATCGAGCATGTTTCATTTTCAGAATCCGAAACGATTGTATTTGATATGTTTGCCAAAAGCTTAGCAATTACACCTTATACACAATTGGCAAATCTAAGTGGGCAACCGGCGATTAGTTTGCCTGTCCATCGCGCTGAAAATGGATTGCCGATAGGTGTCCAGTTTATGGCCAGTCGTGGACGTGAAGATCTGTTGTTCCAAGTAGGAGAAGCTTTAGAAGCTGTGCAACTGTTTGAGTCAGTAGATGAAAGAATGTGACAAAAGTCGATCACATTTTCTAAAAATCGAATAAACTTTGTTTCAGAAGTAACCCTTTTGAAAAAATAAGCCGCATCATGACCGAAATAGATCAATCTATTATCGGAAATGATGCGGCTTATTGCTTAGAGCTGTAAACTTTTATCACAGCCTTTTTTAATATTCGCCAGTAAACACTTGTTTTTCTGGTAAAGGATAGTCGCTCAGTGATTTTCCATCAGCAAGTAAGGCTTCCTTGAAATCGGCGATACTTAGATCTAATTTTCGTGAAAGATCAAAGACGCTGTGCAATACATCGTGAAAATACATCGAATTTCCCTGTTCAAAATATGCTTTATATTCAGGTGAAGTATTCGCATGTCCAGTTTTTTCTTGATAAGCTTTTGCTTCGGTCAAATAGGTATTAAAGTGGTGATTTGTGTAGGCAACGAAATGATTAAAAATCGAAATCGCCAAAACAAGATCTTTATGCCACGATTCATAAGTCTTTTTAGCTAGTCCACCTTGTACTTCGATCAATTCAAAGTTGTGATCACGTAGATATTGTGTGATCAACATTTCCGTATTTAATGCAATACCGGTATATGAGACTTCTTCAAATTCAAAATGTTTAAGGCTTTCTAGTTCGGCAAGCAAACTTTCTGGTGTGAAATTCCGATTTTCTAAACTTTTATAAATCTTTTTTTGTTGAAACATTTGACCAACCTCCAATAAACATATTTGTATATCCTTATTATAAGGCAAAGCGTAAAATAAAGGAAAAGATATCGCATCAGAAGATGTTGTCTTGATGAGAATTGGTCACATATCTTTTATTTTCGCGGTTTTTCATGTATAATCGAAGGTTGAGGAGTACCGATCAGGGCTCCTTCATTTTTTGAATAAAGGAGAATATATGTTTTCAAATTTTAAACCAACATGGATGGTAGATGCGATTTATAAAATCACTCCTGAACAATTGCAAACGCATGGAATCAAAGCAGTATTGACTGATCTAGACAATACCTTGATTGCATGGAACAATCCTGAAGGAACAATCGAGCTACAACAGTGGCTATTAACTTTGAAACAAGCGGGCATTCCGGTCATCGTCGTTTCCAATAATAACGAAGAACGCGTACGCTATGCGGTAGAACGATTTGATATCGATTTTGTAGCGCGAGCATTGAAACCTCTAGGTAAAGGAATTCGAGAAGGTGTACGTCGTTTAGGTTTATCAAAAGATGAAGTAGTTATGGTTGGCGATCAGATCATGACAGATGTTCGAGCGGCTAATCGTGTAGGCGTTAGAAGTATTTTAGTTAAACCGATTATCGATACAGATAGTTGGAAAACACAATTTAATCGAGTATGCGAGCGAAAGATCATGCACTACTTACAAAAGAAAAATCCAGAAATGGTATGGCAAGGAGAAATAAAATGAGTGAAGATTGGCAATGTATTGGCTGTGGGGTCCATATTCAAACAAGTGAACCAGATCAATTAGGGTACACGCCAAAAGCTGCGTTTGAACGCGGTATCGAATCTGGAGAAGTATACTGTCAACGTTGTTTTCGTTTACGACACTACAATGATATCCAAGATGTTTCATTGACAGACGATGATTTTTTACGTCTATTAAATGAGATCGGCACACAAGATGCGTTGATTGTGAATGTTGTAGATATTTTTGATTTTAATGGATCGTTGATTCCAGGACTGCACCGTTTTGTCGGAGATAATCCGGTATTGATGGTAGGAAACAAATTAGACATCTTACCAAAATCTTTAAAACCGTCAAAAATGATCCAATGGATGCGCGAACGTGCCCATGAAGAAGGATTACGTCCACTCGATGTAAAACTGACAAGTGCAAAAAAAGCCGCAGATATCGAATCTCTATTGGCGACGATCGAGCAATATCGAGAAGGCCGCGACGTGTATGTGGTCGGCGTAACCAATGTTGGGAAATCGACATTGATCAATCAGATCATTCGCCAAACAGCAGGTGTGAAAGAAGTGATCACGACGTCACGTTTCCCGGGTACGACTTTAGATAAGATCGAGATTCCTTTGGAAGATGGTCACTTTTTAATCGATACCCCCGGAATTATCCATCGCCATCAAATGGCACATTATCTAGGGAAAAAAGATTTAAAAATCATCGCCCCTCAAAAAGAAATCAAACCTAAAACCTATCAATTGAATGCGGAACAAACGCTATTTTTAGGTGGTCTTGCTCGTTTTGATTACGTTCAAGGCGAACGCAGTTCATTTACAGTCTATGTGGCCAATGAGTTAGATCTACACCGGACGAAGCTAGAAAAAGCGACAGCATTTTATGAAAAACATGTTGGTGGCTTGTTGCAGCCACCACGTCCAGATGAAGTCGCAACATTTCCGGAATTGGTTCGTTTCGAGTTTTCGATCAAAGAGCGGACGGATATCGTATTTGCTGGATTAGGTTGGATCACCGTAACAAATCCCGGAGTAGTTGCCGGTTGGGCGCCAAAGGGTGTCGATGTCATCAAACGAAAAGCGTTAATTTAAGGAGATCAAGCATGGAATTAAAAGGAAAGCAAAAACGAGTATTAAGAAGTAAAGCGCACCATATGAATCCGATTTTTCAAGTTGGAAAAGGTGGCGTCAACGAAGCGATGATCATTCAGATCGGTGAAGCATTAGAAAAAAGAGAATTGTTTAAAATCTCTCTTTTACAAAATACAGATGAATTACCTGAAGAAGTCGCACAGACATTAGAAGAAGCATTAGACTGTAACGTGGTACAAATTATTGGCCGTGTGTTGGTCGTATTTAAACCTTCTCGTAATGAAAAATATCAAAAGATTTCATCTGAAATCAAAGGGTTATAAAAGGAGAATTGTGTATGCATGCGAATGTCACAAGTCATTCGCAAGTTCAGCTTAAACCACAGACGGCAACTAGACGGCAAGTCGGCATTTTAGGGGGGAATTTTAACCCTGTCCATCTTGCCCATCTCACTGCAGCCGATCAGGTAGGCCATGCTTTAGGATTAGATAAAGTCTACTTGATGCCAGAAGCGATTCCACCTCATGTGGATCAAAAGACAACGATTGATGCAAAGCACCGTTTGGCGATGCTAGAACTTGCGATTGCAGATAATGATTTGTTAGAAATCGAACCATTTGAAATTACGCGTGGTGGTGTCAATTATACGTATGAAACCATGCAACGATTGATCGAACTTCATCCAGATACCGATTATTATTTCATTATCGGTGGCGATATGGTGGAATATTTACCAAAATGGAAAGAGATCGATCGTTTACTCCAATTGGTCCATTTTGTTGGAATCAAACGACCAGGCTATCAAACGACCTCTGCCTATCCGATTATTTGGATTGATGTGCCTTTACTTGAGATTAGTTCAAGTATGTTGCGCAAGAAAATCAAAGAAGGGTGTTCTACAAATTATCTCTTGCCTGATGCAGTGAAGAAATACATTGAGAAAGAAGGGTTGTACCTTGAATGAATGGCAACAGTATGAACAAACGACGCGTGCGTATCTAGTCGAACAGGTACAAGCAAACGTCAATCCAAAACGCTGGCAACATATTTTAGGTGTTGAAAAAAGTGCGATTGCATTGGCGAAACGTTATCATGTTGACGTGATTCAAGCGAGTACAGCTGCTTTGGTCCATGATTATGCCAAAGAATGTTCTGATCAAGTCTTTTTAGCTGCAATCACCCAATATGATCTGGATCCTGATCTTAAACATTGGGGAAATGAAATCTGGCATGGTATCGTAGGCGCGGAATTGATCCGTCAACAGCTAGGGATCGACGATGAAATGATCTTAGAGGCTGTTAGAGTGCATACTACTGGAGCTAAAGAGATGTCGCCTCTTGCACAAGTCTTATACGTAGCCGACTATATCGAGCCAAACCGCCAGTTTCCAGGTGTAGAGGAAGCAAGAGAACTTGCTAAAAAAGATTTAGCTGCAGCCGTGGCGTATGAAACCAAGCATACATTAGCATTTTTGATTCAAAAAGAAGTACCGATTTATCCAAAAACGATTGAAACTTATAACAGTTGGGTTGCCAAGCGCACCTAAGGAGGACCTATGAAAGATAGTAAAGAAATTTTAGAATTAGTAGTAAAAGCAGCAGACGCAAAACGTGCCGAAGAAATCGTAGCTTTAGATGTTCAAAACGTATCGTTACTTGCCGATTACTTTATGATTTGTTCTGGAACAAATGAGCGTCAGATCCAAGCCATCGTCAATGAAATCGTGGATCAAGCTGAACAAGCACAAATCGAAGTGAAACGAATCGAAGGAAAAGATTCAGCAAAATGGATTTTGATCGATTTAAATGATGTCATCGTACATGTTTTCAGCCAAACAGAGCGCGACTTCTACAATTTAGAAAAATTATGGTCTGATGCACCTTACGTGTCAATCAATGATTGGATTGATGCATAGTGGCATATGAAACCTTTGCCTTTGTCTATGATGAGGTGATGGATACAAGTTTGTATCAACGTTGGTTAGATTTTTCGATGCGTCATTTAGGTGAGAAGAACAAAATTTTGGAATTGGCTTGTGGAACGGGAGCGTTGGCCGTAGAGTTTGCCAAAAAAGGGTTTGATGTGACGGCCTTAGATCTGTCTGAAGACATGTTGATGATCGCCTCTCAGCGTGCGCAAGAAGAAGAAACCACGATTCAACTCGTCGCAGGGGATATGTTGGATTTAACTGATGTCGGCACTTATCAAGCCGTGACTTGTTTTTCGGATTCCCTTTGTTACATGCCCAATGAAATGGATGTCCAACAAGTATTTGACGGTGTTTATGGGATTTTGGAAGAAGAAGGAACGTTTATTTTTGATGTTCATTC
Source organism: uncultured Enterococcus sp. (assembly GCF_913775425.1). Taxonomy (GTDB): domain Bacteria; phylum Bacillota; class Bacilli; order Lactobacillales; family Enterococcaceae; genus Enterococcus_G. The sequence goes on from NZ_CAJYIS010000067.1 coordinate 56,577, forward strand.
GACGTATCAAATCGATGAAGTTTTCCCCAATTACAACTACCACTACCAAACGGATGAGTTTGCTTTTTTATGGGAAAGTTATCAAGGAGAACACCCGCACAGTATCGAACATTTTTTGACGTTTTTTGTTCAGGAAGAAGATGGGAAATTCGTCAGAGAAGATGAGTTGCATCAAGAGCGGACCTATTCACTAGATGCGTATCAGTTGATGTTAGAAAATGCGGGTTTTTCATCTGTTGAAGTATTTGCTGATTTTATCGACAGTGCGCCAAATGAAAAAAGTCGTCGTTGGTTTTTTGTTTGTCATAAATAAACCAAAAGAGTGTTCAGGAAATCCTGAGTGCTCTTTTTTTGAAAGGAGCAAAGCGTGAAGATGAAAATTTGTGGATTGATCGTAGAATACAATCCGTTTCATAATGGCCATGTGTATCATGCGCAAATGGCGCGTGAAAAAACGCAAGCGGATCTTGTGATCGCTGTGATGTCAGGGAATTTTTTACAGCGCGGAGAACCGGCGATCGTTGATAAATGGAAACGTGCAAGCGTGGCTGCTCGATATGGCGTCGATCTTGTGATCGAATTACCCGTTGTACATGCTGTCCAGCCAGCAGATTATTTTGCTCAAGGTGCAGTTACAATGCTTGCACAATTAGGGTGTGACGCGATTTGTTTTGGGACAGATGAAGTGGATGATTTTGATTATGAAGCGTACGGGCATTTTTATGAAACCAATCGGGAAAAAATCGAAGCGATGGTACGCGAAATCACGTTTGCTGATTGGACGTATGCGAAAAAAATGATGCATGTCTTACAACAGCTAAATCCTGACTTGTGTTTTGATGAAGCCAAGCCAAATCATATCTTAGCGCTCAGCTATGCAAAAGCTAATGCTGCACTAAAAGCACCGATGGCATTGTATCCGATCGCACGAAAACAAGCGCAATACCATGACCAAACGATCGAAAGTGAAATTGCTAGTGCTACTGCGATTCGTCAAGCATTGTTTGAAGAGCAAACGATCGGTCAAACAGTACCACCTGAGATGGATACGGTCTTACAAGAAGAGTTGATTAGTTGGGAGCGAGCCTATCCTTTTTTACGTTATCGCTTGATGAGTACGCCGATTTTAGATTTAACGAAGTATTATCAAATCAATCAAGGAGTCGCACATCTTTTTGTACAAGCGGCTGTGCGTGCGTTGTCATTTGATCAATTTCTACATCAAGTGACCTCAAAAAGCTATCCCATTACCAAGATCCAACGAATGTGTGTGTATATCTTGCTTGCGATGACGACGGCAGATTATGAGCAAGCCGTCGCTACCTCTTTTTTTCGTCCACTAGCGTATACGAAAGAAGGGCAGCTGTATTTAAAATCATTGACTAAAGCATTACCGATTTTAGCGCGTTTTGGTAAAAAAGAAGCAAAACGGTATCCGTTAACTTTACGGGCCGACCAGCTCTATCAATTGCTTTTAAAGGATCCAGAACAGCAAAATTTCGGGCGTTTTGCAGCGCTTGTCGAGTCGAATGGAAAAAGCGTGTAAAAATACTTCACAATCGGCTATTAGACAAGTATAATAAGTAAGAATGTTTCCTAAGGCTAATTAGGAGCGAAAAAACAGAAAGCGAAGTGAAATTATGGGTCGTAAATGGGCAAATATTGTGGCAAAGAAGACAGCAAAAGATGCTAGCAATAGTAAAGTTTATGCAAAATTTGGAATCGAGATTTATGCAGCAGCAAAATCAGGTGAGCCAGATCCACATACTAACCAAAAATTAAAATTTGTTATCGACCGTGCGAAAACGTATAATGTTCCAAAACATATTATCGACCGTGCTATTGAAAAAGCAAAAGGTTCTGGTGATGAGCAATTTTCAGAGTTGCGTTATGAAGGTTTTGGACCAAATGGATCAATGGTGATCGTGGATACGCTAACTAATAATGTTAATCGTACTGCGGCTGACGTTCGTGCAGCGTTTGGTAAAAATGGTGGGAATATGGGTGTTTCTGGAGCGGTAGCTTATATGTTTGATAACACTGCCTTATTCGGATTTGCCAATCAAGATGCAGATGAGATCTTAGAGTATTTGATGGAACAAGATATCGATGTGCGTGATGTTACAGCAGAAGACGATCAAGTCTTTGTTTATGGTGAACCAGAAGACTTCCATGCGATTCAAGAAGCGTTAAAAGCAAAAGGGATCGAAGAGTTTTCTATTGCAGAAATGCAAATGATCCCACAAAATGAAGTGACTTTAGGTGAAGATGACCTTGCAATGTTTGAGAAAATGATCGATGCCATCGATGAATTAGAAGATGTGCAAAATATTTTCCATAACGTAGCATTAGAAGATTAAAAGACTCGAATTTTCGAGTCTTTTTTTTGTAAGGAAATAGAAGGCAAATAACAGGAAATATGGTATTCTATAAGAACAGAGATTTGTAGATGGAAGGTGAATGTTTTGTTTGGTGAAGAAGTAACGTTGCAACCGTTTGATCGAATCTTAAGTGGATTTGATAAAGTAACAGAAGTCGCATTTTCAATTTTAGATTGCTCTTATTTAAGTACAAAGTATCAAGATTTTGGGATTACAGGCTATCGTGTAGGTGATTTCAAAGGACGGGCGTTTATTCATCGTTACGTTCCTTGTTCCTTTTATCAAGTGCCCATGTTGATCTATCGTTCAAAGTATTTGATCCCGTTGGTTTTTCGTAAAAATTTTACGATGATCAATTTATTTACCGATCCAAATCGTTTCGCCTCTTTTTTAGATGTATTAGACTTTGAAGTTGAAGCGCGACCAAAGCAAGTGATCATTGAAGCACAAGAAAATGCGTATCCTTACGCTGAAGAAACATTTTATGTCATCGATACCAATTATATCTTGTTTCGTTTAGCAGAAATTATCGAAGTGGGTGCGTTGGCGATCCGTCATATGACGGATATTGCTGAGTTTATGGAGTGGAATCGTACGGCAAGGTTGATCGACAATGGCGTTAAAGGTCGTCATAGTCAAATTTTCGATCCTCAAGACGATCTTCAATTCTCAGAATTGGATATGATTATTGGTATTGTTTTGCGCTTATATCCAGAATCTTTATGTGAGCAAATCGTATTATAATGTTTTTTTATAAATAAAAGAAGAAGAGTAGACTCGTTTATCTAGTTGAGATGAGCGATTCTGCTCTTTTTTGTGTTTTGTAATTAAATACATTTTCTGAAAAGAAATAGTAAACAAATTTCTTTCTTTGTGTTATACTCATTTAAGTGAAACAGTAATACGTTGATAAATCAATGTTTTTATGATTTTTTTTACTTTATACTATAACAATAAAAGAAAGAAGTGCTACAGATGACAGATGTTGTAAAACACGGAGCCGATATGGTTGTAGAAAGCTTGATCAATCATGATGTGGACTATGTATTTGGAATTCCAGGAGCGAAAATTGATCGCGTATTTGATACGTTAGAAGATAAAGGACCTGAATTGATCGTGACACGCCATGAACAAAATGCTGCTTTTATGGCACAGGCAGTCGGTCGTATTACAGGGAAACCAGGAGTAGTGATCGCTACAAGTGGTCCAGGAGCAAGTAATTTAGCTACAGGATTAGTCACAGCTACTTCCGAAGGTGACCCAGTTTTAGCCATCGCAGGACAAGTAAAACGTAGCGATCTATCGAAGTTGACACACCAAAGTATGGATAATGTAGCACTGTTCAAACCGATTACAAAATATAGTGCGGAGATCCAAGATCCTGAAACGATCTCAGAAATCATGGCAAATGCATTTCGAATTGCCCGTACGAATAAAAAAGGTGCCAGCTTTGTGAGTATCCCACAAGATGTCGTCGATGCACCGGCTGTAACTGAAAGTATCCGTCCGCTAAGCAAACCGCGTTTAGGTTCTGCATCAAAAGAAGATATCGATTATCTAGTTGCACGTATCAAAGAAGCGAAACTCCCTGTCTTATTAGTGGGAATGCGTGGTTCTAGTGAAGCTGAAACGAAAGCGTTACGTGAATTGGTTGAAGTGGCAAAATTGCCTGTTGTCGAAACCTTCCAAGCAGCAGGAGTGATCTCACGCCAGTTAGAAGATCGTTTCTTCGGTCGCGTGGGGCTCTTTAGAAATCAACTTGGCGATATGCTATTGAAAAAAAGTGATCTTGTGATCGCGATTGGATATGATCCGATTGAATACGAAGCACGCAACTGGAATGCTGAAAAAGATGCACGTGTGATCGTGGTCGACAAAGTACCAGCAGAAATCGATCCATTTATGCAACCAGAACGCGAATTGATCGGTAGTATCTCAGATACACTGGATCTGTTAACAAAAGAAATCTCAGCGTATCAATTACCAGAAGACTCACAAGCATATTTGGCGCAATTACAAGAAAAAATGACAGAACGTGATATCGTACCGACACATCAACTAGAAAATCGTTTGCATCCTTTAGAGATTATCGAAACGATGCAAGCAGCAGTAACAGACGATATGACTGTGACTGTAGATATCGGGAGTCATTATATTTGGATGGCACGTCATTTCAGAAGTTACGAGCCACGTAAATTGCTATTTAGTAATGGGATGCAAACATTAGGTGTCGCATTACCTTGGGCGATTGGTGCTGCATTGGTTAGACCGAACACGCAAATCTTTTCTGTATCTGGAGATGGTGGCTTTTTATTTTCTGCGCAAGATCTAGAAACGGCAGTCCGTAAAAACTTAAATATTATCCATATTATTTGGAATGACGGTCGTTATAATATGGTGGAATTTCAAGAAGTGATGAAATATGACCGAGCTTCTGGAGTGGACTTTGGACCAGTTGATTTTGTACAATATGCTCAAGCGTTTGGCGCAAAAGGACTGCGTGCAACGTCACAACAAGAATTAGAAGCAGCGATACAAGAAGGATTAGCTACAGAAGGTCCAGTAATCATTGATGTTCCTGTAGATTATTCATCAAATGAACAATTAGGTGAAAAAATCTTACCGGATCAATTTTATTAAGAGGTGAATGAAATGGGTAAACACTCATTATATCAATATGGAACAATCGGTTCGCTCATGGCAGGAGCGATGGATGGAACAGGTACAATCAAAGAGTTTTTGACGCATGGTGATTTTGGGATCGGAACGATGGATGGTGTCGATGGTGAATTGATCGTATTGGATCAAAAAGCTTACAAAGCGAGTGCGACAGGTGATGTGATTGAGCTTCAAGATGTAGACAAATTGCCTTATGGTGCGATCGCGTTTTTTAATGCCGATCATACGTTTACGATTAGCGATACTTTAGCAAATGAAGCAGTTGAAGAACAAGTCATCGCAGCGATGAAGAGTAAAAATCTATTTGTAGGTGTAAAAATCTCAGGTGTATTCGATACGATGCACGTGCGCGCAATGCCAAAACAAACTCCGCCTTATATCCGTTTTTCAGAAGTGGAGCAACCCGAATTTACAGCACACAATATCAAAGGAACCATTGTTGGATTCTACTCGCCAGTCTTATTTCATGGTACATCAGTAGCAGGCTTTCATGTTCATTTTATTTCAGATGATCGCATGTTTGGTGGACATGTCTTGGATTATCATGTCGAAGATGTAACCGTGGAAGTTCAAAATTACAGTGAGCTGATTCAAGATTTTCCAAAAGAAGATGTCTTCTTAGATGCGGATTTCGATTATTCAAATATCGCAGAAGAAATCAGCATTTCAGAATAAAGATAAGCAAAAAGATAAGCGCAGCGATGTGCTTATCTTTTTTTATTAAAATTAATGTTATTTAATTTTAAAATTATTTTCTGAAAAAATGCTTGATATCAGTTGCAATATCTCGTTTTAAGCGCTACTATTTTAATATAATTAATTATTTAATTTAGCATAGGGAATAATCTGTAAAGGGAGTTTGGAATGAAAAAAAGGTATAAACTACTTTATTTAAGTTCATTATTGGTTTTAGGGGTCGATACAACTAGTCTTGTCAACATCGTACATGCACAAGAAATGGCGACGACACAAACCACATCTAGTTCTTCAGCTGAATTTGTGAATTCAACAACTAGTTTAGATTCAACGAGTACGACTGTAGATCGCGCGTTAAGTCAGACGACAACGGATATGCAAAGTAGCGCTCCAAGTGAACTAGATAACGAAAACAAAGCGGCATTTGTTGCAGTCGAAAATGAGAAAGATCAGCCTGTACAATTCATTTGGCAACAACAAACTGCGCTAACGCTCGTTAATGAAAAAATAAGTGGTGAAGTAAGCACCGAAGATTCATCACAAGCCTTTATGCTACAAATGATTGGAAATAAAACATATGTGCTGAAAAACCAAGCTACAGGTCTTTACCTTAGTGTAACACAGTCTGGTGATGGTCTCACTACGACACATGATGTTGTTGGGGAAGCGCAAAAATGGCAGTTTCAATTCGCCTCAGATGGTACATATGCACTCTATTCAACAATCGGTGGATATCTGGAAATCAATGATAATCAAGTCGTGC
>NZ_CAJYIS010000068.1 GCF_913775425.1 uncultured Enterococcus sp.
ATTCACCGTTTGTTAACGCTTCGATGACGATCGAATCACCATTTTTGTCTGTAAACATTTGATGCAATGGTAAGTAACCAGGTAAATCAAGCATCGAGTTTTGGGTTGATTGATCGATCACTGCAAGCTTAGTTGCTAAAAATGCGACTTCTTGAACAGTGGCACATTGAGATAAAAAGAAAACCACTAACTCGTCCATGACAACTGGCTGCTTGTCTTTTTTAAGTAAGCTTTCTTTACTTGCACATGTGGCTTCTTCAAAATAAAAGGCTCCACCTACTAATCCTTCACTATTGATCCCATCTGCTAGAAAATATGTATCTGGTAATCCCATACCAAAACAAGCATATTTCGCTTGTTGCACTCCAGAAAGCATCGGCAATTCAACTGCTTTAGGAAAATAAAGTAACTGGCCTCCATGATCAAAAAAATCAAAAGCAAAATCCATTGTGCGTGCCCAAAAATGAGTCCCTTCAATTGCGGTAATTTTTGCTCCAGTACACATCGTATTCCCTCCTTCGATGACTTAATTTGTTGATAGTTTTATCATACGCTTATCCGAAGATCAAAAAGGCCAATTAAATAATAGTTGTCATGAAATGTTTGACCCACTTTTATCAAACGAATGTGCTACGCTTAAAAAGACAATGAAAAAAGCCATCATCGCGATGACTTTTTCGTAATTTGATTCAATTCTTTAGCTAATTTTTGATTTTCTAATTGACGATATACTTGATACATCAATAAATGAAGGATAAATGTCACTATCAAAACGAGCCACCAATAAGACCAGACAAAAATAAATAAATCTCTCGAAAATAAAGCTAGCGAGATAAACCCAACGCTAAAATTAGCTACTGTCATGACCAAACTACTCACGAGTGATGACCATGTTAAATACGACCACACATAAGGATAAAATCCACCAAATAGTCCCCCGAACAACCCAGCAATTCCTAATAAACGCCATACATATCCCACACTAAGCAAGGTGTCTCCCCAACCTAAACTAATCAGCACCAACAACCAAATAAAGGTAACTAGCGTAATTTGGATTACTTGTTCTTTTACTGTCTTCATTTATCTTCCTCCTTGATCTACTTGAAATCGAAGTAACTGCTGACGAATCGCTTTCGTATAATGACGACTGATCCGAAAATAGTGTTCATTTTTGGTATATACCGTAAGGCACGCATTACGGTCTGTTTGAAAGCTGATTACCTGATTGAGATTTAAAATCGTCGTATTATTGATTCGAATAAGTCCCCATTCAACTAAGTTGTTAAACTCTTTTAAGCGACCTTTAAGATAGAAAACTTGCTGGTCCAACGTATATAATTTGGAAACATGATCCATTGATTCAATCCAAAACACATCCCGACAAGTGACATACGACTTACGCTGTGTTATCGGATCGCTAACTTCTAATTTTCGTTCTGGTTGTAGTAAGGATGTGATTTGGGATGCTACGTTTTTATTTGTTGGATGCAAGTGGATATCGATTTTTTCTGAATCTCTATTCGGTTCAAAAAACCAATTTAATTTCATTGCACTCCCTCCTTCTAAATTCACTTTACCATGGAGCCATTTAGAATACCGCATTTTTTTGGTTTGTTACAATTTTTATCCGTATCATGCAAAACACCTCATAAGAAAAATTCTCATGAGGTGTTGATTAGCCGATAATGGCTTTTACAATATAGATGATCGTTAAGTGCAACGGGTAAAAATAATAGAAAAATTGCTTTTCAAACCGGCTACCATTTCCACCAAGTTTTCCGTTATAGGCATATAAAAACGGCAAGACTGTGAAAATCATGTATTCATTATCGAATGTAAACACTTGGTAAAATGTGCCACTATCTCCAGTACTAAACGTTGAATAAGCATGGAGAGCAAGTAACAAGGAGAAGGCGATGATACCGATACTGATTCGTTTAAGATTTCCTCTAAAGAAATAAAAAATTAATCCAATTACAAGTTCGTAAATACTTCCTTCGCTAAATAAAATCAGTGGAATCAATAACAAACAAGCTATCGTGAGTCCAATTTTTTGACTGAGCTGTTTTGTTTTCCGTAGCGTGTCGATACTCCAAATCAGTAAAAATAGCCAAGCAAGTGTAAGAAAAATATTATTGCCTTGGATAATTAAAAATGGATCAAATTGTCCAGTAAAGGGATTCGTAAATGACTCAGTCGTCAAGAAATTGTGGATAATATTGATCATAAGCATCGCAAATCCACCAACCAATAAACGACTCGCATATTTCTTGCGATTACGTGTGTAATAAAACCCTTCTACCATCATAAATACAAATAGCGGTGCAACAAAACGGGCAACGAGTGAAAACCATAGTGGCCAATGTAGTTGGGTCCCAAAATTTGTATTTACATGATCAAAAACCATAAAGACAATGCCGATCCATTTTAATTGATAATGCGTCAAACCTTTTTCCATCTCTCTAACTCCTTCATTTTTTCTTTTTAGACTATACCAATCCTAGACCAATATTTCCTCATTCTCTGGTATGAGTTTGACACATTTTCTGGTTGTGCTATATTTTGACTAACGACACCTGTCGAATCAAAATGGAAGGCATGGAGTATCCATGTAAGGTAAAAAGATGTTTGAACAACAGCAAACACTGGATTTTTTGACAAATTTATTAAAAATCAATAGTCCAACAGGTTATACGAAACACGCGATCGACTTTTTACGTCAAACGATTGAAGAAATCGGTTTTGAGACGTCGACTACACCTAAAGGAAATTTAATTGTTTCCGTAACTGGCGATGATCAACAGACAACTCGTGCATTAAGTGGTCACGTCGACACATTAGGGCTTATGGTACGCTCGATTACTCCAGAAGGTAAATTAGCGTTAACGAAATTAGGTGGTCCTCTAACCCCTACTTTAGATGGCGAATACTGTGATATCATTACGCGTGACGGTAAAGTGTATACAGGAACGATCTTATCTGATGCGCCTTCAATCCATGTGTTTCCGGATGCAGCTACAAAAGAACGCGATATCGATCATCTTTTTGTGAAACTAGATGAAAAAGTTACTAGCAAAGAAGATGTTGACGCTTTGGGTATCCAAAATGGTGACATCGTAGCCTATGATCCTAAAGTCATCGTAACAGATAGTGGTTTTGTCAAATCACGCTTCTTAGATGATAAAGCTTCAGTTGCCTTACTTGTCAGTCTTTTACGCGAAATCAAAAAAGGAACATTGAGCGCTAAAACAAATTTGATGTTTATCTTTTCAACTTATGAGGAAGTCGGTCACGGTGCGTCTTGGATCCCTGAAGAAATCACAGAATTATTGGCTGTGGATATGGGATGTATCGGTTTGGATCTTGCTTGTACAGAATATGATGTATCGATTTGTGCAAAAGATTCTTCTGGCCCTTATGACTATGAATTGACAACGCATTTGATCAAGCTAGCCAAACAAAAAGAAGTTTCTTATGCAGTGGATATCTATCCGATGTATGGTAGTGATGGTTCAGCAGCTTTACGAGGCGGTGCCAATATCCGCGCAGCTTTGATCGGACCTGGAGTGGCAAGTAGTCATGGTATGGAACGCACACATGTTGATGCGCTAAAACATACTTTTGATTTATTGTGCGCGTATATCGAAAATCCTTTAAACTAAAAAAACAGATAGGATAGATTTTTTAATCTATCCTATCTGTTTTAATTTAATCCTTTTGAAACCTCATCGATCATAATCGGTAAAGATTCTAATCCAGATCCAGCTAAATACCAAACTTGTGGATCTAATGTGATCACATGCTGATTTTTTCCAGCATGTGTTTGTTTGACTAGTGCATTATCTGCTAGATTGGTCGTACTTTGATCGCCGCCGATCGCTTTTGTGCGGTCGACTACAAAAATATAATCGGGATTTTTTTCTAAAAGATATTCATACGAGATACTTGATCCGTGAGTAGAAGGTTCTAATGTTTCATCGACTGGCGTCAACCCAAATGTATCATACACGATTCCATAACGTGACCCTGGACCAAATGCCGATAAACTATTTTCATTAGTCATGACGACTAGTGAACGTGCATTTAATGCTTGATCTTTCGCTTTTAAGGCATCGATACTTGTTTGGATCTTCGCGATTTTTTCTTTGGCTTCACTTTCTTTACCAAATAAACTTGCTAACGTTTCAATATTTTTTTGTGCAGAATTCCAACTGTCTTTCGTGTCTGTTGCCAAATAAACAGTTGGTGCGATTTTAGCTAATTCATCTTTAAAATCTGCTTGTCTAGAAGCAATCAAAATCAAATCCGGTTTTAGTGCATTGATTTTTTCTAAATCAGGTTCTTTAACTCCCCCAACAGATTCACGATCACCGTATTGTTTTAAGTAAGTAGGTAGATTTTTTACAGGCACACCAATGACCTTATCCCCTTCGCCTAATGCATCGACTGTGTCCAATAAACTACTATCAAATACAACGATTTTTTTCGCATTAACGGGTACAGTCACTTTTTGTTTCGTACTATCGACGATTTCGATCGTTTTTTCCTTACTATCTGTAGCAGCGCTCGTTTGTTTTTGACATCCTGCCATGATCATTCCCAAACTCATGACGATCACTAAACTCCAAATTTTTTTCATACTGATTCTCCCCTTTTTAATTAAAATACGTACAGATAAGCTGACCATCTAATTGATGGACGGTCACTGGTAATTCGTACAAATCAGATAAGCAAGCAGACGTCACGACAGAACTTGTCTTGCCTTCTGCCATAATCGTGCCATTTTTCATAGCGATCACATAATCGGCAAAACTTGCGGCAAAATTGATATCATGCAAGACGACGATGATCGTCTTTTGCTCGACCTCGACTAATTCTTTTAAGACGTGCATCAACTGATTCGCATGCTTCATATCGAGGTTATTCAACGGTTCGTCAAGTAAGATATAATCGGTATCTTGGGCTAAGATCATTGCGATATACACCCGTTGTAACTGTCCCCCTGAAAGAGCATGAATCGATTGATCCTTGATTGCAGTCAATGTCATTTTTTCTAATGCCCACTCGATCAAACGCTGATCTTCTTTCGTCAAACGGCCTCTAGTATAAGGATAGCGACCAAAGCCTACCAGTTCTTCGATCGTAATGTGTAACGCGATATGATTGCTTTGTTTTAAAAAAGCTAAGCGTTTAGCTAACTGCTTAGGTTTGACGCGTTGGATCATCTCTTCTTCTAGATATAACTCACCGGAATCATAGTCTGTCAACCGACTGATCGTGGATAAAAACGTACTTTTCCCTGCGCCATTTGGACCGACAAAAGCCGTTAATTTCCCTTTAGGAATCGTCGTTGTGACGTTAGTCAAAATCTCTTTTTTTTGGATCTGTTTTGAAAGTTGTTCACTGTGGATCATTGGCGACTCCTTCCTTGGATGATTTTTACTAAAAATAAAAGACCACCTGTAAATTCAATAACGGTACTGATGGTGACATTAAAGCCAAAAAGTTGTTCGACTAGAATTTGCGCACCGACTAGCAAACAAATACTGATTAAGGTGCTTCCTAAAAATAAACTGCGATGACGATAAGTTTGAAAAAGTTGATAACTCAACGTAGCGGCGATAAACCCCAAAAAGATCGTCGGACCAACTAAAGCTGTCGCTGTTCCAGAAAGGAGCGCGACACTTGCCAATACAACTACTTGTAACCGTTGCATCTCGACCCCTAAAATCGTCGCATGATCTCTTCCTAAATGGACCACATCTAATTCTGGAGCTAAATACCATAAAAAAACACTACCTAATGCAATCAATCCACTTGCAACGAAAAAATGCTGTGTATCGATTTGACCAAAACTAGCAAATAACTTACTTTGCAACAGATCGTACTCATTCGGATCCATGACGACTTGTAACGCCGTACTCAGACTAGAAAAAATCGTCCCTGCCACGATCCCGACCATCAATACTAAAAAAATATCTCCTCTGGCTTTTTTTAATAACGTATAGCTCAGTCCTGTGCTCATGGCGACCATCAATGCAATCGTCCCTAAAAACTGTGGTAACGAGTGACTTTGAAGTACCGTACTGCCCCCTAAGAAAAAGAAAAAAAGTGTTTGGATCAAGACATAAATTTGATCAAATCCCAAGATCCCAGGCGTTAGTAACGTATTGTGTGTCAACGTTTGAAAGGCGATCGTACTGATGCTTGTCGCAATCGCAACTAAGAGGAATGCGAAAACGCGTTTTCCGCGTAAGGAGAGCGCGAAAGCCCAGTTGCCGTAAGTATGAAACGATACATAAAAAAGGATCAATACTGTCGCTGATAAGGTTAGTGCAAGATAGAGATAGAGGTTTTTTTTCATGTACGAACCCCTTTCTTAAATAACAAAAATAAAAATAATGATCCACAAACTAAGCCAACAACGACACTCACAGGTAATTCGTAAGGCGCGATCACCAGACGTGCGAGCAAATCACAGATCATCAGCAAACTACTCCCAATAACTGCGGTGATCCATAACGTGTGCTTGACATGATCACCAAAATATAGCGCCACTAGATTCGGAACGACGATCCCTAAAAATGGAACACTCCCGACTAATAATAAGACAGCTGTATTGCCTAGCGCCACGAGCGCTAAAACGAGCCATACTAATCGCTGATAAGCTAAACCAAAGGACGTCGCAGTCTCTTCTCCAAGTCCGGCCACAGTGATTTGATAGCCTAAAAGATAAACAAGAACCAACACGGGTAAGGTCAGATAGATCAATTCATATTGTCCTTTGATGACCATCGAAAAATTTCCTTGTAGCCATGAGGTCACATTTTGAACGAGTTGATATTGATAGGCAAAAAACGAAGCGATCGCACCGATGACATTACCGAACATGATACCGGTCAGTGGTAAAATCAAGGTATTTCCTCGCGGGAGAAAACGTGTCAGTGTCAAAAAGATTAAGACACCTGCGTAGGCAAATAGAAATGCCACACTCGTTCTTAAAAAAATTGAAGCATTTGGCAAAAAAAGCATGACGGCTAGCATTCCTAAACGCGCACTATCCATCATCCCGATCGTATTTGCAGAAACAAATCGATTTTGAAATAGATGTTGGATGACACGTCCGCCGATACTGATCATCGCACCAGCTAACAGTAAGCTGACCGTCCGTGGGATCCTCGTTTGTACCAAGACAAACCACTGTGTAGGATCGCTATGAAATAGTTCATTGAGCGAAAGATCTTTGGTTCCAATAATCAACGAAAGGAAACTCAATAAAAGTAACCCGATAATCGCTACTAGTTTTTTCATCTACTCCCTCACTTCCGTCTCTTATTGAGAATGATTCTCAATATCATTGTTCTTAGTGTAGGAGAAATTCATTCATTTGACAAGTGTTATTTTACATTTAATGAAATTTTTCACGATTTCTTTCGGCTTTTGTTCTGAAAAAAAGTCTAGTATACTAAAGATAGCGTTTGCAAAAAGAAAGGAAGACTAATATGAACCGAACGGAGATTGAAGAATTTCGCACACAAGCGACAAAACACGATGCCATAAGAGATGCGGGTTTGATAGAACCTGATACGTTAGTGATTTGTCGTGATCTTAGTTACGGACCACATGGTGTCGATAATTTATGCGACATCTATTATCCAAAAGGAACCACTCAGGCCTTGCCGACCATCATCAGTATCCACGGGGGCGGATTTTGCTACGGGGATAAAGAGTTGTATCGTTTTTACACGATGTTTTTAGCGACTCAAGGATTTACCGTCGTCAACTTTAATTACCGTTTGGCACCAGAACATGCTTATCCTGCTCCACTAGAAGATACTAATGCTTTGATCCATTTTTTGCTTAAGCATCATGATACCTATTTCATTGATCCAGACCGCTTGTTTTTATTAGGAGATAGTGCTGGTGGGCAATTAACAGAGCAATATGCCACTATCGTAACGAACCCTAAGTATGCTGCTTTATTTGAGTTCACAGTACCTAATATCCAATTTAAAGCAGTTGGCTTAAATTGCGGCCATTACTTTATGGGGGAAGACGATACCCCTCAAGAAGCTTTTGATTACTATTTTGAAGGTGTCGATCCTAAAAACATCGCCCAACAATTTCCAGTTGAAGCCCATTTAACAAGCAATTTTCCTCCAACTTTTTTGATGACAGCTACAGATGATTTTCTAAAAGATCTTGCACCTCGATTAAATGAACGTTTAGTGAAATTATCCATACCTACGCTTTATACTTGTTATGCGCAAGACGACGGTTCTCCTTTAGGACACGTATTTCATGTCGATCAAAAATTAGCGATCGGAAAACAGTGTAATCTAGATGAACTTGCTTTTTTTAAACAGTACCTATAAAAAAAAGGTGTGACAGAAATCTGCCACACCCTTTTTTCTAAAGATAACGACGATGAAAAGCAAGATGCGTTTTGATAAACGTCGCAATCGTATAATAACTATGATCATAGCCTACTACTTTTTCATACGTAAGTTTTGCCTGTTTGTCCGTAGCTACTTGAACAAATGCAGTTTCATCTAATTGTACTTCGTAAAATTCGTCTGAAGTTCCTTGCGTGATCAACATCGGAGGAACGTTCGTTGCGTGTTCTAAACAACTCGTCGCATCCCATGACGCCCAATCTTCATCACCTAGATAAGCGGTGAATGCTTTTTTTCCCCAAGGCGTTTGACTAGGATTTGTGATTGGTGCAAAAGCTGAGATCGCTTGAAATCGCTGAGGATTTTTCAGACCGATCATCAGCGCACCATGTCCTCCCATCGAGTGTCCCATGATACTTTCTTTACCAGAAAAATGTGGGACCAACGCGTAGACGATTTCTGGTAATTCTTCAGTCAAATAAGTATACATCTGATAGTTGGCACGATAAGGTTCTTGTGTCGCATCGACATAAAAACTTGCTCCTTGTGCTAGATCCCAATCAGCGACATCATGCGCTTCACCACGTGGTGAGGTATCTGGCATCACGATTGCTAGATTTTGTTCATTTGCATATCGCTGAAACTGCCCTTTTTGACTAAAATTTTGATCGGTACATGTCAAACCAGATAACCACCAGATCAAAGGGATCGCTTGTTGATTTGGATTTTCTGGTAAAAAAATCGTGAATGTCATGTCACTAGAAAGCGTTGTAGAGTGATGACGATAACGTGTTTGGATACCATCAAATACACGATGTTGCTCGATTATTTCAGGCTTCATCGCTAGCTTCAACTCCTTCATACGTTAAGATCGTACGAATCGATTCTCCTTGATGTAACCAATCAAATGCTCGATTGATTTCTTCAAAATCTAGTTGTCCTGTGATAAATGACTCTAAATCGATCTCACCATTCATAAAATCTTCGACCATTCCAGGAAGTTCAGTCCGACCCTTCACTCCACCAAAAGCGGAACCACGCCAAACGCGACCAGTCACTAATTGGAAAGGACGTGTACTGATTTCTTTACCGGCACCGGCAACACCGATAATGATACTTTCGCCCCAACCTTTATGACAAGCTTCAAGTGCAGAACGCATCACATCGACATTTCCAATACATTCAAAACTATAATCGACACCACCATCGGTCATTTCGACTAACACTTCTTGAATCGGACGATCGAATTCTTTTGGATTTACAAAATCAGTCGCGCCCATTTTCTTCGCCAATGCCCATTTACGTGGATTTGTATCAACAGCAATAATCCGTTTTGCATTCGCTTTTTTTAGTCCTTGGATCACCGCTAACCCGATAGCACCTAGACCAAATACTGCTGTGACTGCGCCTTCTTCGACTTTAGCAGTATTTTTCACTGCACCCAGTCCTGTTGTAACGCCACAACCAAACAAAGCAACTTTATCTAAAGGTGCTTCTTCATCGATCTTCACTAAATTGATTTCATTAACCACTGTATATTCACTAAATGTGCTTGTTCCCATATAATGATAGATCGGTTCACCGTTATAAGAAAAACGAGTCGTACCGTCTGGCATAACACCTTTTCCTTGAGTTTCACGTACAGCTGAACAAAGATTGGTTTTTCCAGATAGACAGAATTTACATTCGCCACATTCTGCTGTATATAAAGGAATCACATGATCTCCTGGTTTGACAGAAGTCACTTCTTCTCCTACTGATACAACAACTCCCGCACCTTCATGTCCTAAAACGGCTGGAAAGACACCTTCTGGATCGTCTCCTGATAGCGTAAAAGCATCTGTATGACAAACGGATGTGTATAAAATTTTGACCATCACTTCTTTTGCCTTTGGTTCGGCAACATCGATTTCTACGATTTCTAATGGTTTTCCTGGCGCAAAAGCGACAGCAGCTTTACTTTTTACCACGTATATTCCCTCTTTCTCTTTCTAGTCTATTGGCTTATTATAACGAATTTTATTTCAAAACTATAGCTATTCGCTTGAAGATAAAAATCTGATTTCAAATAAAATTGTGCACATGCTACTTTTCTTTTTAAAAAAATTTTGATATTATTTACACATCATTTCACTATAGAGGAGCCTATTATTGAACCAACATCAACAGTTACGAGCAATTATCTTTTGCTCATTTGCAGTTTTATTTAACATCGTTCTTAGTTTAACGACCGTTGCCTTGCAGTTGCCTTTAGTATTTTTAGATTGTATTGGGACCGTATTTATTTCTGTAACTTTAGGGATGCGCTATGGGATTTTGACTGGTGTTGTAACGAATTTAGTCGCTGGGATCTTTTTTGGACCAGCAGTGATCCCTTTTGCTTTATTTAGTGCAGTTGTTGCCATTGTCGTTTCTTGGTTTGCAAAAAAAGAATTTACTTATCCTAGGGCGATCGTCACTGGATTAGTCGCAGCGATTTTAGCCTCATTTGTGAGTACGATTTTACGTTTAATGATTTATGGTGGCTATTCTTTTTCACGCACGATGACGAATTTAGTCGTTTCATTATTGCATCAATCAGGTGAAAATATGTTTATGGCTACATACTGGTCTTCTGTTTTAGAAAATGGATTAGATAAAGTCATCTCTTGTTTACTTGTCGCTTGGTTAGTCCATTTACCGCGACTGAAGCGTTATTTTAATCTTTGAAAAATGAATAAACGATGTTCTAGAAGTAGCTAAATAAGCCAACTCATTCCCGAAATAGATGAACCTACTATCGGAATGAGTTGGCTTATTTTTTTGTGCTGCTCATTGCTGTCACAGTTTTATTTTTTTATAAAAGTGGTACGACTAGTATACGTATCGACTAGCACCAATACGATTGGCAAATACATCGCGATCATCGATAAGCGCTGATAAACTCCTTTATAGATCAACCCTTGTGCTTGGGCATAACCATTTAATGAAGCACAGGCGATTGAAAAAACAAATAAAGCAATAAACCAGTACGCGCGCTGGCGATTAAACTTAAATGCCACGATTGCGACAAGTAAAGGAAAGCCAAGCATCCCCACATTTCCTAAGGCTGATCCGACTTGATGGACGACCATTGAAAACTGTAGGGTTTGTGCATCGCGATCGACACTAAAAATACCCGATAACAGACATTGTCCAACTGAAAAAATAGCTAAGGACAAACTGATCAATATGCTGATTTTAGTCGAAGCAAAGCGCTTTAGATAAGTCGTCAGTCCAGGTAAACTTAGCAATAATAAAATACCTGAGACAACCGAGAGCCAACCAAACGTCGCTTCGACCGGACTACCATTTTCACCTAGGTCGCTGATAACTTGTCGTAAGGGCTGATACCCAGGATAAAAAAATGCTAAAACATATGGTGTCAAAAAATCTACTGCTACAAACCCCAGTAGCCAATACCAAAAATACCGTTTGATCATCTAGATTCTCTTCTTTCACTTAAAGTAGTCGCAAATTTTCTGTTTTGTGCTGTTCAACGATAGCACGATCGTAATGGGCTAATGCAGCTTTCATCTCATCTAATAGATATTGTCGCATATAAAGTGGACGAATGATCTTCACCATTTGCCCTTGACTCATCAACCACATGCGCATTCCGTAGCCATCATTGACATCCATTTCGATCTTGCACATACCTGGTTTTTGTTCGACGATTTTTGAATCTGGGAAACGATCCAATACGTATGTTGGATCATGATAAAACTCGATGACCAGTTTGATTGGTTTTCCAAAAAAAGGATAATTGGTTCGACGACGTAAAATACTCCCTTCAAACCGTTCATTCCAATTTTCATAACCTGGATACTGCAATTCGACGATTTGCGGATCGACCATATTGTTGATCCGAAATTTATTTAATGCCAATAGATCATTATCATCTTGTGCGGTCTCTTTGGCACTGATCATGTAAAAATATAGATCAGAAAAATAGATCGCTTTTGGTACACGTCTTAATGTTTCTGTTTGCCCATTTTTAGTATAACTAAATTCGATTTCATTGCCTTCGATCACACAATCAGCAATAAAGGCAATTTTTTCTAAGATCGGTTCTTTAGGGACACCTTCATAAAAAATTTTTTCATTTTTTAATAGTTCTTCTAAACGCTTGGAATCATTCGCTGATTTGATCAACTTGTCTATGATCGGCTTCATCTCTTCTCGATCTAAAGCGCGACTAGATAATAAGATTGCCAAGATCGCTAATAGTTCATTATCAGTAAAACATAATTTATGAAATTTGAGCCCTTCACTTAATTGATATCGACCACGTTCTAGTTGAGTGACAGGGATCTCATCTACCTCTGTATACGTCTGGTCGTTTAGTACCTCATTGATCAAACGGATATCGCGCTGAATAGTCGAATCCCCTGTTTCATAGGTTTCTTTTAACTCGCTTTTCGTTAATGTTTTTCCTTCTAATAAATCGAAAAAAATCGTTAAAATTCGTTTTTGACTATTCATTGGCTAACATCCTTTCATTAGAGTATAGAGGCATTCAAGCTTTATAAACTTATTCTAGTAAAATAATCTGTGTGATGAAACCCTTTTACTGCTTTTCAGCTAAATTTACTCAAAAAAATACACATGACCTAGTGTACACTAAATCATGCGTATTTGCTTACAATTCGTTTGTAGAAATCATTTTTTTTGATACTGTTTTTGTCGTTTCTGGTAAATAACGACGAATCACGATCGAAAGCGTCACTGCAATCAAATTTAGACCAATAAAGATAGCTAGTGAACTCAGATAACTACCTGTTTTTTCATGCATATAAGAGAGTAAGATCGGACCTGCTAAACCAGCCATTGCCCAAGCGGTCAGAATATAGCCATGGATCGCGCCTAATTCTCTCGTACCAAAAACATCCCCTAAGTAAGCTGGAATAACTGAAAATCCTGCACCATAACAAGAAAGTAGTAAACAAAATGCAAGCACAAATAGATACATATTTCCTAATGTCAAAATACTAAAGAACATTGCGATATTGACAATAAACATCACAGTAAATGTCATCGGGCGACCAATGTAATCTGATAATGTCGCCCAGATCAAGCGGCCAAATCCGTTAAACAACCCTAAAATCCCAACCATAAAAGCAGCAACAGTCGGTGACATCGCCGTCATTTCTTGAGCCATTGGTGACGCGGCAGATACTAAGCCGATACCACAACTGATATTGATAAACAACATCAACCATAGATAAATGAATGCTGGTGTACGTACTGCTTGATTGGCGGTCATTTCGTGTGAAGCAATCTTTTGATCGACAGCTTTCGTTTGTGGTTGTTTGATAAATTGGGCGGCAGCGATGATCACGATCCCATAAACCACACCTAAGACATAAAACGTATTGACTAAGCCGATACTTTCCATCAACTGTTGTGCGACAGGCCCTGTAAGTAAAGCCGCAAAACCGAATCCCATAATTGCTAGACCCGTAGCTAATCCTCGTTTATCTGGGAACCATTTGATGATCGTAGATACTGGGGTTACATACCCTGCACCTAACCCAAGACCTCCAATAATTCCATAACCTAGATACAGCAACCATAATTCATTCGTATAAATTGCCACACCAGTTAAAATCGTTCCTAGACCATAACAAATCCCAGATAATGTCCCCGTAGCAGTTGGACCAAAGCGCTCGACTAATCTTCCCATAAATGCAGCCGACATCCCTAAAAAGAAAATAGCTAAACTAAACGTAAATGAAATAGAAGATTCCGACCAGTTTGTTTTCATCGCGATCGGTACTGAAAATACACTAAATGCGTAGACCGATCCAATCATCAAATGCAATAAGACTCCTGCTGTTGCGACAATATAACGCTGTTGTTTCACTAAAACCCCTCCGATTCTTCCTCAAAATATGTTTTGTTATTCGTAAAATAAATAATTACTTCTTTATCATACGGTAAATACGTATAAATAAAAACAAAAATATGAACATTTTACATTTTTATTTCACGAACGTTCACATTTTAAAGTGAAGGCGGATTCATCATTACTCGCTTTTTTTTAGAGAATATTTTTGCAACTTGTTTATTTAGTGATAGACTAAGTTATACCATAATCAAGGAGTATGCATATGAAAACTATCGCAACGCTTTTTAAAGGATTCGATCGTTCTATCCCTTTTTTACTCAGCAATACATTGATCATTGTGCCATTTATCTTATATCTTAGTTTAAGTGACGGCGAGCACATTTATACGATTTTACCATTCGTCTTATTTTATACGTTTCGCATGACTGCCATTTTTTTAGTTCGCGGTTTGCAAACGACCTTAAACAACTATACGATTTTAGTGTTTTCCTTAGGTCTTGGAGGTCTAGGTGCTTTTTTAGGCGTACTCGGAAGTCTCAATCCATTATTTTACACCTTATCAGGGGCTTTTCTTGGTTTTAGTGCCGCATGGTTCACTCCAGCGTACCTAACAATGAGCTATCAACACAAAGCACAACAGCTAAAAGGATACTCCAATCCAAATTATTTATGGGTATTGATCTTTTTGATCGCTCTGTTGGTTCCTATGAGTACGAGTGGTGGATTAAAGATTCCACTAACACTAGGTGTCTATACACTTTTGTTTATCCTTGCCTATCGACCGATCAGACATTACCCACATCAGAAATTTCCAATGAAAAAACCTGAACATGCACTTATTGCTAAGAAAGAACTCAGTCTATTTGTTGGCTTTTTTGTTTTATTATTACTGTTACGCAGTAGTCGTTTATTGATCAATCAAGATGTCTTGTTGCTTACGTTGATTGGGATCACTTTATTATTTATGATCAGTATTTGGTCATTAAGTCAATCCAAGCGCTACTGGAAATTGCCACTTTGGCTTAATCTCCTCACTTTCCTAAATGGCATGTTTGGAAATCTGCTCTTTTTATTTTGTTCGCTTTACATCAAGGCCGTTTATGGTGGGGATAAGGTCACACTTTATTTGTACTTACCTTATGTTCTTGGCTTATTTTTAGCGATGTTTCTAACTAAAAAAGTCCATCGTCTATTGCCTAGACTAAATCCACTATATATCCAACTAGCTGGACTTGCTTTAGGTTTTATAGCCTTTTTATTACCCATCTATCTTCCATTCACTTTATTGATATTGAGTTTTTTCCGAAATGGTACAAGTTCTTGGCTAAATCAAACCTACTACGACACTGAAGAACTTCCAAGTGATCGTCGAATTGCCATTAAATTCACGACACAAAATAAAGGGAGTATGACACATCAATTTTTATCGATGATCTTGATTTTAGCGTTTATTTTGATCTATCGTTTGCCACTCGATACGTTTTTTGGATTGACCGATTATGATGCGACCGCGACTAAAACGATTTTATTGATGGAAACCGTTAAAAATAGTTTGTGCGTATTGTCGCTGATCCTAGTCGCTTACGTGGCCTATATCTTACCTAAAACCGATAATGATCTTTGATCTTATCGGTTTTTATCGTGTAAACGGTTATTCTTTGTTATACTAAACAAAAAAAGAGAAATGAGGACGATCATGATTCGTTGGGGAATAATTGGAGCTGGAACAATCGCACATCGCTTTGCAGAAAGTCTTGCTCAAGTAGAACAAGCAAGTTTATATGCCGTAGCTAACCGTACACAAGAAAAAGCAGAAGCCTTCAAAGCCAAACATCAGGCAGAAATCGCTTATTCAGATTATCAAGCATTATTAGATGATCCCAAGGTCGATTTCGTGTATATCGCTTTGCCACATCGTTATCACTTTGAATGGATCTTACAAGCGATCCATGCCAAAAAGGCTATCTTATGTGAAAAGCCACTAGTGCTGACTGCTGACGAGCTAAAAGAACTCCATGCCGTTTGGACGCGAGAACCGATCTTTTTTATGGAAGCAATGAAAAGCCGCTTTACACCTGCCTATGAACAAGCACGAAAAGCAATTTTAGCTGGTGAAATTGGTGAACTACAAAAAATCGAAACTTCTTTACGCCGCCATATGCCTAAAGAAGGCACGACCTATCATTATTTACCTGTTCAAGGTGGCTGCTTATTAGATATGGGGATCTACAACGTCAGTTTGATCGAAGATTTTATCAAGACACCATTATCTCTAGAAGAACTAAGTGCTACGGTACACGAAAATGGGATCGAAACGGCAGTCGAGGCGACTTTAGCAAACGATACAATCACTGTCACGATCGAATCTGGATTTGATGTATTTAAAGATGCAAAAGCGATTTTTCATGGCACTACCGGTACGATCACGATCCCGGATTTTCACCGTCCAACACGATTTGAGATCAAACGTGACGATCTGGACGTTGAAACGATCGATTGTCCGTATACGATCGATGATTTTTATGGCGAGATCACCAATGCCATGACCTGTTATGAAAATGGCCTATATGAAAGTCCCGTGATGCCCCTAAGCGATTCGCTACGCTGCGCAGAGATCATTGATCAATTAAAAGCCGGAATCCATGCGTTGTAAAATAAATAATTAAGAGAATTGTTACAGCTAACAAAAAGGCTCACCCAGATTCGTTTTGAATTTGGGCGAGCCTTTTTTAAGGTTTCTATCTTTACTTTTTTCTTCAAATTGATAATTTCATAATAAAATATTCCCATAATCGTCTGATTGATTACAATAGTCTATTTATGCATAGATGCTCTCTCTCAAATTAGTTTTATTTTTGTAAAATTCCTCAAAGTTAATGTTATTTTTTAATAGAGAATAAATGATATCTTTAATTTGATTACTATCATTGACTATTTCTACTTCAATTTTATTTTGATTGAGAATTTTAACTTTAATATATCCTAGCTCATTTAATACGCAAGCAGCTTTATCTGAGTCATCTACTATCAAAATATACTTAGGAAGAACATTTTGATTGCTATTTAGAACAATTTCTTCAACAGTTCCTCTATTTATAATATGTCCATTTTCAATTATATATATATAATCAGATACTCTCTCAAGTTCATCTAAATTATGAGAAGTTAAAAGTATTCCCGAACCGTTTGATTTTAGTTTTTCTACTATTTTTAACATTTTTATTGCTGATGGTTCATCAACACCAGATGTTGGTTCATCAAATATATATGTATCATATTCTCCTAAACAAGCTTGAATAAAACTTATTTTCTTTTTCATTCCAAATGAGTAGCTGTCGATTTTTTTTCCTAAATCTTTCTCTAAATTTAATTCTTTAGCTAAAGACCATGCTTGTTCATTCGAGGACAATTTTTTTAGTTTGCATGTAAAATTCAAAAAGTCATACCCTGTTATATCTGTATATAAAGAATCTGCATCAGGCATGACCGAAACAGAGTTTTTTTGAATTTCACCAGATTCTATTTTAAAGTATCCCAAAATAGCTCCTATGAGAGTCGATTTTCCAGCACCATTTTTCCCTATTAGCGCTGTAATCGTTCTATTTTCAATACGTAAGTTAATATCCTTAAGAATATCTTTTTGTTTAAATCTTTTGCTGACTTCAATACATTCAATCATTTTTAAAGGTCCTTTCTTTCAAAAAAATACTCACCTACGTATAAAATTCCTATGACGAACACAATTAAAATACTGATTTCCCAAGTACCTTCAAGATATTTAAATGGAAGTATCCAGTCAACGATATCTAGTATTAGATTATGTTTAAAATAAATTACTGCATATAAAATAGGCATACCCACACTAATCAAAATTCCTAGTAACGAAGAAAATCTTTCATTTGTACTAATTGTTGATAACAACAAAGTAATTGCTTCAACGTATGCATAAAATATGAAAAGATTGAAAAGATTGTATATGGGTATATAAAACTGATGTCTTCCTAAAAAAAGAACTACCATTCCAATTAGGGTTATCGCTACAAAATAACTGATCATCAATAGAAACTTTGCTAAGTAAATTTTCATTCTGGAAACATACGGGGTTACGTAGCGAAAAGTTTGATTTTTAAATTCAGTAGTAATTATATTAGAAAATAAAATACTCGAAAAAAAGAAACCCAAAATTGCGTATATTCCAAAAAGTGTATCAATAGCGGGAGAATTCCCGTCAATGAAAATCGCTAGAGATTGAGAATAATTCGCAATCAAAAACGATACTAGGCTAAATATTATCCCGACTATTAATGCTCTGATACTTAATAATTCTTTCTTTAATCCAAATAAAAATACTGCTCTCATTCATACTCCTCCAAACATTTCAACTTTCATCATACAATAACCTCTATACATACACAATCGTCAAAAAAAAGCTTAAAATAGATAGGAGAGTAGATACGAGAAATTTTCCAGACTTCTTTTTAATCTCAAACACAAACTGTATAAATAATCTCAGTCTTAGAAAATAATACCATCATTCAAAAAAAGACTCGTATCTACTCAAATGAATAGACACGAGTCTTTCTTTATCTTATAGTCATGATCGATATTTTTCTAACATCGCATGATCCAATACCACACCAATACCAAATCCTTGTGGAATAGATAATGTGCCATTTTGAATCATAGCTTTAGGGGTGACGACATCTTCAGCAAAATAACGGTCTGAAGCAGATAGATCACCTGGAAATGATAAGTCTGTACTGGCTGAAAATTGGAGATTCAATGCGCGCCCAACCCCAGCTTCATACATCCCGCCAAGCCATACTAAACAATCGTGTTGTTGCAGATACGCTAAGATTTCAAGCGCTGGTGTGATGCCACCCACACGCGGGATTTTTAAGTTTACTGCACGACAACTACCTAATGCGATCGCTGTTTTCGCATCATCAAGCGAGCGAATATTTTCGTCTAAACAGATCCTGGTTGTCAGTTGTTGTTGCAATGTCGCATGTTCGACAAAGTCGTATTTCGCTAAAGGTTGCTCGATCATCACAAGATCTAATGTATCGAGTTGTTGAAAAAGCGCCCAATCTTCTAGGTCAGCATAGGCTGAATTGGCATCTGCCATCAAGATCAAATCAGGAAAGGCTTGGCGAATAGCGTGTAATGGTGCATAGTCATAGCCTGGTTTGATCTTTAGTTTGACACGTCGATAGCCTTGTGCGACATATGTCCCCACTTTTTCGACTAACTCATGTAGATCTGGAATGATCCCAATGCTGACACCGACTTCGATCGACTTTTTCGTTACTGCTTGTCCTTTGATCAAACTGGCAACATTCACTTGTTGTGTTTTGGCAAAAAGATCCCAACAAGCCGTTTCTAAAGCCGATTTTGCCATAAAAAAGCCTTGTGTCTGGGCAAGTAAGGCAAAGACTTCTTTAGGATGTTGCCATTTTTGATCGATTAAACTTGGGATCAGCCATTTTTCTAACGCCATCAATGATGTGTCAAACGTCTCTTCAATATAATCTGGTGTCGCCAAAGCGTCCAGTTCACCAATACCGATCTGACCATGTTCATCTTCGACCGTGAC
>NZ_CAJYIS010000069.1 GCF_913775425.1 uncultured Enterococcus sp.
AGTGCTTTATTTCATTTTAAATTTATAGTTGTTCTTAGTATTTGTTATGGTTTTACTTTATTGTTTTGTTTGCCTTCAAACAATGCTTTAAGCGGGAATTTAGACGCAACTATTCAAGCAATCAATCCAACATATAGATTTGAAAAACTTTCTAAACTACACAATTATGAATTAGTCAAATGCTCGATTGCATTGCTTTGTACAATCATTTCGTTAGTGTTGGTGTATCTAAGCTATAAATAAAATATATCCGTTACATGCTAATTCTTGTTGAAAAAGTGGCTGATTATGGTGAAAAGTAGATCATACTTCAAAATGATGATTGGAGATATATTATGAAAAAGATGGGCAGAAAAGAAATAATCGATTACTTAAGTGGTATCATTTATTTTCTAATTGGTGTGATCATATTCTTGATAATTAGACTATTAGGAGTGCGATTAGATGGGATTTATATAAACATTTATTTTCTTATGTGGTTTCCTATCATCGCTATCAAACGAAAAAAACAATATAAAAGAATTGATGTATTAAGGGAAATCTTAGATGTTTCCCTTGAAGAGATTCGTGAATTGGCTGATATCGGTAAATATGACCTAATGGACTGGAAATGGGATAAATCCTATATCCCTAGTAGAAAACTGTATCTTTTAGAAGATAAATTAGAAACTATGTACATTATTCAGTTTAAACAGAGATTCGATTTTAAAGAGTATGAAAATAATAGAAAAGATAGTACACAAATAAATATTTCAAAGTAACTCATTAAAAGAACAGCTACAATGGGATTTATAGCAATAATCAAAATAGAATAGATAGAAAATCTATAAAACATTTCAAAAGGAGAACTACATGGAAATCATAGTAGATATATCATCGTTATTATCTGTAATTTTAAGCATTGTTTTAGTGATTCAAACTCAGAAAAATAGAACTATATCAAAAGTAGTGAAAGTAGTAAGTATCTTACTGCTAATTACTGTGGTTTTAGCTAATTTATCTCATTTTAGTGATTTTGCCCATGGATTTATGGATGGATTTACAAAGAACCTAGATTTTTAATCTATGAATTACTTTTTTATCTTTACCCAAAATTAGTCAAGAATATTATCGAAAAGTTGAATTTCTGGTTATTTCTCAACGAACGACTAAAGGGGATAGGATAGTAGTTTAAAGTATACGAATAGTCCACACTTTTTTTAGTAGAAAAATAATTACTCTAAAATACCAAAAGCAATTCTGTGCAGAATTGCTTTTTTGTCTATGAATAGCTTAAAATCATTTATTTTTAAAGCGGACGGCAATTGCATAAGATAACAGTAATAAAATACCCCAGTACAAGATACCGATAAAAGCTCCTAATGGAGAATTTGGAACGATTTTATTGGCAATGTTTTGGAATAGTACATTTAATGCGATGAAATTTAAAATCGTTTGAAAAATCACAAAAAATAGTTTCATATATTAAAGCCTCCAATTTCTTAATTTTAGATGTTCAAGGTCAACGTCGTAAGTATTATGAATCAGTAAGTAGTCTAGATTCATTTGTTTACAATGTTCAAGGTTCTCTAAATTTTCTTTTATCAATGAATCCATAGATAAAGAAGAATCGTGATTTTCTCTGTTCTCAATTACATTCGCCCAAGCTTGTATCTGCGAAAAATGGGTCGCTATATGGTCTTTACTCAGAATCAAATAGATATAATAGATTATCGTACTGCAATAATCAAATCGTTTCAATAAGTATACCTTATCTTAAATATTTTGGTTAATTCACGAATAAAAAAATCCAATGGCTTGTGTTCAGGAAAAGGAGTTTATATGTATGTGGAATCTTATTCATCAATACTTATTATGCAATAAAAATAAACAGGAGAAATCTAATATTCCGGCTAGTCACTCCACTGTGGTTCTAGACAGTGAGGTAAAGTTATCTCCTGAAGATAAAAAATTTATCGAAATTATTTTGAACTTTACTCCAAAATGGTCTAATTTTAAGTGTGAACTCACTAGATATGATCGCTATAGCGAGTATATGGAAAATATGAGCGGATTTATTTATTGTGAAGCAACGATAGAAAATTGGAAAACGATAGAAAATGATTTAATTGAACTTACTCTATATATTGAGAGTGAAAGAGCGAAAAATATAGAGGATTTCAATGCTTTTTTACAAGTTATCGGTGTACAAGAGGAAGACTATAGTTTAATAACTGATATAGATATAGTAAAAAGAACTAGCGACTATATCAATGATACAAAACACGAATATCAAAGTAGGTGCCAGATGTTCTCGAAGATATATTTAAATATGGGGTGTAGCCACAATGACTATAACATAGTATAGGGGGATGAAACCTGTATTAATTTGATAATGGAAAGTTATGGGTAGCGAAAGTAAAGGAGCGACTGCTATGTTGAGTAGAAGCAAAGCAAGAAAAGAAGAATATGGTTTGATTTTAGAACTATGGGAAAAATCAGTAAGGTACACACATGATTTTTTAGCAGAAGAAGATCTTCAATTTTATAAACATGTGATCCCAGAGTATTTGGACAATGTCCATTTAGACTTATGGAAAAATGAGCAACACATAATCGGTTTTAGTGGAACGAGTGAAGAGGAGTTAGTGATGCTTTTTTTAGATCCTGATTTTATCGGTAAACAGTATGGACATAAGATTTTACTGGAACTAATAGCCACTGAATCGATTAAGAAAATCGACGTCAATACGCAAAATGAGCACGCAAAAAGCTTTTATTTAAATCATGGTTTTGAAATCGCGTCAGAAGATGCAGTCGATGGATTTGGAAAACCCTATCCGATCACTCACTTAATTAAAAAGCCTTCAGGACTATCCTGAAGGTTTTTATCTAGTTATTCCTCACTGTCATTGTACAACGTCCAACTGCGATTTTTTGTTGCTGTTCATCATAGATCACGGCTTGCCACACGTGTATTGTGCGTCCGATGTGATCAGGAGTCGCACGAACGGTCAAGTTGCCAGTTGTGACGCTTCTTAAGTGATTGACATTTAGATCGACTCCGACGGCAAATCCGGTGTCTAATTGTTCATTGGCGCCCATACTACAAGCTGTTTCGATCAAGACTCCATTGATCCCACCATGCATGATGCCAAAGGGTTGTTGATGGTCTTCTTTGATCTCCATGGTTAGTTCGACCGCTTCTTTTGTGAGGATTTTTGTTTGAATATGAAACAATTCTAATAAATTCATCTGATTTGCTCCTAAATCTTGAGATTTTCTTACTTCACAAACGGGTTTTTTGGGAAAAACCTAGTGATTGTGTATAATAGTAACGTAAACAATCAAAGGAGGTCAATTCTGTGAGAGAATGGCAAACGATTAAAGAATATGATGAAATTTTATTTGAACAACATGGTAAAGTAGCAAAAATTACAATCAACCGTCCGGAAGTGCATAATGCCTTTACCCCAAAAACGGTTTTTGAAATGATCGACGCGTTTTCAATTAGTCGCGATAAACAAGATGTCGGTGTAATCATTTTAACTGGACAAGGCGACAAAGCGTTTTGTTCTGGTGGTGACCAAAAAGTACGTGGTCATGGTGGATATGTAGGGACTGACGACGTTCCACGTCTAAATGTATTAGACTTACAACGTTTGATCCGTGTGATTCCAAAACCAGTTATTGCGATGGTTAAAGGATGGTCGATCGGTGGCGGAAATATTTTACAATTAGTATGTGATATCACGATCGCAGCTGATAACGCTAAATTTGGCCAAACAGGACCAAATGTTGGTAGTTTCGATGGTGGATATGGTTCTGGTTACCTAGCACGTGTTGTTGGGCATAAAAAAGCCAAAGAAGTTTGGTTTATGACAAAACAATATACTGCCCAAGAAGCTTTAGATATGAATTGGATCAATACTGTCGTTCCTTTGGATCAAGTAGAAGATGTGACGATGGAATGGGCAGCAGAAATGCTAACGAAAAGCCCTCTTGCTTTACGTATGATCAAAGCGGCATTAAATGCAGATACTGATGGTCTTGCTGGAATCCAACAATTAGCTGGAGATGCGACATTACTATACTATACAATGGACGAAGCCAAAGAAGGTCGCGATGCGTTCAAAGAAAAACGCCAACCAGACTTTGACCAATTCCCTAAATTCCCGTAATGAATCAAGCGAGTTGGCTTCAACGTCAAGCGTTGCTTCATCCAAAACGACCAGCTTTTTTGAACTCAAAAGAAAGCTGGTCGTTTTCTTTGTTAGCGCAATATGCTCAAAATACTGCCGCGTATTATCATGAGCGATTGCCCAAGCATACGACGCGTGTGGCTATCTATAGCCAAAATAAAACAGACCTCTATTTAACGATTTTAGGTTTATGGGAATTAGGGATCGAGATCCAATTTTTAAACCGTAGACTCACCAAAAGCGAGATCGAATTTCAGTTGCAAGATGCGAACACTTCACTAGTAGTAACCGATGATCCTGAGTTGGTACTCGAACAAGCTGAAGTATTTTTATTGCCAGATTGCCAGCAACTACCCGAGACAAAATTACAATTTGATTTAGGCTATCAACCGTCTCAGATTGCATCGATCATGTATACATCAGGTACAACAGGTAATCCTAAAGGTGTACCACAAAGATTTTCAAATCATTGGGCGAGTGCAAAAGCCACCCAGATCAACATGCAAGTAACTGAAAAAGATACGTGGGGCTTAGTGTTGCCATTGTTTCATATTAGTGGGTTATCCGTACTGTTACGCTCGGTTGCATTAGGAATGACGGTGCGTTTTTATGATGAGTA
>NZ_CAJYIS010000070.1 GCF_913775425.1 uncultured Enterococcus sp.
TGGAAACAAAATAGGAAGTTGTTTGAGAATATGGTATAATCCAAAAGATGTTAAAAGAAAGAAGGTGCTCAAATGTCATTTGAAACATTTGCATTTCAGCCGTTTATTTACGAAGCACTTGCTGAAAAGAAATTTACACAACCGACTCCAGTACAAGAAAAGTTGATTCCAGTGATCCAAAAAGGCAAAAGCGTTGTTGGTCAGTCCCAAACAGGGAGTGGAAAAACGCATACATTTTTATTGCCGTTATTTGATAACATTGATCCGAATAAAGAAGAAGTTCAATTAGTGATTACTGCACCAAGTCGTGAATTGGCCACGCAGATTTATGCAGCAGCGAAACAGCTGGCTACTCATGCTACACCAGAGATTCGTGTTACGAATTTTGTCGGGGGTACAGATAAAAAACGTCAAATCGAGCGTTTAGCTAGCCATCAACCACAAGTTGTCATTGGAACACCAGGAAGAATTTTAGATTTGATCAATGAACGTGCGTTAAAAGTACATACGGCATCGGCGTTTGTAGTCGATGAAGCGGATATGACACTAGATATGGGATTTTTAGAAGAAGTCGACAAAATTGCGTCTCATTTACCTGAAAAACTTCAGATGCTTGTATTCTCAGCGACAATTCCAGAAAAATTACGCCCGTTTTTAAAAAAATACATGCAAAATCCAGTCATCGAAGAGATTAAAGCACAAGCGGTCATTTCCGATACAATTGAGAACTGGTTGATCTCCACGAAAGGGAAAAACCCTGACCGTTTGATTTATCAACTCTTAACGACCGGCCAACCGTACTTAGCGATCGTCTTTGCCAATACGAAACAACGAGCAGACGAGATCACGACGTATTTGCGTGAAAAAGGCTTGAAAGTGGCAAAAATCCACGGTGGAATTCCACCACGTGAGCGGAAACGTGTGATGCGTCAAGTTCAAAATCTAGAGTATCAATTCGTTGTAGCAACGGATCTTGCTGCACGTGGCATCGATATCGAAGGAGTTTCTCACGTCATCAATGCAGATATCCCTGAAGATTTAGATTTCTTTATCCATCGTGTAGGACGTACAGGACGCAATCAATTACACGGAACAGCTATTACGTTGTACGAACCAAGCCAAGATGAGTTGATCAGTGCGATTGAAGATCTAGGCGTTGACTTCCAACCAAAAGAAATCAAACAAGATGAGATCGTAGATACTTATGATCGCAATCGCCGTAAAAAACGCGAACAGAAAAAAGCCGACGAACTAGACCCGACGTTGATTGGTTTAGTCAAAAAGAAAAAGAAAAAAATCAAACCAGGCTATAAGAAAAAAATCCAATGGGAAATCGATAAAACGAAGCAACAAAAACGTAAAATCGAACGTCGTCAACAAACAAGACAAGCTCGTAAACATAAGAAAAATTCAAGTCAAGGTTAATCAAAAAGAGGGTGTGACCAAATTTGGTCACACCCTCTTTTTGATTAAATGCTATAACAAAAGTCGTTCTTTTAGCTAGCCACTTCTGTCAGTTGTTTTTTTATAATGTTTTTTGCATCGTTTGGCATAAGATCCCATCTACAACATGCGGAGCATCGATGACTTGATAGCCCATTTTTTGATAAAAAGGTAGTGCTTGACATTCTGCAATCAACTGACTTTTCGTAGCGTTTAAAAAATGTCCATATGTTTCATATAAGGATAATAAACGAGTACCGATTGTTTTGTTGCGGTATGTTTTTGCGATGCAAAAGCGATCAGGCTGGATTGTAGTGTCTGTTAATTGGAAGCGGATCGTCGCTACAGGCAGTTCTTGATCCATCACTAAAAAATAATCGTAGTGTTCATCTGACGTTAACTCGTCAAATTCATCTTGAGTAGCGATATTTTGTTCTTGTATAAAGACGAGTGTACGTAAGTGTTTCACATATTGCCATATAAAAGGTGTATGACCAAAATAGACCCGTAAGCCTTGTCTAGTGAAATCATCGAGTAATTCGCTGATACGATAAGCTAGAAACCATTGTTTTTGACGTAATTCTTGTTGTCGATTATTGGCCCCACTTGTAGAAGGACACGATAAGGTCAACCACTGAGTAGGGATAGTACTTGTGATCGTTTGATACGTTTTTGTCGCGGTTTTCCCGTTGAGGATCACAAGTGAGATCGGAAAAGCTTCAAATAGCTGTGCCAATGGTTGTAAGGTAACTTGTTGAAATTGATGATCCATACTGCCATTACGTACAAATTGACCAAAAACGTCCCATAATCCAATCCGATGATCCGTCAATAGCATGATCTTTTTTGAATAATCATGCGTAGGTTCTTGTTGCCAGTATTTCAATGCCAACGGCCAAAAGGCATTTCCTTTATGGGCGTAATATTGTTGTTTTATAAGAGACCGTTTTCCAGGTGCACTTCCTAAAATCAGTGTGTGCATCTCATCTGGTAGTATCGGATCAAAGCTTGATTGTTCCATAATATCCCCCTTGAGCCTCATCAACTCATTTTTGCCAATACATTATCAAACACCGCTACGACTTCTGAAAAATCACTAAATAACTGAAATGATCCATGTTCGTCGTCGTTGTCAATAATAATAAAACTATAGTCAAGATCTTGAATCGAATTTGAAAAAAGGACAAAATTCTCATTTTTTGCAAAACGATGGAGTTGTTCTTTAATGAATTGTTGCTTGTCTTCGATTTGAACACGTCCAGTTTTATAGTCATCAAGTGCGTAGCCGTTCACATTAAACCAATTGACGATCCCAGGTTTTTCCACATCCAATCCTTGTTTTAACTTAAAGGCATTCACGCTATTTCCTCCTTTCTTATTAACATGTTTAGAGTCATTGTCTTCTTGTGAAAAATGAAGAAGCCTATGTATATATAACGTTTATTATGTATTTTTAAATCCAGTGTGCTTTGATACTCCACTTTTCAATCCCATTCTAACACAGAAATTAAAGAAAGATACAATTTAAACTCTAGGAAATAGATAATATTAAATAACGATATTATTTAATATTTTATCCTAAATGAGGAAGAAAAATCTTTGAGTCGATTGAAATTTGGTTTATATTATCGCAAACACGATGAAAAAGATTGAAATCAAATAAAAAGTTTGCTAGGGTTAGCATAGGAACAGCAAAACGAAATGGAGTGTATCATGAAATTAATTTTAATTCGACATGGTGAATCGAAATTCAATGCGTTAAATAAAGAACAGCCGCATACCCGAGTTTTTTCCGGACAAGCGGATATTTTACTCACTGAAAAAGGCCAACAACAAGCACGAGCTTTACAAAAACATCCAGAGATTCAACAAAGTACTGCGATTTTTTCGTCTGATTTGACACGTGCTTTTGAAACCGCACAGCTAGCAACGAATCGAATGGATATAAAACGAGATCAACGGATCAATGAACGATCATTGGGACGATTTAATGGGAAATCGGAAATCGAATTAAGTGAGTACCGTACGTTTATCAATACTGAAGAATTCAAGCATAGTTTTACGACTGCAGCACCTGAAGGCGAAAACTATACACAAGTGGGTCAACGTGTGACAGCATTTTTATCTGATTTGCCACTATCAAGTGAACAAACGATTAGTGTCTTTTCACATTTTGTAGCAACGCGACTGATGCTACGTGCATTATTAGGGTTATCAAAAGAACAAACAACGCAAATCAAAATAAACAATTGCGAACCAATTATTTTAGAGGGGAACGAACTAGGTGAATTTTGTTTGCTTACACATTTAGACACGATTTAAAAAAGGGACATGACAATAGACTGTCATGTCCCTTTAACAATTGCATAAAGGTATTTCATTCTTAATGAGTTGAATCATTACTGAAATAGACAAAGAGAAGTTATTATCGGAATGATTCGCCTTATTTTTTGGAACTGCGTACTGTTGACACTTTAGTTAGGTTTTGACGTAAATGTTTCAACATGAAGGCGCAAGTGATATTTTTTGCGTAAGGCGGCGATTTTTTGCATCATACTGGATTGGTGATGAAGATCTAATGCTTCTTGAGTTGTCCAACGATCGATCAATAAGACAGCATTTGGTTGATTGACAGGAAGATAGTAGTCGTAACGCTCATTTCCAGGTTGTGCTTTGATTTGCTCTACTAAACCACTCGCTAACATCTCCTCCATAAATTGCTTTGCTGCTTGCTCCTTTCCAGTATAGGTAATCATAACAGTTAAACTCATCTTACTCATCCTTTCCTAGTTCTATTTATTAGTATAGCGATTGTCTACAGGATAAACCAATTCTTTAAAAGCATACGGTACATACAGAAATCGTATCCCAAAATGGACAGATTCATTTCTTTTCTGAAAAAAATAAGATTTTTAGAAATTAAGGTTTGAAACTGAAACGTTCTGTGGTAGGATGTTTCTATTAGTCTAAAGGAGCTAGCAAAATGAGAACAATTTTAGTTGCATTTGATGGATCACAACACGCATTGAATGCCGTTAAAGAAGCTCGGAAATTCCAGCGTGTGTTTCCCGAAGCACGGGTTACGATTTTAAAAGTATTGAAAGTTGCCAAGGCAAAAGATGAGTGCCTTGATTTGTCATTAACCATTGAAGAAAAAAAACGGATTCGCATCAAAACCGTTGAAAAAGAACTGGCTGATTTAGTTGAACACGATACAATTGATATTGTAGTGGGGGACCCAGCAAAAAAAATTATTGAATACGTTCAAGAGCATACCTTTGATTTAGTTATTATGGGAACTAGAGGACGTAAACGATTAAAAGAAATTGTTTTAGGAAGTGTCAGTCATGAAGTATCGACCCATGTAGACACTCCAGTATTAATTGTAAAATAAGGGGAAAAATAGTGATTTATTTAAAAAAAGACGATTGGTTTGGTCAAGTTAAAGAAGATGTATTTGCTGGATTAGTCACAGCAGTAGCATTAATTCCAGAAGTAATTGGATTTGCTATTATTTTAGGTGTCAACCCAATTACAGCGCTGTTTGCTTCAGTGTTGCTATGTTTGATCACATCGTTTACGAGTGGGCGACCAGCCATGGTTTCAGCAGCAGCGGGATCTATGGCTTTGGTAATGGTCAGTTTAGTCAAAGATCATGGGTTATCTTATATGATCGCTGCAACGATTTTAGCTGGAGGGATCCAGCTCGTATTAGGGTATTTAGGGATTCATCGATTGATGCGATTTATTTCAAAGTCAGTCATGTTAGGCTTTGTCAATTCGTTAGCAATTTTGATTTTTTTAGCACAAGTCCAACAATTAGCTAATCAAACGACTGCTACGTATATTATGGCATTAGTGACGATCGTATTGATGTTTAGTTTACCTAAATGGATCAAGATCGTTCCACCAGCATTGATTATTATCGTAGCGATGACTTTGATTGCGATGTTTTCAAACTATCCTCTACAACAAGTGGGTGACCTTGGAGAGATGAATGGAATGAGACTGCAGATCGGATTACCGCAAGTGCCGTTTACTTTTGAAACACTGTGGACTATTTTGCCGACATCACTGGCTTTAGCAATGGTTGGTTTGATCGAATCCTTGCTGACATTACCTTTAGTAAATGACATGACGCAGACAAAAGGAGATAGTCAACAAGAAGTAAAAGCTCAGGGAATTGCCAATATGATTACTGGCTTTTTCGGTGGACAAGCTGGTTGTGCGATGATCGGTCAAGCAGTAATCAATGTCAAATCAGGTGGGAAAGGTCGATTGTCGACGTTTGTTGCTGGTTCAGCGTTACTCGTATTGATAGTAGGCCTAAAAAGTATTATGGTTCAAATTCCGACAGCAGCATTGATTGGAATCATGATGACTGTTGCGTTTGAAACCTTTGATTGGGATAGTATTCGTTCACTCAAAACAATCGTGTTAACGGATACGATCGTGATGGTGTTAACGGTCGTCATTGTCGTGTATACGCATAATTTAGCTATTGGTATTTTAGTTGGAGTGATCACAAGTAGTTTAGTATTTATTAGCAAAGTTTCAAAATTACACATCCATGAAGAACAAAAAAAGGTTCACATTTCAGGACAATTGTTTTTTGCTTCGACCCACACACTCACAGAATATTTAGCAGATACTAATTTTGCTCCTTATGAATCATTGGATCTAACTGATCTATATGTATTAGACAAAACTGGAAAAGAAACGTTACAACAAGCAATCAATCAAATAAAACATCAATATCCTAAGCTGAATATTCAGCGGTAACGAAAATCCCCAACGAATCAACGTTGGGGATTTTTTTAGTCTAACGGGTATTATATGCTGAAATAAAGCGGGTAGCAATTTCTTCTGGACGTGTAATCGCACCACCGACAACAATACCAGAAACACCAAGATTCTTGATTTGTTGAACTTGCGACGGGGTGTGGATCCGACCTTCAGCAATTACGGGAATATTCTCATCGAGTAATCGCGTGATCAATTCAATATCCGGTCCTTCTTGATAAAGACGGTCTTTTGTATAACCACTTAGCGTTGTACCGACAAAATCCGCACCAGCTTGGTAGGCATTTACGCCTTCGTTGAAAGTCGCGATATCCGCCATGAGGATTTGTTTTGGATAACGCTGTTTGATCATTTGGATAAACGTGGATACATGAAGTCCGTCAAAGCGTTCTCTAAGTGTACAATCTAGCGCAATAACTGCTAGATCAAGTTGCACTAATTCTTCGACTTCTTTCATCGTTGCGGTAATAAAAGGTTCTTGCGGTGGGTAGTCACGCTTAATGATCCCAATGATCGGTAATTTCGTCACTTGCTGTATCGCTGTGATATCACGTATGGAGTTGGCACGAATGCCCACAGCACCCGCGCGTTCAGCAGCTTGAGCAAAATAAGGCATCAAACTAAATTCTTCATTATAAAAGACTTCTCCAGGTAAAGCTTGGCACGATACGATGATACCTGATTGAAATTGCGTTTTGAGTTGTTCTAAGTTCATTTGATTTAGCTCCTTT
>NZ_CAJYIS010000071.1 GCF_913775425.1 uncultured Enterococcus sp.
ATATGAATTTACAATTATTCGCCCACAAAAAAGGTGGAGGTTCTACTTCCAACGGACGTGACTCTCAATCAAAACGTTTAGGTGCTAAACGTGCTGATGGTCAAACAGTTAGTGGTGGATCAATCTTGTACCGCCAACGCGGAACAAAAATCTATCCAGGCGTTAACGTAGGTATCGGTGGCGATGATACGTTATTTGCTAAAGTTGACGGTGTGGTACGTTTCGAACGTAAAGGCCGCGACAAAAAACAAGTTTCTGTCTACCCAGTAGCGCAAGAAGCATAATACAAAAGCTCGACTCTATAGAGTCGAGCTTTTTTTATTTGAAGAAGTTTCTTTTATTTTTTAGTCATTTCCTTTAAAATAAAAGAAAAAGGAGTTGGTGGTCATGGAAGAAAATATTTTATTTAACCGTGGTGATGAAGAAAATGCCAATGTCGATCCGAAAGAATTAGTCCGTGAAGGGCAATATACAGAAGATATCCGCCCGCCACAACGACTAAAAATCACACATCCGAATGAAAAAGATGAAGTCATTATTTTTGAAGTCGATCCAGATGTCTAATCAACCAAACGAGATGGTCAAACATCAAGTTCGTAAACGATGGATTTTATTAGGAGTCGTGTTGATTTTAGGATTAAGCAGTATACTCATTTATCTTTACCAACCCGATCTACATGCATTGTTTGATCCAAAAGTAAGCAAAGCTGAGCTACTAACTTTAGTTCGTTCGCACGGGATCGATGCAGCGGTCGTGTTGGTTAGTTTAACGATCATTTGTTGTATGGTACCTGGTGTTCCGACATCGATGCTAGGCATATTGATCGGCTTATGTTATGGTCCGTTTTTTGGAGGCGTGCTGAATATTGTTGGCAATGCTTCAGGAAATTTTTTGGCGATCACTTTATTGAATAAAGTTCCTTTGATCCATAAAAATCAAACACAAAATCATTGGATTAAACATTTAAGCTCGTTGAAACATCCAAAAACAGGGCTGACGATCAGTTATATGATTCCTTTTATTCCTTCGATTTTAGTTAGCTATACGATCCAACAGCTGCGGATGACGAAAAAAGAACAAGGGAGTATTGTTCTTTTTGGTACATTGCCGGCATCGATTCTATATGCTTGTGGTGGAGATGCGTTATTTAAAGGGGATATAAAATTAGGGATCATTTTTTTAATAATTGTTATTTTATTTTCAGGACTAATCCTGTTCCTTAAAAAAGACCATAAAAAACGAGTGAAATAACTCGTTTTTTTTATTTAATATAACGGTTTCTTTTTAACTTTATGACAGTTTAAATGATAATAAAATGAGAAATTACAAATCAAGAACGCTTGTTGTTTTAGTTATCTTATTGATTTTTTGTTTGAAAATGATTAAAACGATTTAGTTTTTTAAGAAATAATTCTGTAACAGTTCAAAGGGATGTGTTATCATAATTTTGTAAACAGGTTTTTGTTTTTTTATGAGGGGGGGACGGATAGCATTGAAGGATCTAAAACAAGTAGAACAAGCGAAACATTTATTTACAACTGGTGAAAATTTTTATGCACATCATTTACTCGGTGCACATCAAGCAGATGAAGGGTATATCTTTCGTGTGTTTGCACCAAATGCCAAACAAGTTTGGTTAGTTGGGACATTTAATGATTGGAACGATACGATTCCAATGGAAAAAGATGCTCGTACAGGAATTTGGGAAACGCACACGCTCATACCTCAAGAAGGTGATTTATATAAATTTAAACTTGAACAAGAAAATGGGCGACATGTTTATAAAATCGATCCTTTTGCTATTCGCTTTGAACCACGTCCAAATAATGCAGCGGTATTGTATACAATATCAGCACATAAGTGGCGTGATGGATTGTATCGTGGTCGAAACAAGAGAAGTCAATCTCTAAAACGTCCAATGAATATTTACGAATTGCACGCAGGTTCGTGGCGGTATCATTGGGATGGTACACCTTTTACATTTAAAGATTTAGCAGATGAATTAGTTCCATACATCAAAGAGATGGGCTACACACACATCGAATTGATGCCAGTTATGGAACATCCACTTGACCAATCGTGGGGGTACCAATTAACTGGTTATTTTGCGCTCGCAGAAAATTATGGTACGCCAGAAGAATTTCAAGAATTCGTGGATCGTTGTCATCAAGAAAATATTGGTGTATTACTAGATTGGGTACCGGGTCATTTTTGTGTGAACGATGATGCATTAGCCTATTATGATGGCACCCCGACATTTGAATATCAACATGAGTTGCGTGCGCGCAATGTTCGTTGGGGAGCTTTGAATTTTGACCTTGGAAAACCACAAGTCCAAAGTTTCTTGATTTCTAATGCCTTGTTTTGGATCGAGTTTTTCCATATTGATGGCTTACGTGTCGATGCTGTGTCAAGTATGATCTACCTTGATTATGATGATAAAGCTTGGGAACCAAATCATGAAGGAACCAACCGTAATCTTGATGGGATTTATTTCTTACAAAAAATGAATGCTGTGATCAAGCTTGCACATCCAGAAGTCGTGATGATTGCTGAAGAAAGCTCTTCTGAAACTAAGATTACAGGTCGTGTCGAAGATCATGCATTAGGGTTTGATTATAAATGGGATCTTGGTTGGATGAACGATACACTTGCTTTTTACGAAATGGACCCAATTTATCGAAAGTATCATCTAAATAAACTGACTTTTTCATTCATGTATATGGCAAATGAGCACTATATCTTGCCGCTTTCACATGATGAAGTGGTTCATGGTAAAAAAAGCTTGTTACATAAGATGTGGGGCGATCGATACAAGCAATTCTCTCAACTACGTAACTTATATACGTATTTACTCACACACCCAGGTAAGAAACTGTCTTTCATGGGAAATGAATGGGGCCAATTTTTAGAATGGAAATACAATGAAGGGCTAGAATGGAAAGATCTAGCCGATGATATGAACAAAAAAATGCAAGCATTTACAATTAAAATGAATGCGTTATATAAAGAAGAAACAGCTCTATGGGAGTTAGAACAAGACCCTCAAGCGAGTGTCGAATTTATTGATGCGGACAATACTAAAGAAGTCGTGCTAAGTTTTATCCGTAAAGGAAAACGTAAAAAAGATTTCTTGATTGTCCTCCTTAATTTTACACCTGAAGAACAACGTAATTTTCGCATCAAAGTTCCTTATAAAGGAACTTATGAAGAGTTATTGAATACGGAGTTAGCGGAATATGGTGGGACTTGGACGAAAGGACAAGAACCAATGGTCACAACTAGTGAACAAGACGAACACATTATTGAATTAATTGTTCCAGCATTAGGTGCTTTAATTTTAAAACCAGCAACCATTACGATTACAAGGAAGAAATAAGGGAGGGAAGATGGGAAACCATCGAGAGTATGAAAACAGAAATGTTAGCAATGATCCTTGCAGGAGGAAAAGGAAGTCGTTTAGGGAAATTGACCCAAACGATTGCCAAACCAGCTGTCCCTTTTGGCGGACGCTATCGTATCATTGATTTTACGTTAAGTAACTGTGTGAATTCAGGAATCAGTACCGTAGGAGTTGTCACACAATATCAGCCTTTAGCTTTAAATGAACATATCGGAAACGGAGCAAGTTGGGGCTTAGATGGCATTGGTTCAGGTGTAACGATTTTACAACCTTATTCAAGTAATGAAGGAAGCAAATGGTTCGAAGGAACGGCGCATGCGATCTATCAAAATATTGATTATATCGATCAAGTCGATCCAGAGTATGTCTTGATTTTATCAGGAGATCATATCTATAAAATGGATTACGATAAAATGCTTGAAACCCATAAACGCAACCATGCCTCACTAACGGTTGCAGTTATTGAAGTACCAATGGAAGAAGCATCACGTTTTGGGATCATGAATACCGATGATCATGATCGTATCGTTGAATTCGATGAAAAACCAGCGGAACCAAAAAGCAATTTGGCATCAATGGGGATTTATATCTTTAATTGGTCTCGTTTACGTCAAGTGTTGTTGAATAGCTATAATAAAGATGATCAAATGTTAGACTTTGGACAACATGTGATTCCGTCTTATATCGAAAGCGGCGAAAATGTTTTTGCCTATCGCTTTGATGATTACTGGAAAGATGTAGGTACGATCGATTCACTATGGCAAGCCAGTATGGAATTTATCAATCCAGATAATGAATTGAAGATGAGTGATAGTGCATGGCGAATCTATTCTAAAAACCCAGTATCTCCACCGCATTTTATTACAGAACAAGCGAGTGTTAAAGGTTCTTTGGTGGTGGATGGATGTTATGTCGCTGGAGACGTTCAAAACAGTTTGTTATCAAATGATGTGAAAATTAAAGAAGGCGCCGTGATCAAAGATAGTGTCATTATGGCAGGAGCCACGATTGGAAAAAATGTAACGATCAAACGAGCGATCGTTGGGGAAAATGCGATCGTTGGAGATAATGCTGAAATCGATGGAACCGATGAAATTGCGGTAGTCGGCTATTCTGAAGTGATTGGAGTGTTAGTAGATGAGAGCTAATAAAGTATCTGCGATTATGGAAAATGAGTTTGAAGGTACAGGATTAGGTGAATTGACGGCAAAACGTCCGTTAGCAACACTGTATTTCGATTGCAAATATCGGATGATTGATTTTGGGTTATCCAATCTAGTGAATGCAAACGTGCGCTCGATCTATATGACTGCTAGCGAACGCAATACGCAATCGATCTTTGATCATTTAGGTGGGGGCAATCATTGGCACTTAAATAATATCCTAAGTCACTACTTCGTTTCTTTTAAAGAAACGATTCAACGTGCACAAGCAGCGGGTGAACCTTTCCATGAACCGATGATCGATTTTTTACGAAAAGCAAAATCGAAGTTTACGGTATATACAGGAAACAAAATCTTGTGTAATGTTGACTATCGCTCAGTAATCAGTGTACACGAAGAACAACAACGCGAATGTACGGTGTTATTCAAACGAGTGGAATCAGATAAAATCTATCCTAAAGACTATATTTTATCTTTTCGTGAAAACCAACCTACACTTGAAGCGACAGTTTTTGAAGAGTTAAATGAGGATCAACCGTTTTACAATTTAGCGATGAATATTTTCGTGGTAAATACCGACTGGTTGATCAATATTTTAGAAGTGGCCCAAAACGAGGGTGAATATGCTTGTTTAGAAGAGTTGATTTGGAAAAATCTTAAAGGAAATGAAGTTACAACATATGAATATACCGGCTATTTAAGCAATATTTTTGACGTAAAAAGTTACTATGAAGCCAATATGGATATGTTGGATCCTAAAAAATTCAATTCGCTACTCTATTCAAGTCAACATATTTTAACAAAAGCTAAAAATGAAGTGCCAACCTATTTCTCACCGGAATCGAATGTACATGCAAGTCAATTTGCAACAGGAAGTATCATTCGAGGAACTGTCCATCATAGTTTGATTTCTAGACGAACAGCGATCGAAGAAGAAGCGACAGTGGAGCATTCGATTGTGATGGCAAGTGGAAAAATC
This sequence comes from uncultured Enterococcus sp., assembly GCF_913775425.1. Classification (GTDB taxonomy): domain Bacteria; phylum Bacillota; class Bacilli; order Lactobacillales; family Enterococcaceae; genus Enterococcus_G. The sequence goes on from NZ_CAJYIS010000071.1 coordinate 5,547, forward strand.
GGTCAAGGGGCAACGATCCAATATGCGATTTTAGACAAAAACGTGACGGTGGAAGCTGGCGTGCGTATTATTGGGACTAAAGAGCAACCATTAGTTATTAAAAAAGGTAGTCATGTAACGGCTGATCAGATCGGAGAGTAACTGGTATGAAAATTTTATTTGCAGCAGCGGAATGTGCACCTTTTTTTAAAAGTGGCGGTTTAGGCGATGTAGCTGGAGCGTTGCCAAAAAAACTAAAGGAAAAGGGACATGATATTCGGGTGATCTTACCCTACATGTCCTTGATTCCCAAAGAGTATCAAGAAGCTACCACCGACGTGTTAGACTTTGTGATCGATGTGGGCTGGCGCAAGCAGTATTGTGGGATCAAAACATTGACACTAAATGACGTTCAGTATTATTTTATAGATAATCAATACTACTTTAATCGACCAGCGATTTATGGTTATGACGACGATGGCGAACGTTTTGCCTTCTTTCAACAAGCATTGATTGAAGCGATGGAAAAATTAGATTTTATTCCAGACATCGTGCATACAAACGATTACCATACTGCATTTGTTCCGTTTTTATTAAAAGAAAAATACCGTTGGATTAATGCTTTTCAACAGATTCAAACGGTATTGACGATTCATAATATCGAATTTCAGGGCTATTTTGAACCATATACTTTAGGCGATTGGTTTCAAACCGGTGCAGAACATTTTGAAGATGGCATGATCGCGCAAAACGGGATGGTCAATTGGTTAAAATCAGGTATCGTATATGCAGATCGTGTGAATACAGTATCACCTAATTATGCCAAAGAAATTCAAACAGGTGAGTTTGGTTGCGGGCTAGATGCTATCTTACGTCAAGAAAGTCAAAAATTAGTTGGAATATTAAATGGGATTGATTACAGTATTTACGATCCAATGCATGATCGTCATATTTTTGAACCATTTGATCAAACAACATTGAATAAAAAAACAGAAAACAAATTACAATTGCAAAAATTACTTGGTTTACCGATCGAAAAAGACGTGCCAATGATTGGGATGGTCAGTCGGTTGACACATCAAAAAGGGTTCCATTTAGTCATGGAGAAAATGGAAGAACTGTTAACACAACAAGCGGTTCAAATCGTTGTATTGGGTACAGGAGAAACAGGCTTTGAAGATGGATTTCGTTATTTTGAATCTCGCTTTCCTGAAAAAGTGCGAGCATGCATTACCTTTGATGTTGATTTGGCCCAAAAAATCTATGCTGGAGCAGATATGTTTTTAATGCCTTCAGCCTTTGAACCTTGTGGCTTGTCACAAATGATGTCGATGCGCTATGGTACATTGCCAATCGTTCACCAAATTGGGGGATTAAGTGACACGGTTTGGCCATTTAATCCTGTTACGCATGAAGGAACGGGATTTGGTTTCGTAGATTTTCAAGCCTACGCACTAAAGCAAGCCGTCGATTTGGCGCTGCATATTTACAAAGAAGTACCCGATGTTTGGCGTGAAGTCGTGATTCGTGCGATGGATGTCGATTTTAGTTGGGAAACAGCAAGTGAACATTATATCCACCTGTATCACGAAATGGTAGGGATGTAAGTACAGTCGAAAAAATAAGGGGGAAAGCTGGGGTGCGAATGAACGTATGCCAGCTTCCTTTAATCTAAAAGTAGAGGATGATTCGATGACAATCAGTAAAGAGCTATTTAAAGAAAAATTTTTAGACATGTTGACGGAAAAGTACGCATTATCGGTTGAAGAAGCATCGCCATATGATTTATATACGACGTTAGCGACGTTGATCCGTGCCAGTTATGCTAAAGACTGGGGGACTACTCGAAGAACGTATAATGCACAACACAATAAACAAGTGTATTACTTTTCTATTGAGTTTTTACCTGGACGAATGATGAAGAGTAATTTGTTGAATATGGGCTGGCTAGATACTGTAGAAACTAGTTTGGCAGATATGGGAATTGCTTTAGAAGATATTTTAGAAATCGAACCTGATATGGCATTAGGAAACGGTGGATTGGGTCGTTTAGCATCTTGTTTTATGGATTCGATCGCTTCTGAAGGACTACCAGGCAATGGAAATGGGATCCGCTATAAATATGGATTATTCAAACAAAAATTTATTGATGGCTATCAAGTCGAATTACCAAATGAATGGTTATCACGTGGGAATACATGGGAAGTGCGCCGTGATAGTAAATCAGTGATGGTTCAATTCAATGGTCATGCCTATTTAAAAGAAATGGAAGATGGTAGTTTAGTTCCGGTCCATGAACAGCCAACAATCGTTCGTGCGGTACCATATGATACTGGGATGGTTGGGTATCAAAATGGAACTGTCAATACGTTACGTTTATGGGATGCAGAGATTCCGCTAGAAGAGGAAGCCAACTATCGTAGCATCCAACAACGCCGTGAGATTGAAGATTTGACGTCTGTATTGTATCCAGATGATTCAAATGAAGCGGGTCGTCGCTTGCGTTTGATGCAAGAGTACTTCTTTGTTTCAGCAGGAACTCAAAGTATTGTGCGTCACTTTAAAGCAAATGGCTACAATTTGAATAACATCGATGAATATGTTGCAATCCATATCAATGATACCCATCCTGCGATGTGTGTTCCAGAGTTTATGCGGATTTTAGTCGATGAAGAGCAAATGAGTTGGGAGCGTGCATGGAATCTTACGATCAAAGTCATGAGCTATACGAACCATACGATTTTAGCAGAAGCGTTAGAAAAATGGCCGGTCGAGATGTTGCGTAGCGTACAACCACGTATTTATCAAATTATCGAAGAAATCGATCGTCGATTTGTGGAACAGATGACAGGGACTGTCGACTTTGACGTAATCGAACGTACTCGTATTATCTCAAATGGTCTGGTGCACATGGCTCACTTAGCGATTATTGGAAGTCATAGTACAAACGGGGTAGCCAAACTTCACTCAGATCTCTTAAAAAATGTTGTACTCCATGATTTTTATCGCTTGTATCCTTCGCGCTTTAATAATAAAACAAATGGAATCGCACAAAGACGATGGATCCAATTGGCAAATCCGACATTATCAAACGTGTTAGACGAAACGATTGGAAAATCTTGGCGTTTTGAAGCATCAGATCTGTATCTCTTGATGAATTATAAAGATGATAAAAAAGTCTTGAAAAAATTAGCTGAAGCTAAACAAGTGAACAAGACACATTTGGCGCAATTCATCGAAAAAGAAACGGGTGTTATTGTGAATGATCATGCAATATTTGATGTTCAAATCAAACGATTGCATGCCTATAAGCGTCAATTATTGAACCTTTTACACATTATCAAACTTTACCTAGATCTAAAAGAAAATCCGAAAAAGAAAATCCAACCAAGAGTCTTTATTTTCGGTGCCAAAGCCGCGCCAAGTTACCATTATGCAAAATCGATCATTAAAGTCATCAATGAATTAGCGAATTTGATCAATCATGATGAAAGTATCCATGATCAACTAAAAATTGTCTTTTTAGAAAACTACAGTGTAAGTTTAGCTGAAAAAATTATTCCAGCTGCAGATGTGAGTGAGCAAATTTCTTTGGCCTCAAAAGAAGCTTCTGGAACAAGTAACATGAAGTTGATGTTAAATGGTGCGATTACGTTAGCCACATTAGACGGTGCGAATATTGAAATTCGTGATGCAGTAGGCGATGAAAATATCGTTATCTTTGGCTTGACTGAATCAGAAGTATACGAATACTATGAGCAAGCCAACTACCATGCGTTTGAGTATTATGAGTCTTCTTTGACCTTACGTAAAGTAATCGATGCCTTAATTAATGGCATGATTCCAAACATCGAACAAGAAGGAATCGAAATTTATGATTCTTTACTAAAATACAATGATGAATTTTTCGTGTTGCGTGATTTTGAAGCATATGTCACTGCGCAAGAAAAAATCGAACATTTATACGCTCAACAAGAAAAATGGTTGAAAATGAGCTTAGTCAATATCGCTAACGCAGGTCGTTTCTCAGCTGATGATACTGTAAAAAAATATGCTGAAGATATTTGGCGTATTCAACAAACTAAAATTGGACACACGGTAAAGGATGAGGAACATGCTTCCTATAACATTTAATCCATGGTCAACGAAATACAAATATCCTTTTGGAGCAGTCAGTGAATCTGACACGGTGCAGATTTGTTTAGAAGCGAGTGTACCCAATGGACAAATCGAACATGTTGCATTTGTCTATCACCAAGATCAAGCATCGGATCAAACGATTACGATGGAGTGGGATGCGAAACAACAGCTATATAAAACTCACTTTCATCTAGAACGAGGATTGTATTTCTATCATTTTCAAATCACCTACCAACAAGAAGGGTATCGAAAGATTGGCTATTATATCAAGGGCGATCAACAAAACGGTGAAGGAAAATTTGTTGAACAAGCCCATCAGATCAACGAATTTCAATTGACTTGCTTTAAGCACGAAGCAATTCGTTCGTGGTTTGAAACGAGTGTCGCTTATCAGATTTTTCCAGATCGCTTTTCTAGTCACTTACCACCACATCAATTGTTGACAGAACGTGAGAATATTTTTCTTTACGGTAGTCACAGTGATCGGCCAATGTATATCAAGAATGAAAAAGGTGAAGTAACGCGCTGGGATTTCTATGGTGGAACGTTAAAAGGGATCGAAGAAAAAATCCCTTATTTGGTGGACCTAGGTGTGAAGATCGTGTATCTAAATCCTATATTTGAGGCCAATAGTAACCATCGCTACGATACAAGTGATTATTTTGAAATCGATCCGTTATTAGGAAGTAAAGAAGATTTTCTTTCGTTATTGGATCATTTGCATCAAGCGGGCATTCGGCTGATCTTAGATGGTGTCTTTAGTCATGTGGGGCGTAATAGTCGTTATTTCAATCAAGATGGTCGTTATGGTGAATCTACAGGTGCAAGTCGTAGTCGACAAAGTAAATATTATCCTTGGTTCCAATTTACCAACTATCCGACAGAATATCAGTCGTGGTGGGGGATTCATGACTTGCCACAAATCGATAAAACACAAGAAAGCTTTCGTGATTTTATTTACCGAAGTAAAGATAGCGTGATCCGTTATTGGACAGATCTTGGTGTAGATGGATGGCGTTTAGACGTTGCCGATGAATTACCAGATGAGTTTATTGAAGGGATTCGCCAAGTACTAGATGAATATGATGATCGTATCTTGATCGGTGAAGTTTGGGAAGATGCCTCAAATAAAATTGCGTATGACCAACGTCGTAGATATGTACAAGGTGAAAATCTAAATGGGGTAATGAATTATCCTTTTCGTGAAGCAATTTTAAAGCTGATCAATACGAAAGAAGTAGCCGTGATCAGCAAACAACTGCAAACGATTCTAGAAAACTATCCACAACCTTTTTTACATCAATCTTTAAATAATTTAGGGACACACGATACCAAACGCTTGCGAACCGAACTAGATGGATCACTAAACAACGTCTATCTAGCTTTTGCAGTCATGTTCGCTTTGCCTGGGACACCTTGTATTTATTATGGTGATGAAGTGGGCGTTTTAGGGCAAGCCGATCCAGATAATCGTTCATATTATCCTTGGGAAACATTCGATCATCACCTATACTATCAAATGAAGCAGTTGATCCACTATCGTACAACGCATGAACCGTTACAAAAAGGGGATACGTATCTTTTTTATTCTGATACGATTTTTGGATGCTTGCGTCATTACGAAAATAAGTATACAATTTTTATGATGAATCTTACAGATCGACAGATTGATCACCCATTTGCTGACGTTCATTGGTTAAGAGAACAGCCGATGCAAATAGAATTTTATCAAGCGCTAACGCAAACGTTAACAAAACTTGAAAAAAATTCATTTTTGTTTGCGACTTTTAGTGAAATAGATAGGAAAATCGAGGTATACCATGGGCAAAATCAAGAAACAAACACGTACACTATGGACTAAAAAAACGGTTGGATTAACGCTCTTAAGCGTTGGGATTTTAGGTCTTGTAGTAGGTGGCATTATCGAACATAAAGACAAACAAGCTACCGTAGTGAAAGCTGAGAAAAAAACAACAGCAAAATCTAAAACAACAGCATTGACTGAGGATGAAGTATTTTTAGCCAATGTATCTTTAGATGATTGGCGTCTACCACTTGTAGGACCAGATCATTTGATCAAGTCAGAAGTTAATGAAGCAACGGATCTAGCTGCAGTAGGGAATTATTTAGTAGATAAACGAATTTTGCCAGATTATGAAGCACTTGCTCAAGCCTGTCAGGATGCGCAATTTCCATTGGTTATTATTTCTGCTTATCGTTCGGTTGACTACCAACAACAAGTGTTAAATGCTGGTGTTCAACAGCGTGTTGCTAATGGAATGACAGAAGAGGAAGCCTTAGCAGATGCTAAAAAAACGATGACGGAACCAGGACATAGCGAACACCACACTGGACTTGCATTAGATGTCGTGGATGAAAGTTGGTACACTTCCTATCCTTCAGAAGTCTTGCACTCTGATTTTGGCTATACAGAAGGTGGAAAGTGGTTAGCAAAACAGGCACCAGAGTATGGGTTTATTATTCGCTATCCTGAAGGAAAAGAAGCGATCACTAAAATCGACTATGAACCGTGGCATTTACGCTATGTCGGAAAAGAATACGCGCAATACATCACAACGCATCAATTGACACTAGAAGAATTTTTACAAAATGTTCAAGCAGCTAAAGATAAACAACAAAAAATCGGATAAATTAGACCCCAAAAGCAATGTGAGATCACATCGTTTTTGGGGTTTTTAGGAGGATAAAATGATTGTTACGCTAACCAAAACAATAAGTGAACTGTTGCCGTTATTATTACTCGCTGATCCTAGTGAATTCGCGATAAAGAAAGCATTAGAAAAAGGTGAAGTGCTTGGCTTTATAGAAGATGATCGACTATTAGGGGCATTAGTATATGTAGAAGAGCTTAAAGAAATTGAAATCACACATCTAGCTGTAGTTGAGTATGCAGAAAACCGCCATATCGCTAGTCGACTATTAACGCATTTGATTGATCTAGCAAAAACAAAACATCAGCATACAATCGTAATCAAAACCGGTAGTACAAGTTTCAAACAGTTGTATCTATATCAAAAATATCATTTTCGAATGGTAGAAATCGTACCCGATTATTTTACGACTCATTACGCAGAACCAATTATGGAAAACGGGTTGCGCTTATACGATCAAATCATCTTAAAATTAGAAATATAAGAACTTTTTAAATAAAAGTATAGACATTTAAAAATAATGAATATATAATAAGGGGGAATTCAAGCGAAGGTAGGGATGAGTAATGGAAAAATTGTTTCCAGAAGATTTTTGGTGGGGAGCAGCAACGTCTGGTCCGCAAAGTGAGGGCCGATTCAACAAACAACATGCAAACGTTTTTGATTATTGGTTTGAGCAACATCCAGAAGATTTTTACGATCAGATTGGGCCAGATGTAGCTTCTAATTTTTACAATAGTTTTGAAAGCGATTTAAAGATGATGGAGGAACTATCGTTTAATAGTTTACGGACTTCGATTCAGTGGTCACGGTTGATCGACGATTTTGAAACAGGAAGTGTTAATCCAGATGCGGTACGTTTTTACAATGAAGTGATCGATTCGATGATTGCGAAAAATATTCGTCCGGTTATGAATCTACACCATTTTGATATCCCGGTAGAACTGTATCATAAATATGGAGGATGGGAGTCAAAAAAAGTAGTGGAGTTGTTTGTTGTCTTTGCGACAAAATGTTTCGAACTATTTGGTGATCGCGTCAAAGAATGGTTTACGCATAATGAACCAATCGTTGTTGTGGAAGGAGGATACTTGCATCAATTCCACTATCCCAAATTAGTTGATGGTAAAAAAGCGATGCAAGTCGCGTACAATTTAAACTTAGCTTCAGCTAAAGTAATCAAACGTTTCAAGGAAATGGAGGTTGCTCGTTCAGGTGGGAAGATCGGGATCATTTTAAATCTAACACCGACTTATCCAGCCTCAGATGCGCCTGCAGATCAACAGGCGGCGCATTTAGCTGAATTATTCACGAATCGTTTGTTTTTAGATCCAGCCATCAAAGGAACGTTTCCTCAAGAACTTGTAGCATTACTTGAAGAAAATCAAGTGATATGGGAAAGTACAGAAGAAGAATTGACGATCATTAAAGACAATCCAATTGATATATTAGGTGTAAATTACTATCATCCACATCGTGTAAAAGCACCGGATATTTCACCAAATAGCGTAGGCGAATGGTTGCCTGATCGATATTACGATGAGTACGAATTACCTGGAAGAACCATGAATCTTGATCGTGGTTGGGAGATTTATCCAGCAGCGATTTACGATATCGCTTGTTCGATTCGTGATGAATATGGGAATATTCCTTGGTTTATTTCAGAAAATGGTATGGGGATCTCAGGTGAAGAACGTTATCAAAATGAACAGGGAATCATTGAAGATGAGTATCGAATTGCCTTTATCAAAGATCACTTGAATTATTTACATCAAGCGATCAGTGAAGGGGCCAATTGTTTTGGGTATCATTTATGGACGCCGATCGACTGTTGGTCTTGGAGTAATGCTTATAAAAATCGTTATGGTTTGATCTCAAATAATATCCATACCCAAGTGAAAACGATCAAAGCATCGGGACACTGGTTTAAGACTGTCGCACAACACAATCGCTTGTTGCCATAGGTTTGGCTATACCAAAAATTTTAAACGATAAGGAATGTGAATAAAGTGAATAATTTTATGGATCGGTTGTCTGAAAAAATCTTACCTTTTGCCAATAAGTTAGGTCAAAATCGCTATTTATCTGTATTACGTGATGCATTTATGCTGTCGTTTCCGTTGACGATGTTTGGATCGATTGTCGTGGTTTTAAATAACTTGCCATTTTTCAATGATGCGACTAAGGGCACGTTAAGCAATTTGTTTGGAAATGGTCAAAATGCGACGATGAGTATCATGTCGGTATTTGTGACATTTGGTATTGGCTATTATTTATCAAAATCATATGATGTGGAAGGAATTTTTGGTGGAGCCGTTTCATTTGCAAGCTTTTTATTGCTTACACCTTTTATGATGACGACTGCAGATGGCGTTGAAGTTACTGGAGTATTATCGTTAGATCGTTTGGGTGCCAAAGGGATGTTTATCGGCATGATTGCTGCTTTTTTAGCGGCAGAAATCTATTGTCGGATCACGAAAAGAGGATGGCAGATCAAAATGCCAGATGGTGTACCACCAGCAGTATCAAAATCGTTTGCAGCGTTGATTCCTGCGGTGTTAACATTGACCATCTTTTTACTGATCAATGCATTTGTAACCGGTGTCTTAAATACCAATTTACACGATGTGGTGTATGAAATCATTCAAAAACCATTGGTTGGTTTAGGAAGTAGTTTACCAGCAACTTTACTTGCATTATTCTTTGTTCAATTTTTATGGTTCTTTGGGTTACATGGTCAAATTATCGTCAATTCTGTTATGGATCCGATTTGGAATACGCTAATGCTCGATAATCTTGAAGCATATAAAGCAGGTGAAACGTTACCACATATTATTACGAAACCATTTATGGAAACCTTTACAGTAGGGTTAGGTGGTTCAGGGATGACGTTAGCAGTAGTACTGATTATGGCTTTTGTCATGAAGAAAAAGCAATATAAAGATATTGGTCGCTTGAGTTTGGCACCAGGGATTTTCAATGTGAATGAGCCGGCGATCTTTGGATTACCGATCGTCTTGAATGCGACGATTTTGATTCCTTGGGTCATCGCGCCGATTATCGTGACGACTATGAACTATTTGGTAATGGCAGCTGGGATCGTACCTGCACCAACAGGGGTATCGGTTCCTTGGACAGTACCGATCTTCTTTAGTGGGATGTTAGCGACAAATTCAGTATTAGGTGGCTTATTGCAATTAGTTGATATGATGATCGTTGGGTTTATCTGGTATCCGTTCTTACGTGTGTTAGACAAAGAAAAAGAAAGTATGATTTAAATACACGTCTTTAACAGCATTTAATCAAAAAGAGGGTGAGACAAAAATCTGTCTCACCCTTTTTTGATTATTTTTTCTTTTCATTGGCTAAGATCGTTAGTGATTGTTTCAAGGATTGGAACATGCCTTTTTCGCTATAGACTAGAACATTTGATTTGTATAAATTGGCTGAAACTAAAGTCAACCCGATTCCAAATAAAACCAATAGCCCAAAGGATAAGCTCGCTTGTGTCAAACTTACAGTATCTGTAGCCAAGCGAATTGGCATGACGTAAGATGAAACTAAAGGAATAAAAGAGGTCACTTTGATCACGATATTTTGAGGATCATTGGTTCCGAAAGTAAAGCCGATAATATAGCCGATCATGCCGATATAAATAATCGGCTGAACTGCTTTAGCTGTATCTTCAGGTTTTGAAACGAGTGACCCACAAAGTGCAGCCAAGACAGCATAAACTAAAATCCCAAAGACAAAAAAGAGCAACGTAAACCAAAGTGCAGGTCCTAACAATTTATCTAGCGTGATCGTATCTAAAAGCGATTGGACGAACTCCAATTTTTTCAATTGTGAGTAGCCAACGATAAAAGCTACAGCATAGACTATGATTTGAGTTAACGCTACGAGAACCACACCAGTTAATTTGCCGTAAAAATGCGTCTTAGCTTTGGTACTTGATAAGATGACTTCCATGATCCGTGTACCTTTTTCAGAGGCGATTTCTTGGGCGATAATTGAAGAATAACTTGTGATAAAAATAAAGAGTACCACCGTGATTCCGATGACTAACACTAATTGAATCGCTGAATTATCTTCCCCGGTAACCATTTTTCCTTGATCGTTAAAGGAAACTTTGTTTTTTTCAAATAATGCTGGTTGTGCTAAGGCCGTGACTTCTTTTGAAGACAATTGCAACTGATTGGCTCTTAGCATACTTTGGAGTTGAGACAGTGTTTGTTGGATCTCAAGTTCAGTCGTTGTACCGATCGAAGAAGTGGCATAGAGTGTAGCATTTAGGGTTTCATCAGTATTTTCTACAGTCATAAATCCATCGATTTTTTCAGCTTTTAGTGCTTGTTTAGCAGCTTGTTCAGACGGATAGGTTTTAAACGTGACATCCTGTAATTTAGATGCAGTTAGTGCATCGGTTACAGCATCTTCTTTACTCACTAGAGCAATCGTCGTCTCACTAGAAAAATTTGTGGCCAAGGAGCCCACAAGATACACGATTCCCATTAATAAGAAAGGTGCCAGTAGCATAATGATAAAAGATAATGAGCGTACATTTTTTTTATAAACATCTGAGGCAATGATCCAAAATTTATTCATTCGTCACACCTGCTTTTCGTTTAAAGATTTCTTCTAATGTTGGCGGTTGTTGGTTGAACATGGGGATATATCCATGTTTTGTAACCAATTCAAATACTTGTTTGCCGATTTCTGGATTAGATAAAGTCAGTTCAAATTGTTGTCCTGTTTTTTCGTGGACTTGTACGCCAGCAATTTGGCTTAACTGTTCTTTGGTGACGGGTGCTTCCAAAAAGAGCTTTGTGCGTCCAAAAGATTCGCGAATTTCCCGAACGGTTCCGTTTAACACTGCTTGCCCATTACGCAACATAATCAGGTGATCACAAATCTGCTCGACATTTTCCATATTGTGACTTGAAAAAATCACGCAGGATCCTTTTTCTTTTAATTCTAAAATCCCATTTTTTAATAATTCTGCATTGACTGGATCTAGCCCGCTAAATGGTTCGTCTAAAATCACCAGTTTTGGTTCGTGAATTAATGTAGCAATCAATTGGACTTTTTGCTGATTTCCTTTAGACAAAGATTTGACTTTATCTGTTTTTTTTCCTTTGACTTGGAATTTATCCATCCATTCATCGATTTTAGGCTCGATTTCTTTTTTGTTTTTTCCGCGTAATGCTGCAAAATACAGCAATTGATCCTGAATCGATAATTTCGGATAAAGCCCGCGTTCTTCTGGAAGATAGCCAATGATATCATAATCTTTTCCAGTTAATTCATGGCCATTCCAGTTGACACTACCACTATCTTGATTTAAAAAATCAAGGATCAAGCGAAATGTTGTCGTTTTTCCAGCACCGTTTTGACCGATTAAGCCTAAGATTTGTCCATCTTGGATTTGAAACGAAAGATGATCGACTGCTGTTAAACTTCCAAACGTTTTGACTAACTCATGTACTTCTAACATAGCGACTCCTTTTAATCGTATTTTTACTGCAAGATTCCCTTTAAGCCTAGTGGATACAAAAACAGCTGTCAAGACAAAAAATAATGTAGAGTAAAAATTGTCTAACAATTTGATATCGAGTAAAATGATAGAGGAGGTGGTTTTTTTGAAACCCAAATATGAAGAAATCGCCAATAGTTTACGTGAACGCATCGATTCTGGTATCTATGCAGAAGATACATTCTTACCAAATCAAACAGAATTGGTAGCAGAATTTGATGCTAGTCGAATGACGGTCAAAAAAGCGATTGATCTCTTAATGATGGAAGGGCGAGTATACGCCAGAAGAGGTGCCGGTACAAAAGTTTTAAATCGTTCGTTTTGGAATAAAGATACCTCACCTGTAGGAGAATATGACGGGCTAAGTAAACAAATGGCCGCAAAACATAAGACGTTGACTAGTAAGGTGATTTGTTTTGAAGTGATGTTTCCAAGTACTGAGGTCCAACAACGACTAATGATCAAAGCGCAGCAACCTGTTTATAAATTGATCCGTTTGCGTATTTTAGAAGATGTTCCTTATTTGATCGAGCATACGTATATGCCTTGTGATCTAGTACCTGGACTGACTACGGATATTTTATTACACTCGATTTATGATTATGTCAAAGGAGAATTGGGACTACAATTTGGTGGTGCGTATCGCAGTATTCAAGCGGATCGCTCGGACCGTTATGATCAAGAGTATCTAGCTTGTTCACTAGAAGATCCGGTGTTAGAAGTCGAACAAGTCGTCTATCTAAAAGATGGCCGTCCACTAGAATATTCAAAAAGTCGTAACCGTTTTGATGTACGAGGCTATTCGATGAGTAGTGTGGATGCTTAAACCGATAAAATGAGAGGATGAGTTTATAATGAAAAAAGCAAGACTAATTATCAATCCTAGTTCAGGACAAGAGCAAGCAAAAGAATATGCAGATTTAGCAGAAGAAAAATTACGCTCGATGTTTGAGCGTGTCGATATCCAATATACTGAAAAAGCTGATGATGCCACACGTTTTGCAGATGAAGCGGCACAGATTGGCTATGATGCCGTATTTGCTATGGGCGGTGACGGTACAGTCAATGAAGTAATCAATGGTTTAGCCAATCATGCAACTCGTCCATTATTTGGTTTCTTTCCATTAGGGACAGTCAATGACTTAGGTCGAGCGCTAGATTTGCCTTTAGATCCAAAAGAGGCAATTGAATGTATTTCATTTGATCGTATTAAGCCACTAGATATTGGCAAAATCAATGAGCGTTACTTTATGGATGTGGTCGCGATCGGCACGATCCCAGAGTCAATTAATGATGTCGATCCTGAAGCGAAGACCAAACTAGGGAAATTTGCCTATATTTTTTCAGGACTGAAACAGTTGATCAAAAATGAATCCTATGATTTTTTGATCAAATTCGATCAAACAGAAATCGAAGTGACGAGTAGTTTAGTGTTGATTGGGTTGACCAATTCGATTGGTGGGTTTGAACAACTCGTACCGAAAGCTCAAGTCGATGATGGTAATTTTCATTTGCTTTATTTAAAAGACCAAACGATGTTTGATGTGTTAAAAAGTTTACCAGAATTGTATCAGGGGGTCGAAACATCAAGTGAAAATGTCGGCTACCATACGTTTAAAAAAGGAACGATTGAGTTGACTACAGCGACTCATTTGGAAACAAATGTCGATGGTGATCCAGGACCGGCGTTACCTGTTACTTTAGAAATTTATGCACAACATCTACAAGTATTTTCAGGTCCGAACCCAAAAAGCGTGGCCAATTAATATGATAGATATACGAAATGTAACGACTGCAGATATTCCTAAACTAGTTGAGATCTACGGTCACTATGTCTTGCAAACCGCCACGACATTTGAGTACGAAGTCCCTACACTAGACGAATTTACCACACGTGTCACACAAATTCAGCATACCTATCCTTATCTAGTGGCAGTAAAAGAGGATATAGTAGTGGGATATGCCTATGCAAGTGCGTATAAAGCGCGTAAGGCATATGATTGGAGTGTTGAAGTGAGTGTGTATCTTGCGCCTGATGCACAAAAAAATGGTATCGGACGCATGCTTTATGAACAGTTAGAACAACGCTTACGTATGCAAAATATTCATCAAACATTAGCTTGTATCACATCTAGCAACACATCGAGTATTCGTTTTCATGAACGACTAGGGTATCAAATAGTCGGTGAGTTTCGACAAGTCGGCTATAAATTTGATACATGGTGGGATATTACATGGATGCAAAAAACGTTACTTACGTCTAAAAAACCGGATAATTTTATCCCGGCAAACGCTAAAGGAGAAAGAGTATGATTGCTTTGTTTTTGCTTAGTGGAATCCTAGCTGGAATTTTAGGCGCGATTTTAGGATTAGGTGGAGGCATTATCGTCACGCCATTTTTGACCTTAGCTTTAGGAATCGATATTAAATATGCGATCGGAGCAAGTGTGATTTCGGTGATTGCGACGAGTTCTGGCGCGAGTATTGCATATCTAAAAGACGATTTATTAAATCTGAGAGTCGCAATGTTTTTAGAAATCGCGACGACACTAGGCGCGATTGTAGGCGCATTGTTGACGGGGCTATTTGCGCCTAATATCTTATATATGTTTTTTGGTTCCTTACTTGTTTTTTCAGCATATAATATGGTTAAAAAATTGATCGGCCGCAAAAAAGAAACGATTTTTCAAGGTACTGTATCTCCGGTAGTAGAAAAACTTCAATTAAATGGCGCGTATTATGACAAGCAAGAAAAACGAATGATCTCTTACCAACTGACGAATCTAACGGGTGGCTTTTCGATGATGTTTGGTGCTGGGATCGCTAGTGGTCTATTAGGGATTGGTAGCGGGGCATTTAAGGTGTTGGCGATGGATACGATCATGAAAATGCCGTTAAAGCCTTCTAGCGCGACGAGTAATTTGATGATGGGCGTTACGGCTGCGGCAAGTGCGATGATTTATTTATTTAACGGATCGATTCAGCCAATGATCGCAGCTCCATTAGCAATCGGCGTATTAATTGGTTCAACGATCGGAACCAGAATCATGCAGTATCTTAAAACGAGAACGATCCGCATCATTTTTGTTCCGATTTTACTTTATTTAGGCATCCAAATGATCATCAAAGGATTTGGAGGAATAGGATGAACAATTCAGAATCAGAAATTCAAAAAATGGAGCTTTTGATTGGACGGATTTTAGCGATCGGGACGTATGTTGCAGCGGCTTTATTGGTTATTGGACTATTGTTGACGTTACGTGGGACCGATCAAGTGTTTACAGCACAAGACTTGTTTTCATGGTCAAAATTAGTATTTGGTTTTATCCATTTGGTTCCGGATACCTATCTATTAGTAGGATTGTTTTTCCTTATTTTAACACCCGCATTACGCGTACTTGTTTCGATTTTACTATTTATTCAACAACGTGATCTTATCTATACGATCATTACGATTGTCGTGTTTTTTATTTTACTCATTAGCATGATTTTTGGCATACACGGGTAAAAAAAAGGGGGGGAATACGTGGCAAAACGTAAGGATTTGATTTGGAATTATTTGCAGCAGAAAAAAGCGACACAGCAAGGGTTTACGACAAGTGAACTTGCCGAAAAACTCAATATGCAACGTTCCAATGTCAGCAAAGAATTAAATGAATTGGTTCGGCAACAAAAATTAACGAAAAGTGATGGACGTCCAGTTACCTATTTTTTAGTAGAAAAAGCCTTGGATCAACTAGTCGATCCTATTCCACCAGTAGAAAAATATGTGCCAAGTTATAAAGAGTTGCCAGTTACAAAACCCCGCTTGTCGTTTGAAAAATCACAAGATGTCTTTCAAACGATCATTGGAATCAATGGTTCGATGAAAAACGCAGGTGAACAGGCTAAAGCTGCGATTTTATATCCACCTAAAGGGTTAAATTGTTTGATTACAGGACCCACCGGATCAGGAAAAACTCATTTTGCACATGCTATGTTTCAATTTGCGCGACAAAATGAAGTGATCGCATCAGACAAAGAATTGATCGTATTCAATTGTGCTGACTACGCCCACAACCCTGAGCTATTGATGAGTCATTTATTTGGCTATGCTAAAGGCGCTTTTACTGGAGCTGAAAAAGATAAAGAAGGCATTATTGAAGAAGCGAATGATGGCATGCTATTTTTAGATGAAATCCATCGGTTACCACCTGAAGGTCAAGAAATGATCTTCTATTTTATGGATCATGGTCGGTATAATCGTTTAGGAGAAAGTGGAAAGCATCGACAAGCTAGTGTTCGCATTATCGGAGCAACAACAGAAAATCCATCCTCGACATTACTAGGAACCTTTTTACGTAGGATCCCAATTACGATCCAATTGCCTTCTTTTGATGAACGGCCGGCAATTGAAAAAATCGATTTAGTAAAAGTAATGGTCGCACAAGAAGCCAAACGTATCGAACGAACGATCTCGTTGACTGAAGATGTGGTGAAGTCGTTGATTGGGGCAGTGACGTTTGGGAATATCGGACAATTAAAATCCAATGTTCAACTGATTTGTGCTAGAGGGTTTTTAAATCATATGTATCATAATGAGATCGAAATCACGATGGAAGATGTGCCAGAAGGTATTCGCTCTGGGCTTGTCCATTTGGCAAGTAAACGTCAGAGTTTGACTGCGTTATCACAATATGTAACGTCTAAATTAGTAATCCAACCAGACGATGCATTGATTGATATCCAAACTGGTTCGTACGATCTACCTTATAATTTATATGATATCATTGGTGACAAAGCAGATTTACTAAAAGCTGAAGGTGTGGATCAAGAGACGATTCACCACTTTATTTCAACAGATATTAATGTTCACTTGAAATCATTTTATAAAAACCATGGATTTTCTTTTCAATCAGAAAATAAATTAAGTGAATTTGTGGATCCTAAGATCATCGAGTTGACTAATCAGTTATATCAGATCGTCCACGAACGATTTGGGGATGCACTTGAGCAAAACTTTTTGTATGCGATGAGTTTACATATCAGTTCGTTTATGAAGAAAATCCAGCTAGGAGATATTCGCTACTCAAATGATAATATTCGTGAAATGGTTCATAGCTATCCTGAAGAACTAGCACTCGCTCACGAAATCAGGCAACATATCGCGCACTTTTTCCAAGTCGAGATTCCCCAAGCAGAAGAAGATTATTTGGCAGTATTATTAATTTCGCTACGCAATGCATCGATGACAGGGAAAATTGGTGTCGTTGTAGCGGCTCATGGCGAAAGTACTGCGCGCAGTATGGTGGATGTCGTCAAATCGCTCTTAGGTGTTGATCAGATTGCCGCAGTGGATATGCCACTAGATATGTCGCCTAAGGTCGCTTATGATAAAGTCGTCGAAGCGGTAAAACGTGTACATGATTATAGTGGGGTTTTATTGATGGTTGATATGGGATCTTTGGCTACGTTTCAAGATCAAATCCAACGCGATACAGGGATTAAAGTACGTACGCTTGATATGGTAACCACACCAAATGTATTAGAAGCTGCGCGCAAGGCATCTGTAATCGGTAGTGACCTAGATAGTATTTATGATGCACTACGCACGTTTAGAGGGTATGGTCATGTAGCAGAAAAAGCAAAAGATACCAATAAAGAACGTGTGATTTTAGCGATTTGTGCTTCTGGTGAGGGAACGGCCCAACAAGTAAAAAAAATCATCGAAACTTCTCTAGGACAGCAACATATCGATGATCTAAATGTATTGACTTTATCTGTCGTCGAACTTAGCACGCGTTTAGCAGATCTAGTGGAGCGATATGAAATCATTGCCTCGACAGGCGTGGTTGATCCTAAAATTGATGCCCCGTTCATTTCCTTAGAACGTTTTATCAATGCGGACACGGATGAATTAATTGATTACTTACTGATGGAATCGACATTTGAAGCGCAATTATTAGATGAAGATCGAATGATCGATCAAGTGAGTGCTAAACAAGCGTGTCAACGATTTATGGCAGAAGGATTGACTTTTTTTAATCCAGATAAATTGATCGATCCACTTTGGACGTTTGCGAGTCAACTGCTAGAAGTATGGAAAATCCAAGATGAAACGTATGCTTTTCGTACGAATTTAGTGACACATTGTAGCAATCTGTTTGAACGTGCATTACTCAAACGACCATTAAGTGCTACAAGTGAGCAAATACAGGCGATGTATACATTCTCAGGATATGCATTTTTGCATCGTGAACTTGTAAAACTAATGACACCATTTGGATTAGATATTGCAGAATCTGAAGAGTATTATATTGTTGAAATGTTACGATTAAAAATCGATACACAATAATACACTACAATACAATATAGCATTTGAACGATACACTAAAACGATACACTATTTTTAGTGTATCGTTTTAGTGTTTTTTGAGTTGAATAAATGCTGTTTAATAGTGTATGTAATTATTGGCACGCTTCTTGCTTATAGATAAGTGAAAGGCCGATTCATGAATAGATAACAAAATTGTAAGTGTGAGGGGTAACGAGATGGTAATTCGTTTAGCGAGAATCGATGATCGCTTGATTCATGGACAAGTCGCAACGGCTTGGACGAAAATGACCAATATCAATCGAATCATCGTCGTCAGTGATGAAGTAGCGAAAGATCCATTTCGAACGGTGTTGTTGAAAGAAGCAGCTCCTCCAGGTATTCGCGCAAACGTGGTCACTATTGAAAAAATGCTACAGATTCGTGATTATTCTTTGTATTCTGAACAAGCTATTTTATTATTGTTTACGAATCCGCAAGATGTGGTTCGCGTTGTTCAAGGAGGATTATCCTTATCGAGTGTGAATATCGGTGGGATGCGATTTCAAACCGGAAAGCATATGCTTACAAATTATGTATCTATTGATGAAAAGGATCGACAAGCCTTTTACTATCTCTATTATCGAGGAATCGAACTAGAACTTAGAAAAGTTCCGACAGATCGTAAGATTTCGTTGATCGATTTATTAGAAAAAGAGAAAAAATGACAACGATGTCAAAAAAAGTATAGGAGGGAAAAGAATGGTCGGAATAATTTTAGCCAGCCATGGTGATTTCGCTAAAGGGATCTTACAGTCAGGCGCAATGATTTTTGGAGAACAACAAAACGTTGCTGCTTGTGTATTAGAACCAAGTGAAGGACCAGATGATATCAAGGCGAAAATGGAAGCAGCGATTGCTTCATTTGATAGCCAAGATGAGATCTTGTTTTTAGTTGATTTATGGGGAGGAACTCCTTTCAACCAAGCCAACAGCCTATTTGAAGCGCATAAAGATAATTGGGCGATTGTAGCGGGGATGAATTTACCGATGGTCATCGAAGCATATGCTTCTCGTTTCTCAATGGAATCTGCACAAGATATCGCCAAAGCCATCATTAATACCGCAAAAGATGGTGTTAAAGTAAAACCAGAAGAATTAGAACCAGAAGTTGCAGCGCCTGTTCAAGCTGAAGCTCCACAAGGCGCAATGCCTCCAGGAACTGTAGTGGGTGATGGGAAAATCAAATTTGTTTTAGCACGTATCGATACACGTTTACTTCATGGACAAGTGGCAACCGCATGGACGAAAGCGACTGGGCCAACACGTATCATCGTTGTATCGGATGCTGTAGCAAAAGATGATCTTCGTAAAAAACTGATCGAACAAGCAGCGCCTCCTGGAGTAAAAGCCAACGTGATTCCGATCAAGAAAATGATCGAAGTAGCAAAAGATCCTCGTTTTGGTGGAACAAAAGCGCTCTTATTATTTGAAACTCCTGAAGACTTATTAAAAGCAGTCGAAGGTGGCGTGGATATCAAAGAAGTCAACGTAGGATCGATGGCACATTCAACAGGGAAAGTCGTCGTAAATAAAGTGCTTTCAATGGGTGAAGAAGATGTTGAGACGTTTGAAAAACTAGAAAAATTAGGCGTTAAATTCGACGTTCGCAAAGTACCAAATGATTCAAAGAGTAATATGAATGAGTTATTGAAAAAAGCAAAACAAGAGTTAGGGAAAGCTTAACGTCAACTATAAGGAGGATTAAGAGATGTCGATTATATCTATGATTTTAGTTATCATCGTCGCATTCTTTGCGGGGATGGGAGGAATTTTGGATGAATTCCAATTCCACCAACCATTAGTAGCATGTACACTGATTGGACTAGTAACAGGAAACTTAGGAGCCGGAATTGTTTTAGGTGGTTCACTACAAATGATCGCACTAGGTTGGGCGAATATCGGAGCTGCAGTAGCACCCGATGCCGCTTTAGCTTCAGTAGCATCTGCAATTATTTTAGTATTAGGTGGTCAAGGAGTAAAAGGGGTAGATTCAGCGATTGCTGTAGCGATTCCTTTAGCCGTAGCTGGTTTATTCTTAACGATGTTAGTACGTACGATTGCTGTACCGATCATTCACTTTATGGATGCAGCGGCAGAACAAGGTGATTATCGTAAAATCGAATTTTGGCATATCGTAGCAGTATGTTTACAAGGGATTCGTATTGCGATTCCAGCAGCCGCTTTATTATTCATTCCAGCAGACGTAGTACGTAATTTCTTGGAATCAATGCCAGCTTGGTTAACAGATGGAATGGCAATTGGTGGAGGAATGGTCGTAGCAGTAGGGTATGCGTTGGTTATTAACATGATGGCAACACGTGAAGTTTGGCCATTCTTTATTATTGGATTCGTTATTGCAGCAATTTCACAACTAACTTTGATCGCTATTGGTGCGTTAGCTATCGCGATTGCATTGATCTACCTAAATCTTTCAGATATGGGTGGTTCATCTAAAGGCGGCGGTGGAAACACTGGTGACCCATTAGGCGATATCTTAAACGATTACTAAGCGAAAGAAGGAGGAGAAAAACATGGCAGATAGAATTGAATTAACAAAAAAAGATCGGATGTCCGTAGCATGGCGTTCAACATTTATCCAAGGATCTTGGAACTATGAGCGTATGCAAAATGGTGGTTGGGCCTTTGCAATGATCCCAGCAATCAAAAAATTATATAAATCAAAAGAAGACCGCGCGGCAGCGTTGAAACGTCACTTAGAATTCTTTAACACACATCCATATATCGCATCACCGATTTTAGGGGTAACCTTAGCATTAGAAGAAGATCGTGCAAATGGAGCACCTGTTGATGATGTAGCGATTCAAGGGGTTAAAGTAGGGATGATGGGTCCTTTGGCCGGTGTGGGTGATCCAGTATTCTGGTTTACTGTTCGTCCGATGTTAGGTGCACTAGGAGCATCACTTGCCTTAACAGGAAACATCTTAGGACCAATTTTATTCTTTGTTTTGTGGAATATCATCCGTTGGGCATTTATGGTCTATACACAAGAATTTGGCTACACAGCAGGATCAAAAATCACTGAAGATTTATCTGGTGGTTTATTACAAAAAGTAACAAAAGGTGCTTCGATCTTAGGGATGTTTGTGTTAGGATCATTAGTACAGCGTTGGGTATCGATCAAATTCACACCAGTGATTTCACGTGTGAAATTAGACGATGGTGCGTATGTTGATTGGGACAAAATTCCATTGTCTGGTCAAGGTCTAAAAGATGCATTTGGTCAAGTAGCTTCAGGTCGTGCATTAGATTCAACTAAAGTCACTACTCTACAAGATAACTTGGATCAATTGATTCCAGGACTTGCAGCTTTATTATTAACATTAGGTTGTATGTGGTTGTTGAAGAAAAAAGTTTCTCCAATCGTAATCATTTTAGGATTATTCGTAGTCGGTGTTGTCGGCCACGTAATCGGTTTGTTATAATATAGAAAAAAGAAATGAAGGTCTTAACTCAAGACCTTCATTTTTACATAAGAGGTGGAGAGAGCAATATGGTAGAATCGATTAATTCTAAAGTTGATTTGGTTATCGATGCAACATCTTATTTAGGCATCACCGATTACGGGAAAATTATGATCGGCAATCATGGATTTGAGTTTTTTAATGATCGGGACGCACGAAAATATATTCAAATCCCTTGGGAGGAAGTAGATTACGTCATTGCCTCTGTCATGTTTAAAGGGAAATGGATCCCACGCTATGCGATCCAGACGAAAAAAAATGGGACGTATACATTTGCCTCAAAACAGCCTAAAAAAGTGTTGCGAGCGATTCAAGTCTATGTCGATCCAAGTCATATGGTGCGCTCATTGACCTTTACGGATGTCGTCAAGCGGGGTGTTGTCGCATTGTTTACTGGAAAAAAGAAAAAATAAAAAATGGATCTCCTGGATGGAGGTCCATTTTCTTTAATACCAGAATAATCTAAAATTTGGTATACTAGTATAGGAATCTGAAACAGAAAGAGGGAAGAATATGTATAAAATTGAAAAATTACGTGCGGCAATGAAAAAAGAAGCAGTGGACGCATTTTTGATTACCAGTCCTTATAATTTACGCTATTTGACGAACTTCACCGGAACGACTGGTTTAGCGGTGATTACCTTAACGAAAGCTTTTTTTGTGACAGATTTTCGTTATACAGAACAAGCAACAGCACAAGCACAAGGATTTGAGATCGTTACAAATAAAGGGCCGATCTTTGACGAAGTGGCCAAACTTTGTATGCAAGAAGAAATTGATGCGATCGCTTTTGAAGAAAGTTTTGTGAGTTTTGCGGATTATCAATGGTTAGAAGAAATTATTGCAGAGTCTTCATTAGTACCGATTTCTGGGATGATCGAAGAATTACGTGAAGTCAAAGATGAAACAGAGATCGAATTGATCGAAAAAGCATGTGCAATCGCAGATCAAGGAATCGCCAATACGATTAAAACGATTCGTCCAGGGATGACAGAAATCGAAGTAGCCAATCAATTAGATTTTTTCATGCGCTCACTAGGGGCAACGAGTGTGTCGTTTGAAACGATCGTTGCAAGTGGTGTTCGTTCAGCGATGCCTCATGGTGTAGCAAGCTCAAAAATCATCGAGCAAAACGATTTGATTACCATCGATTTTGGTTGCTATTATGAAGGGTACGTATCGGACGTGACGCGTACATTTGCGATTGGTGATCCAGGCCAACAATTAAAAGATATCTACCAAATCGTTTTAGAAGCCAATCAAAAAGTGATTGAAGTCGCACGACCTGGCATGACTGGTGTGGAATTGGATGCAATTGCGCGTGATCACATTGCATCTTATGGCTACAAAGATGCATTTGGACACTCCACTGGTCATGGAATCGGTTTAGAGATCCATGAAGGACCAAATGTCTCGTTTAGAGCGCAAAAAGCATTTGTTGCTGGAAATGTCATCACGGATGAACCAGGAATCTACTTGCCAGGTATCGGTGGTGTTCGTATCGAAGACGATCTGTTGATTACCGAAACAGGAAATCGCGTCTTGACACATGCACCAAAAGAATTAATTTTACTATAAAGTGAAAAATAAAATCTTAGAATTTCGCTATAAACTAGAGTTTTTATAGCGAAATTTCTGAGAAAATGATACACTGTTACCGAAGTAAACACAATATGTGGTTCTAGTTAGAAATTGTCATGAGCGCTACTCGTTCGTGCTCATAATTAGGGACGGAGGAGATAATATGGTCGAGGAAACAAATTTAGTATTAGACGCCAACCAAGAACTAGGTGAAATCGTGATTGCACCTGAAGTTATCGAAGTCATCATTGGGATTGCTGCAGCTAAAGTCGAAGGTGTTTATGCGATGCGTGGTTCATTTACCAATAATGTGAACGAATTACTAGGTCGTTCAGCACATCGTAAAGGCGTGCATTTAACTATCGATGAAGCTGGAATTAAGGTCGATTTATACAGCTATATGAAATACGGTGTATCGGTACCGAAAGTTGCCATGGAGATCCAGCAAATCGTCAAACAACAAGTATTGTTTATGACAGACGTAGTATTAAGTGAAGTAAATGTACACGTTTTGGCAGTAGTGCCAGAAAAAACCGAAGAAATCAATATAGCGGAATTATTTGGGAATGAAGAGGAAGAGAATGAATAAAGAGTTATCAAGACATGAGATCAGAGAAATGGCAGTTCAAGCTTTATTTCCTCTAGATGTTAACAAAGACCTTTCAAAACAGGCAGCGATCGATCATGCGATTGAATTGAACCATACGGAATTGCTCGATGAAGCAGAAGAAGCATTTGTACCTGCTTACTTGGATTTAGTGGTCAGTGGCGTATGTGTTAAACGAAATGAATTAGATGAACAGATCGGTCAGCATTTACGTAAAGGATGGTCGATTAGTCGTTTAGCTAAGATTGATGTAACGATTTTACGTCTTGCATTATTTGAAATGCTTTATGTGGAAGACGTACCAAATCGTGTTGTATTAAATGAAGCGATCGAACTGGCAAAAACATTTAGCGATGAACAGTCACGTAAGTTTATCAATGGAGTATTGTCTTCTATCAATAAAGAAATCGAGGCTGGCGCATAGGTCAGCTTCTTTTTTTTGTAAAATGGCTAAGTTTTTGTCTAAAATTGGATCTTTCGTGTTTAGAGAGTTCTATCCGTTTCTTTCCTATGATAAAATATGAGAAAGTGTAAAGGAGTGGAATGAATGCCAACAATTATTGACGGAAAAGGGTTAGCCCAAAACATGCAAGAACAATTAAGAGAAACGATCAAACAAGAACAAACGCTGAAAACACCAGGGTTAGTGGTGTTATTAGTCGGGGAAGATCCTGCAAGTCAGACATATGTGAAAAATAAAGAATTGGCTGCAACGAGAATTGGTATCCATTCAAAAATCGAACGTTTGAGTCAAACGATTACAGAAGATGAGTTATTAGAACGAATTGCATTTTACAATCAACATGAGGATTTTCATGGGATTTTGGTACAACTTCCACTTCCAAAACATATCGATGAAGCCAAGATTGTTGAAGCCATCGATCCTAAAAAAGATGTTGATGGATTTCATCCGATGAATCTAGGGCATTTATTTGCCGGTACACCTGAGATGATTCCCTGTACACCATACGGTATTATGGAGATGTTTCGTGCATATGAGATCGATCTAAGCGGAAAACACGCTGTTGTGATCGGTCGCAGTAACATTGTGGGAAAACCGATGGCTCAATTATTATTGGCGCAAAATGCTACAGTCACGATGGCACATTCTAAAACAAAAGAGTTAGCAGCTTTAGCCAAAACGGCAGATATTTTAGTCGTGGCAATTGGACGAGGTCATTTTGTAACGAAAGAATTTATCAAGGAAGGTGCAGTGGTCATCGATGTTGGAATGAATCGCGATGAAAATGGCAAATTGATCGGCGATGTCCATTTTGATGAAGTAGCGCCATTAACTAGTTTTATCACACCGGTTCCAAAAGGTGTGGGTCCGATGACGATTACGATGTTGATGCAACAAACTTATGAAGCTGCAAAACGTCAGGAGAGACGATTAAGTGAAAACAAATTATCTTAGCATTGCGGCGATTACCGCCTATTTGAAACGTAAATTTGACGCAGATCCTTATTTGGAGCGCGTTTATTTGACTGGAGAGATTTCAAATTTTAGGCTGCGTCCAAACCATCAATACTTTAGTTTAAAAGACGATCAGGCTAAGCTGTCGGCAGTGATGTTCAAGCAAGCTTTTGCAAAATTGAATTTTGAACCAAAAGAAGGTATGAAAGTCTTGGTAGTCGGGCGCATTTCACTATTTGAAACGACGGGAAACTATCAATTATATGTCGAACATATGGAACCAGATGGTGTGGGGGCTTTATATCAAGCATTTGAACAATTAAAAGAAAAGCTAGCCGCTGAAGGATTATTCAATCGTCAAAAACGTGCATTGCCTAAATTTCCCAAACGAATCGCAGTACTAACGTCTCCTAGTGGTGCCGTGATCCGCGACATTATGACGACTGTCCAAAGACGATACCCGATTGCACAAATCGTGCTATTTCCTACCGTCGTTCAAGGAGAACGTTCGGCGGCAAATATAGTAGAAAATTTAGAACGCGTGAAACAATTAGGTGATTTTGATACTGTGATCGTGGGTCGAGGTGGAGGATCGATTGAAGACTTATGGCCGTTTAATGAAGAGCAAGTGGCTCGAGCGATTGTGTCGATGCCTATTTCTGTGATTTCTTCGGTCGGGCACGAAACAGATACGACGATTGCCGATTTAGTTGCGGATGTTCGTGCAGCTACTCCGACAGCAGCTGCTGAATTGGCTGTGCCGGTATTGACCCAAGAAGTATTAGCGATCAAAGAAAAACAACTGCGATTGGAACAAGCTTTTTTACATCAGATCGACTTGAAGAAACAACGGTATCAAGCGTTAGCCAATTCGTACATTTTGAGACAGCCGGAGCGGCTATATGAATCGAAGATCCAAAAAGTAGATGTGATGATTCAAAGACTACAGCATGTGATCAGTACACGCTTCGCTAAAGAAAACGAGCGTGTCGCTGCAGCCACTTATCGGCTATCGCCACAACAGATGAAGAATCAAGTGACACAAAAACAGCAAGAGCAAGCCTACACGACTACACGTTTGATGCAAGCTATGACTCGAGTACTTATGCAAAAACAACAACAAGCCAATCAAACAATCCAAGCACTCGATCTATTAAGTCCCTTAAAGATTATGAGTCGAGGATATAGTTATGCGACAAGTGACACCGAAATCATTCGTTCGGTGGAGCAATTAAATACAAACGATCATTTGACCTTGCATTTAGCCGACGGACAAGCCAAGGTAGATGTACGAGACGTCAAGAAAGGACAAGTAGATGACCCAACAGACATTTGAAGCATCATTAGCTGAATTAGAAAAAATTGTCACCCAATTAGAACAAGGGGATATTGCCCTAGAAGAATCACTAACCGCTTTTAAACGAGGCATGGAATTAAGTAAAGAATGTAAAGATACGCTGACTCATGCAGAAAAAACATTAGCGAAGATCATGAGTGATACCAATGAAGAATTACCATTTGAAGAGGATGCAAAATGAAGATGATGAATGAGCATTTAGTTGCAGTCGAGCAAAAAATCGCTCAAATGATCCAAGACGAAACGAACGAAAAAAGCTTAGCACAAAGTATGCAGTATTCAGTAGACGCTGGTGGAAAACGAATTCGCCCACTACTGTTGCTTAGTACAGTCTTATTGTTTCAACCAACTATTCCTAAAGCGGCGATCGATGCAGCCGCTGCTTTAGAAATGGTGCATACATATTCATTGATCCATGATGATCTACCGGCAATGGACGATGACGATCTTCGCCGCGGAAAACCGACGAATCATAAAGTATTTGGTGAGGATATGGCGATTTTGGCTGGTGACGCGTTACTGACATTAGCTTTCCAAGTACTAGCGAGTATAGAATTTGATGCCAAAGATACGGTTCGTTTAGTTACATTGCTAGCGACTAGTTCTGGTCCAAGTGGGATGGTCGCAGGTCAAGTAGCGGATATGCGCGGTGAAAAACGTCAAATAGACCAAGTGGAATTGCAAGCCATTCACGAACGAAAAACCGGTGAATTGATCCGATTTGCTTTATTGGCTGGTGGGATTATCAGTCAAGTAAGTGAGCAAGAATTGATACAATTAGATCAATTAGCGCGTAAAATCGGTCTTGCGTTTCAAATTCGGGATGATATTCTAGATGTGATCGCCACGACTGATGAATTAGGCAAAACTGCTCATCGTGATGAAGCATTAGACAAAAGCACTTATCCAAAATTATTAGGATTAGCTGGTGCAAAAGCTGCGCTAACTAGACAATTGGAAGAGGCACAAGAGATTTTAACCACATTAGCACAAGAGAACCGTACGACTGCACCGATGCAAGCTATTCTTGCACAATTGGCACTACAGAAAGAGGCATAACATGAAAAAAGAACGAGTGGATGTATTGGCAGTCCAACAAGGGTTATTCGAGACCCGCGAACAAGCTAAGCGAGGCGTTATGGCAGGTTTGGTTTATAAAGAAATCAACAGCGAACGCTTGGATAAACCAGGTGAGAAGATCGATGCTACAACACCTTTAGAAATCAAAGGACAAAAGCTGCCTTATGTATCCAGAGGTGGATTGAAATTAGCTAAAGCATTAAAAGTATTTGACTTTACCGTTACCGATAAAGTTGTGTTAGATATTGGATCTTCAACAGGTGGCTTTACCGATGTTGCCCTGCAAAATGGGGCATTATTAAGTTACGCGCTTGACGTAGGGTATAATCAACTTGCATGGAAATT
Source organism: uncultured Enterococcus sp. (assembly GCF_913775425.1). Lineage (GTDB taxonomy): Bacteria > Bacillota > Bacilli > Lactobacillales > Enterococcaceae > Enterococcus_G. The sequence continues at coordinate 34,095 of NZ_CAJYIS010000071.1, forward strand.
ACGACAAGATGAACGTGTGGTCGTCATGGAACGAGTGAATTTTAGACATTCGAACCCAGAAGATTTCAAGCGTGTTCCTCAAGTTGCAACAATCGATGTATCGTTTATCTCATTGCGCCTGATTTTACCGAATTTACATCGAATCCTTGCTGACCAAGGAGATGTGATGGCGTTGATCAAACCGCAATTTGAAGCCGGCAAAGAAGCAGTCGGAAAGCACGGGATCGTTCGTGAAGCGAAAACGCATCAAGAAGTTATCGAACGTATCACGACATTTGCTGCTAAAGAAGGTTACGATGTCAAACAATTAGATTTCTCGCCCATTACAGGTGGAGAAGGAAATATTGAATTTATTGTTCATTTGAAAAAAAGCACGGGAATCGGTAAAATCGATCCAACGATCGATATCGCAGAGTTAGTCGCTCGTGCGCATCAGCAATTGACGTAAAGGAGCGAAAGTATGAGAAAAAAAGATCGTCATCAATTATTGACGCGCTTGTTAAGTGAACAAGATATCGCCAAACAAGAAGAATTTGTTGCGATTTTAGAACAACGTGGGATTCAAGTTACTCAAGCTACGATCTCGCGTGATATCAAGGAATTAAAATTGATCAAAGTGCCAGCTGCTACGGGAGGATATCGCTATAGTTTGCCGGCACAAAATGATGTCGAAGTCGCGCAACGGATGGAAAATTTATTAAAACATGCTGTTCGTTCAGTCGATAAGATGGATAAATTTGTCCTGATCAATACGATGCCAGGAAATGCTCGTGCGCTAGCAAATTTATTGGAGAGTTATTACACTAAAGAATTATTCGGGATGATGACGGATGATGACACGATCTTGATGATCACAAAAACACACGAAGCACGCGACGTGATCTACGAAGAAATTAGACGTTACGAGCAGTAGGGAAATTAGGTGAAGAGATGCTGATCGAGATTACAATTGAAAATTTCGCGATCATTGAATCGTTACATTTAAATTTTTATCAAGGAATGAATGCTCTGACGGGAGAAACAGGTGCGGGTAAATCGATCATTATCGATGCGATGGGGCTTTTAGCCGGTGGTCGAGGTTCAGTAGAGATGATTCGTCAAGGAGCAGATCGTTGTCGACTAGAAGGTGTGTTTGAATGGCCGACACAAGAAGCTTTTGACCATTTACTCGTGGAATTAGGACTTGATCGTGAAGAAGATTTTTTGATCGTACAACGGGATATGGCACTGACTGGTAAATCAATTTGTCGGGTCAACGGCCGCGTCATGACGCTAGCTAATCTACGGAAAATCGGCGCTTTTCTAGTCGATATCCAAGGTCAAAACGATCATCAAGCACTGTTACAACCCGATCAACATTTACGTCTAGTCGATGAATTTGGTGATGCCAAATTCACCGCACAACTGAGTCATTACCAAGAAGAGTACCAGAACTTTCGAAAATTACAGAAAAAAGTGATGCAAATCAAACAAAATGAGCAGTCCTATGTACAGCGAATGGATATGCTTCACTTTCAATTAGATGAGTTAGCACAAGCTAATTTACAGCTTGGTGAAGAAGAGGCTTTGATTGAAGAACGCGATAAATTGGCAAATTTCCAAAAGATCGTAGATGCGCTAGCTGCGACGTATCAGCTTTTGACACAAGATGGTCAAGGAACGACAGATCAACTAAGCCAAGCTACAGGACAGATGGAAGGGATCGCGGCACTTGATAAAGAATATGAACGAATGGCAGAATCGTTGCAATCGGCTTATTACTTAGTGCAAGAAGCGACTTCTGATCTTTCACGTCAAATCGATAGTTTGGAATTTGATGGACAACGTTTAGAAGAAGTGTATGACCGTCTAGAAGTGATTCGTCAGCTCAAACGTAAATATGGTGATTCCATCGAAGCAGTATTAGCTTATTATGAACAGATCACTAAAGAAGTCGCAGAAGCAGATCACTCAGATGAACAATTGGCTGCTTTAAGTGAAGCATTAGAGCAAAAACAAGCTCTCGTCACTTCACTAGCGCAAACGTTGCATGAGAAACGTCAGCAAATCGCAAAACGTTTAGAACAAGGGATTTTGCTTGAGTTAAAAGAATTGTATATGGAAAATACAGATTTTCAAATCCGTTTTGATACACAAGTAGAGCTTGGCGAGCGAGGGATGGATAAGGTGGCGTTTTATTTATCCACAAACCCTGGTGAACCGCTGAAGCCACTAGTTAAAGTGGCCAGTGGTGGAGAATTGTCGCGAATCTTGCTGGCATTAAAAACAGTCTTCTCAGAGAACCAAGCGTTGACCAGTATTGTATTTGATGAAGTCGATACGGGGGTTAGTGGACGCGTAGCTCAAGCGATTGCGCAAAAAATCGCTACGATCGGGCGACGTTCACAAGTCTTGTGTATTACCCACTTGCCTCAAGTGGCTGCATTTGCGGATTATCAATACTTTATCAAAAAAGAAGTAACCGATGGACGAACAAAAACGACAGTGGAATGCTTGTCAAATGAAGAACGAGTGCATGAAGTAGCACGAATGTTAGCTGGAGCAGAAGTAACGAAGCTTACAGTCCAACATGCAGAGGAATTGTTAGCCATTGCGAAACAAGAAAAAACGAGCTGAAAGTCGTAGTTCTCGCTACGGTTTTCAGCTCATTGTCTGTTATCCTTTGATACTTGCGATTGCACCTAGTACGATAGATCCAATGGTTAAAATCAACATTAACCAGACAACGACCATCGTAATTTTTTCAAATCGGCTTTTAGGTTTTTTTCCGCTCATCATGCCTCACCTTTCTAAACAATCAGTTATAACTTAGTTTACTCTCAAGTATAGCAGAACTCAAGATTCAAAAGCGTAAATTAAAGAAGATTTTTCTTTTTTTATTCGCCGTTCAAAGAGAAAGCGATATGCAAACAGAGTCTTGGAATGCGTAGCGATCCACACCTTTACTAGTTATGACAATCAATGAATACGAATAGACGATTCAACTCACGTCAACCGTTTTCTAAATTTTTCTAAAGCCCGAAATAATAAAACTTCTCTCAATCTATAGAGAATCAGGAAGGAATACATTATGTTTACATTTACAGTTAGTTTACTTTTTTGGTATATTTTTCCAATCATCGCACTTTTTGGTGCACAATTTATCGTGAGGTTTTTTCAATTAAAAAAGAAATTCAACATTAAAGCACCAGATATCGCAACGTTCTTTTTGATTATTGGATTCCATGAATTATCTTTAGAAGTCCTTGGTACCACGCTTTTAGCTTACTACTTTATGTCGATTATCTTACTAGCGATCGGATTGGCTTTTGTACATGCGTACTTTTTTGATGAGATCCATTACCAACGTTTTTTCAAAATGTATTGGCGGATGGTCTTTTTATTTACGTTATTTATTTACATCTTACTGATTGTAACTAGCGTGATCGGACTGATTGTTTAGATTTGCAAAACTCATGTTGAAAAAAAGCAGAAAAGAAAACTTTTTTTTCAATTTTTGAGAAAATGTGGTAGAAAGTGGGGGATTGTGGTAGACTTGATTTATCAAGTGGTGAACGGGGGTTTTTGCGTTGTTGATGGGCGAATTTCAGCATACAATCGATGCCAAAAACCGAGTGATTATTCCCGCGAAACTGCGCGAGCAACTAGTGCCTCAATTTGTGATTACAAGAGGACTAGACGGCTGTCTTTTTGGTTACCCTAAAGATGAATGGGCGAAAATGGAACAAAAATTAAGTGATATGCCCTTAGCGAAAAAAGAAGCTCGCACCTTTGTCCGCTTTCTCTATTCCGCTGCAACGGAGTGTGAATTTGATAAGCAAGGACGAATTACCCTTCCAAAAACATTATGTGACTATGCAAATTTAACGAAAAATTGCACCATTATTGGTGTAGCCAATCGAATTGAAATATGGGATGAAGAAAAATGGCGATCTTTCTCAACTGAAGCAGAAGAAAATTTTGATGAGATTGCCGAAAATATGATAGATTTCGGGTTTTAGAAAGAGGCAGAAGATGACAGAATTTCAGCATTATACAGTCATGAAACAAGAGACTGTTGACGGATTGAATATCAAAGAAGACGGTATTTATGTGGATTGTACCTTAGGAGGCGCAGGGCATAGTGAATATCTTCTTCAACAACTTGGGGATTCAGGTCATCTTTATGCATTTGATCAAGATCAAAAAGCCATTGATTTTGCTACAAAACGTTTAGCGCCTTATGTTGAAAAAGGACAAGTAACGTTTATTAAGCGTAATTTTCGCTATTTAAAGGAAGAACTAATGGCTTTAGGTGTCTCACGTGTCGATGGGATCTTGTATGATTTGGGTGTTTCTTCACCGCAACTAGATGAAGCAGAACGTGGCTTTAGTTACCATCAAGATGCACCGCTCGATATGCGCATGGATGAGACAGCAGAATTTTCTGCATATGATGTGGTCAATACATATAGTTACCATGAATTAGTAAAAATTTTCTTTCGTTATGGAGAGGAAAAATTTTCAAAACAAGTCGCACGTGAAATCGAACGTGCCCGCGAAGTAAAGCCGATCAAAACTACTGGAGAATTAGTGGACTTGATCAAAGAAGCGATTCCAGCACCAGCTAGACGAAAAGGCGGTCATCCGGCTAAACGGATTTTCCAAGCTATTCGAATCGCAGTCAACGACGAATTAGGTGTGGTAGAAGATTCATTAGAACAAGCAATCGAACTAATCGATCTTCATGGCAGAATCAGTGTCATCACATTCCATTCGTTAGAAGATCGGATCGTCAAAACGATGTTTAAAGAATTTAGTCAACAAAAAGATGTTCCGCCGGGATTGCCGATGATTCCTGAAGAATTTCAACCAGAGTTACGTTTAGTCAATCGTAAACCGATTACGGCATCTAAAGAAGAATTAGCTGAAAATAATCGTTCTCGTAGCGCGAAGCTACGGATTGTAGAGAGAATAAAAGAAAGTGAGGAGATTCATCATGGCTGAATTGAAGTTTCAAGAAGATCAATTCCAACCATTAACACCTGAGGAACAAGTCGAACAATCCACAGTCTATGCTGATCAACTTGTTCGTCCTGAAGTTGTTTCGGTGCCAACATCTCCTGCACATCGCTTGGCGGTCTTAAGCCGTCTAGAAAGATATTTGATTGCAAGCATTATTGTGGGAGCTATTGCATTAGGTCTATTTACGATTAACTTGCGTACGACGATCAGTTCAGTCGAAAATACGATCTCAGGCGTACAAAGTGAAATTACAAAAAATCAAAATCAAATCAATGACTTGCGTCAAGAAAAAAATGAATTAACCAAAACAGATCGAATCAAAAAAATCGCTGAAGAAAAAGGATTAACCAATAAAGAGGATAATTTAAGGAATGTGAAATAGATGAATCTCATACAAAAAATCAAGCGATATTTCACTAAACACAATGGCACACCTAAGAGCAATCGCAAAAAAGTAGGGATCTTTTTGTTCTCTATGACTTTTGTGATGTTCTTTTTATTTGCGGGCCGTTTGAGTTATATCGTATTAGCAGGTAAAGTTTCTGATGTATCATTAAAAGATAAAACGGATGCTCTTTATAAAGGGAGTCAGACCGTGGCGGCCAAACGAGGGACTATTTACGATCGTAATGGGATCGCGATTGCTGAAGATGCTACCTCTTATTCCGCTTACATCATCTTATCAAAGACCTATACGACTGGAGATAAAAAATTATATGCTGAGCCAAAGAATTTTGAAGCTTTAGCAAAAATTTTAAAAACGCAAGTCGAAGCGGTCGATGTCGACGACGTGGTGAAACAGTTAGAAAATGGTGAAAAAGCAGAATCCTATCAAGTAGAAATCAACAGTGCAAAAAATTTGACCCTTAAGCAAAAACAAGCCATCGAAGAAGCGATGGAAAAACAAAATATTGTCGGGATTTACTTTAATGAAAGCCCAGCACGTTTATATCCTAATGGAGCATTTGCTTCTCATTTGATTGGATATACTGACGTTGTGGAAGAAAAGACCGGCGAAAAAGAACTTGTCGGAAAAATGGGGATCGAAGCGGCGTATAATGATATCTTAAAAGGAAAAGATGGAAAGATTGTCTATCAAAAAGATAACTATCAAAATCCACTTCCAGGAACGATCTCAGAATCTACACCAGCTGAAGATGGAAAAGATATCTATACGACATTAGATAGTCGAATCCAAGTGTATTTAGATCAATATATGAAAGAATATTTCGATAAATTAGATGCGGAAAATATGACGGCTATGTTGGTCAAAGCGGATACTGGAGAAATCATCGCGTTATCCCAACAACCAACGTTTGATCCAGAAACAAAAGAAGGTACGGACACCGATACCTTCAAATGGGGAAATATTTTAGTCCAAGATACTTATGAACCAGGTTCAACGATGAAAATCTTAACAACAGCTGCTGGCATGACTGAAGGGGTGTATAACCCAAATGAAACCTATCAAGGTGGAAAAATCCAAGTTGCCGATACACCAATCGATGACTGGGATCA
>NZ_CAJYIS010000072.1 GCF_913775425.1 uncultured Enterococcus sp.
TGTTTGTTCTTCGATTTTCTTACGAATATTTGACACATTCACACGTAAAGTTTTTTGATCCTCTGCATATGGCCCCCAAACACTCGTCACCAGTGTTTGATAATTGACGATTTTCCCAATATTTAAAAACATCACTTCAAGGATACGATACTCATTTTTTGTTAAATGGATTTCTTGATTTTCTTTATACACTAATTTTTTATCAAAATCGATACGTAGATCTTTATTTTCAATACTTTGAGTAGTTCCGGACATCAAACTATTTCGCCGAGTAGCGGTACGGATCCTTGCAAGTAATTCCTGTGTTCCAAAAGGTTTTGTTATATAATCATCTGCCCCAAGATCAAGTGCCTTTACTTTTTCCAATTCGTTCGTACGCGCCGACAAAATCAATATTGGCAGACTCATTTGTTGCCGGATGATTTTTAACAATTCGATACCATCCATATCTGGTAGTCCTAAATCCAATAAAACTAAATCGATTGTATTTGTTTGAAACATCATCAAAGCTTCTGAAGCATTCATGGCAATATGCAATTGATAATGTTCCTGTGTCAAAATTACTTCCATAAATGCGATAATCTTTTCATCGTCTTCTACTAACAAAATCGATTGCTTCATTTATTCGCCTCCTGGTAACAAAATTTGAACATGGGTCTTATGCTGTTGAACCGCTATACGTATCTGTCCATGATGCGCGTGCACGATTGTTTTTACAATACTTAAACCGATTCCTAATCCATTTTTAGAATCGATCGGCACTTCACTTTCTTGAGTTAAATTTGCCTGTAATTTTTGAAACTGCTCGAACTTAATTTCTCCTTCATTTTCAATTTCAAATACGATCGTTTGTTCTTGTTGATAGATATTAATAATGATTGCTTGCTCTGGTTTTCCATGGCGAAAGGCATTTTCAACTAAATTAAACAGTGCTTGCTCGATCAAAATAGGATCAACTTGTACAAATAACATGTCTTTTGGTAATTGAATCTGAACTTGTGCTTGCGGGTATACTTTTTTGACATGTTGATAAACAGCTTCCATGATTTCTTCGACGGGTTCAGCTGTCTTTTTGACATCCATAGTCGTACTATTGATTCGAGTAATCGACAGTAGATTTTCGACCATTCGAATCAGCCACTGCGCTTCAATTTGGATATCTTGTAAAAATTCCTTTTGCAATTCTCTATCTAATTCTTCTCCTTTTTCTAGAGCTTGAGCAATTCCAGAAATAACTGTTAGAGGTGTTCTCAAATCATGTGATACCGCTCGAAGCAAGTTACTGCGAACCTTTTCTTGTGCATTTTCGAATTGAATCGCATTTTTTTCTTGTTTCAATTCACTCTGCTCTAAAACGATTGCTAATTGAGCGAGAACTAATTTGATATAGTTGAACTGATCATTTTCTAAAGCAACTTCACTATTTGATTTGATCCCCAGTACAGCTAATGTACGTTCCCGTGTTGCGACCGGCAGATAAAATCCTTTCGCTCCAGTTAATGTATCGGTGCCATAACCTGATTCTTTTTGATTTTTAGCACTCCAAAAGGCAACAGCTGCTTCTGCTTTTTCAGACAATACTGACTCTTGCTTTTGATGAACGCAGACTGTTTCGAGCTGACCTTCTCGATCAAATATCGCCACTTCTCTCGATAACAAGCGAGAGAGATAAGTCGCTGTAATCGACAAAATTTGTGCACGACCATCGACTAAAACAAATTGTTTATTCAACTCATACAAAATTTCCATTTGTTTTTCCTTAGCCATAGCCATTTGCACTTGTTTCTTCAAACGAACCATTAAATTACTGACCATCAATGCCACAACGAGCATAATCAATAAGGTCAGTGGATAGCCTTGTTTATAGACTGTCAACGAATACAAAGGTTCAACAAAAAACCAATTAAACGCTAAAACACTAGCAATCGAAGCTATAGCACTCCAAAGATAGCCGGATGTCGCTCGAGCAATCAACAAGACAAAGAAAATATAAACAAGCATCAAATTTTGGTCGCCGACATGTAAAAATTTCATTCCTTCTGTAAGTAACGTCGCACCGACGACACCACCGATGGCAACACTCGCGTCTTTTCCATTTATTGTCATTTGTGCTTTTAGCTCAAACCATCTTGATTTCTTGGTTTCATGAAATGGAATCAGATGCAATTCAGTGTTCGGTAATTGTCTGAGTAAACGATCTTCTAGAGGTTCATTAAATAGTTTTTCATACCACGGTTGCCCTAGATTTTTCCCCATGATGATATCTGTAACTCCGGTCAATTTCGCAAATTCTACGATGGTTTCGACACTATTTTCAAGCTCAATCGTCATGACTTTTGCACCTAACTTTTCAGCTAGTATATGATAAGAATTCGCTTGTTCTTTGGTACGGATATCGATTACGGTCCATTCAGCACGAAACCCCTGCGCCAAACGAGAAGTCCAACGAATACATTTTTCTGACATCTTGGGAAAGTCATCATATACGATCGTAAGTAAATGACTTTGGATCCCTAATGTTTGGCTACTGATGCGATTGATATGATCAGAAGCTCGTTGGATCGCTAAACCACGTAGCTTTTCTAATTTTTCTGGAATAAAAAAATGAGCTAATGCTTGTTGAATAGTATGGTCAGCATATATTTTCCCCTGTTCTAATCGTTCGATCAATTCATCTGGTTCGACATCGACGACTTTGATCGAGGCGTGTTGCAAACAAGTATCCGGTACCGTTTCTTTCACATCGATACCCGTCACTTGTGTCACGATATCATTTAAACTTTCTATATGCTGTACATTGATTGTTGTCAAAACATCAATTCCGGCTTTTAATAGCTCTTCAATGTCTTGATATCTTTTTTTATTGCGTGATCCGTGCGCATTTGTATGCGCTAATTCGTCGATCAACACGATTTCTGGCTTTTCTTGAATAATACGATCGATATCTGGCTCACATAATTCAAGTGTCTTGTAATGGATTTTTTTCGTTGGGATTTGTGGTAAACCAGCAATCAAACGATTGGTTTCAGGTCGATCGTGCGGTTCGATATACCCAATCACGACTCTTTTTCCGATTTCTTGTAATTCGTGAGCTTCCAACAGCATGGCATAGGTCTTACCAACACCAGCTGCAAAACCAAAAAACACTCGTAATTTCCCAAGATGTTCCGTACCTAGTTGATACGCATCATATCCATCCACCTCCATACCCCCTTTGTCTTTTTATTGATCCAATTGATTTAGCGCAATATTTAATCTTAATACATTAACAAATGTACGATTTGAAAACCAATCATGTTCTTGATTTGATTTGATCAACTGTAAAATTTCAGATGGAGCTAGATTTCGTATTTTTGCGATTCGTTCAATCTGAAATGTTGCTGCCTCAAGGCTAATATCTGGATCAACTCCACTAGCCGATGCCGTAACTAAATCGATTGGCACTTTGGTTTCTGATGGATTTTTCAATAATTCTTTTTTTGTACGGTTCGTGACTATTTCCTCTTGAGTAGCAGAACTTGGTGCTAATTGACTGACTTCTTGACTGCGTCCTGAAAAATAACGGTCTTCTTCAAACGTTTGGCCGATTAATTTAGAACCGACTACTTGATCGCCAACAACAATTTGACTACCATTCGCTTGGGTATGAAAGAGCAATTGGCCGACTCCTGTCACTAAAAGCGTGTAGACTCCACCAAATAACATCACACTAAATATTAAAAAACGTAGACTACTCATGATCTCTTTTTTCATCTGCTTCTCCTTTTTCTATTATACTAAAAAATTATCCTATGATGAGTGAAAGTACACTATCGATGAGTTTGATAAAAATAAATGGTGCAATAATCCCGCCAAGTCCATAGATGAGCAAGTTGTGACGTAAAATTTGACTCGCTGGTTTCTCCTGATACTTGACTCCTTTTAAAGCCAATGGGATTAGCGCAATAATAATCACCGCATTATAAATGACTGCCGATAAGATCGCTGTCAGCGGACTAGATAATCCCATGATATTTAATTGGATCAATTGTGGATAGATTCCATAAAATAAAACAGGAATAACTGCAAAATATTTGGCAATATCATTGGCAATACTAAATGTCGTCAATGCACCTCTCGTCATCAATAATTGTTTCCCAATTTGAACAACTTGTAATAATTTGGTCGGACTAGAATCCAGATCGATCATATTTCCTGCTTCTTTAGCTGCTTGCGTTCCAGTATTCATCGCCATCGCGACGTCGGCTTGCGCTAAAGCAGGTGCATCATTCGTCCCGTCACCCGTCATCGCAACAAGGTGACCTTTTTCCTGATACTTACGGATCAATTCCATTTTATTTTCGGGTGTCGCTTCCGCTAAAAAATCATCTACTCCAGCTTCGGCAGCGATCGCGGCAGCAGTCAGTGGATTATCTCCTGTGATCATGATCGTTTTGATTCCCATTTTACGCATATCGGCAAATTTTTCTTTAACCCCATTTTTGACAATATCTTTAAGATAGACGACACCTAATACTTGTCCATTTTTTACAACGACTAGTGGTGTCCCCCCCGCACGTGCGATTTTTTCTACGATTTCATCACATTCTTTTGGATAGTCACTTCCTAAAGAAACCACATATTGCTTCATCGTATCTGCAGCACCTTTACGAATCTGATCGCCTTGATAATCGATACCGCTCATTCTTGTTTTCGCACTAAAATCGATAAATTTGACTTCAGACTGCTGAAAAGTGCGTTCACGTAGATCAAACCGTTCTTTAGCTAGGATCACGATACTTCTTCCTTCAGCCGTTTCATCTGCTAATGAAGCAAGTTGAGCAGCATTTGCTAATTCCACTTCACTTACACCTTTAACAGGTAAAAATTCACTTGCTCGACGATTCCCCAATGTGATGGTTCCCGTTTTATCTAGTAATAAAATATCGACATCACCAGCAGCCTCGATCGCTCGTCCACTTAAAGCAATGACGTTTTCTTTCGTTAGACGACTCATCCCAGCAATACCAATAGAAGAAATTAGCGCGCCAATCGTTGTTGGTGCCAAACAGATCAACAACGCGATCACGATCATCAGCGATAAGGCTTCTCCTTGTCCTGATAACTGACTACTAAATGCAGTAAAGGGCACTAATGTAATGGCTACAGCCAAGAAAATAATGGTTAACGTAATCAAAAAAATTTGTAACCCAATCTCGTTTGGTGTTTTTTTACGTTTCGTCCCTTCGACCATCGCAATCATTTTATCTAAAAATGAATTTCCACTTTCAGATGATACCCGAATCACCAAATAATCCGATACGACTCTCGTTCCACCTGTTACTGCGCTACGATCACCACCAGATTCGCGGATCACTGGAGCCGATTCTCCTGTGATTGCACTTTCGTCTACTGATGCCGCACCTGCGATTACATCTCCATCAGCCGGTATTTGTTCGCCTGCAGCTACGTATACTAAATCACCACGAATCAAATCAGAGGAGCGAACTTCATCAAATTCTTGTCTCTCGATATCTGCTAACGTCTTGATTTTGTACGTCATCACTTCTTTTTTCGCTTGTTTCAAACTATCCGCTTGCGCCTTGCCACGACCTTCCGCTATTGCTTCGGCGAAATTAGCAAACAACAACGTCAGCCACAAACAGACTGTAACTGCGATATTGAACCAGTTGGGGATGGTACTTGGATAAAAACACAATACAGTCGTCATGATCGAACCGATATATACGATAAACATTACTGGATTTTTAATTTGTTGTCGTGGGTCTAATTTTTTAAAAGATTGCCCAATTGCCCAACGATAAATTGATTTCATCTGTCTTCACTCCGTCTATTTGATAGTAAAAAATTCTGCGATAGGTCCTAATGCTAAAGCTGGTAAAAAACTTAAAGCACCGATCACTAAAATCACAATGATCAACATCGTTACAAAAGTTGGACTCACTGTCGAGAGCGTGCCTTGATTTAGTGCCACTCGTTTTTTTTGTACCATATTTTCAGCTAAATATAAGACCGTTACAATTGGTAAAAAGCGTGATAAAATCATCAAAAGGCTACCTAAACTATTGATAAATGACGTATTCGCAGTTAAACCAGCAAATACACTTCCATTATTGTTGGCTAAAGATGTTGCGCCATACAAGACTTCACTAAACCCGTGTGGTCCAGTATTTGTCAGCCAATTGGTAATTTGAGGATGTACCGTAAGTGCCATTGCACCGAAAAGAGTCAAAAGTAGTGGTGTCAAAATCACAATACTTGCCATTTTGATATCAAATGCATCGATTTTTTTGCCTAAATATTCTGGTGTGCGACCGACTAATAATCCAGCAATAAAGACAGCTAATAATAAAAAGGCCAACATCCCATATAATCCACTACCTACACCACCAAAGATGATCTCTCCTAATTGCATCAAAAACATCGGGATCGCGCCGCCTAAAGAGGTAAAGCTATCTAACATCGCATTGACTGAACCATTTGACGCGGCCGTGGTCGCTACTGCCCATAAACTCGACCATCCGATACCAAACCGGACTTCCTTGCCTTCAAGATTAGCATTACCTAAAACTTGGCTAAACATTGGTCCGTGCAGTTCACTAAACCCAACTCCGATAAACGCCAATACAACAAATACGACAGATACGATCGCGATCGTCCGTCCTTGTTTCCATTCTTTGACCCAAAAACCAAATGTCCAGATCAATGCTGCAGGAATCAATAAGATCGCTAAGTTTTCTAGAAAATTCGATAATAGAGTAGGATTTTCAAACGGATAAGCTGAATTTGCTCCAAAAAATCCCCCACCATTGGTTCCCAATTGCTTGATAGCAATTTGACTTGCCGCCGGTCCTAAATACAACCATGAAGTTTGTCCTTCAAGAGTCTTATATTCCAAGCCAGCACTTAACGTTTGGACGGTTCCTTGCGAAATCAATAGGATAGCCAGTAAAAAAGAAAGGGGCAAAAATAGGTAAACAAGCCCTCTAGTGAGATCTTGCCAAAAATTTCCTAAACACTTTTTTTTCGTCTGCATCAGTCCACGAAATAATGTCGTCAATACTGCTAAACCTACCCCAGCTGAAACAAAATTTTGTACCGTCAATCCAAGCGCTTGCGAAAGATTCGAGAGTGTTGTCTCTCCACTATAAGCTTGCCAGTTTGTATTCGTCACAAAACTAACAGCCGTATTCAGTGCTAATGAAAATGAAATAGGCTCCAATCCACTACCACCTGGTAATATATGTTGGACCATCAGTAACCCAATCAAAAAAAGCAATGAACAACTACTAAACGATAAAACTGCAAATAAATAATTTTTCGCCGACATCTCACCCTTAGCAGCCGATCCAATCATACGGTAGCTTAGTCTTTCGAGTGGACGTAACCATATCATCCATTTAGGGATCTCTCCTTGCATGATTTTTTTGATGTACCATCCTAATGGGATCGAGAGTAGGACTAATATGACTAAGAAAAAGAATCCTTGATACAATA
>NZ_CAJYIS010000073.1 GCF_913775425.1 uncultured Enterococcus sp.
ATTAAGATACCCAACAGATAAGTTAGTACTTGCACCGCCGATCCGACAGCTAAAATACGAATAGCACAGATAAATGTTTCTCTTTTCACTTGTTTTGCTAAAAACAATTTCGTTTGTTTGTAAACAAAAGGCACAATCAATAATGACAGTAAAACTGTTACAGGTGCCAAATGAAGTAGTACAGACGCGATAATTCCTATAAATGCAAACAGATTAAAAAACACAAATAAATTCAATGACCCTTTACGGCCCAAATAATGTGCTAATGTATACCGTTTATTCTTTTCATCTTCTTCCATATCACATGTGTTATTTGCAAGCATTAAGTTTGCAATCCACAGTGTATTCGGCAATGCTATAATAAAAATACTGGAAATACTTGAAAAATTCCATTCAAACGATTCATACGTGTTTAAGTACACACAAATCAATGAGATCATAAAGCCCATGGTAAACCCAGAGAAAAACTCGCCTAAAGGCAAGCTAGACAAAGGTCTAGGACCAGATGAATAAAAAATTCCTACTAAGTAACAGTATAATCCCATCCAAAAAAGTGGCCAGCCAACAAAATACGCAAGGGTCAATCCCATAATTGCGGAAACGATGATCATACTGGTCATCAGCCAGAACACCAAGCGAACTGATAGATTTTCCCGACCAATAATATTGGTTTTTTCGCGATAATCATGAATATCTGTTGCGTGATGGTAATCGTTATAGTTGTCGAGCATATCGACGGCCATATTGAATAAAAACATTGCAAGAAAATAAATTAGAACAAATCCGAGATGAATGGACCGGTAATGATACCAACTATAACACAATCCGATCAAAAATGGTAACACACTTGCGGTTTTTGCTTTAAATTCTACTAATTCTAAGAATACTTTTAATGACATACGCTTCTCCTTTCATTGAATTGTTACAAGTTGCATAAAATTAGCCAATTTGATAGAAAATAAGGTAGAATATGACTATCCTATTATAACTACCGAAAGGGCTGTATTATGCACTCATACTGGAACGATTATCCTACAATTCAGAGCAAACTCCAAGTCGTTTGCTCAATTTTAGAAGAACACATGACGATTCGTAACAAAGAAATCCAAGAAACTTTGGTTGAATTTAGCCGCGCAGGTGGCAAATACCTTCGTCCAGCCTTCTTTTTTTTATTTGCTGAATTGGGAGATAGTACAAAACAAGACAAAGACCGCTTAGCAAAAATTGCGGCATCAATTGAATTACTTCACATGGCAACATTGATCCATGATGATATTATCGATGATTCTCCACTACGTCGTGGCGTGATCACTGTACAATCGCACTATGGTAAAGACGTAGCTGTCTATACTGGGGATTTACTATTTACTTTATTTTTTGAGTTACTGATCGATACGATGAACGGCTCACCTTTTATGCAAACCAACGCTCAAGCAATGAAACAATTGCTACTAGGTGAACTTGATCAAATGAACAACCGCTTTAAAGAAAATGAAACGATCGAAGATTATGTTCAAAGCGTCGATGGTAAAACGGCGGAATTATTTTGGTTAGCTTGCTTAGAAGGGGCTCATTTTGGACAAACTTCACAAGAAATCGAAAAATTAGCTGGTGAGATCGGCCGCAATATCGGGATCGCATTCCAAGTTTATGATGATATCCTAGATTACACGGCTGATGAAGAAGTCTTACAAAAACCGGTTTTAGAAGATTTAGCGCAAGGTGTCTACACTGTGCCGCTACTGTTAGCAAAAGCAGAGCACGCAGAAGCATTTAAACCTTTGTTAGACAAAAAGGAACAACTGACACCAGAAGATGCCAAGCAAGTAGCCAAACTTGTTCATCACTATGATGGTGTAGAAAAAGCCAAAGCCTTTGCTAGAGATTATACTGAGCGAGCACTAAACGGTATTCAACAATTACCACAAGGTCCTGCTCGTGACCAAATCGAAAAACTAACCCGACAATTGCTTGAACGTAATTATTAATTGTCCATTATCTTTACCTTTGTGAAAAAATGAACCGAGAGCGATCGCTCTCGGTTCATTTTATTTTGGCTGAAAAATATGACTGATCTTTAATAAAATCAATACGGCAATCATCGTAACCAGTGCTGTTGCTAGTCCACTGGCACTATTCATTACAAGTGAGAAGAGCCACGGTTTCATTCCCCAAAGAGCATAAGCTCCCCAAAAGATCCAACCCGCGATAAAATGAAAAATGTAACGTACAAATGTACCTAAAAAAACACCTTGAATGGCGGCGATCGTTACTTGATGACGGTTGTCTCGTGTTAAGCCATTTTGCAGTTTAACTGCATATATCCCGGCTAATCCCAGACAAGCATCGGCTACTGGATATTCTAATACGACTTGGACAGGTGTTAAAAAATAAGCCATCCCTGTTACAAAATGCAATAATCCCCAAACAAGTCCTGCCGCCATTCCTGCTTTGACTCCACGTCTTAAAGCAAATACGATCAGTGGGATCTGACCTAAAGATATTGAAAAACTACTGCCGATATTTAGTGGAATAAAAGACAACACGATTCCCAGTGCTGCCATGATCGTTCCTTCCACCCATATCCGATTTTTTTGTTGCAAAAAAAGTCCTCCTTTGTCTGAATCCACAAAGGAGGACATATTTATGTCACTCTCACAATCCCTACGTTCGCATGATCGAAACAGGTTCAGAGGGTTTAGAGCACTGCTCATTCTCAGCCCAGATGGACTCCCCTTTGTGAATCATTCAATTTTTTTGTTCCTAGATAGCATAACATAATGATAAAAAAGCGCAAGTTATTTTGAATTCAACACGTTATTACTTGCTGCGGCTAGACTTGCTAATAAGTTTTCACCCGATTCCATTGTATCGTTATCCGCAGATAGGATCGCCACCAAATACGGTGTATCATTACTTGAGACTTGTCCGATACTATTGACGATCCACGTTTCACTACCATCTTCTTTTTCATCATTTAACCAACCATTTTTTAAGGCAACATTCTCAGAAAGTGTGCCGATCCCAAAACGTTGCTCATCAGAAACATTTCGCATCAACTCTTGGATCTGAGCTTGTTCTTCTTTTGTTAAATAATCAGAAGTCTCAAAAACAGTCCGTAACAACTTGATTTGATCACTTGCTGTCGTTTGAGTCAATCCCCAACTCTCTTCATCGACTTTCGTATCGTTCATATTCAAGGTATCAAACATAGCTTGTAACGCAGTTAAACCACCTGCTTTTTCATCTAATAAATAGGTTGTATCCTCATTGTCGCTATCTTCGATCATTGAACGTAAAGACTCTAAGTCATCTTCATCAAGGGTCTCCCCATTTTCACGGATCGTATGCAATAAAAGGGTCGCGACAGCTACTTTGACGATACTTGCGGTATAAAAGCGCTCGTTACTATTTTGATCAGTGATCAATTGACCATCTGCCCAAATCGCGATACTTACTGGATTTTTTTGTTCGGTTAAAATTGGTTGCCAAGCATTTTTCAAACGCGTCTCTAGCGTGTCAGTTGTTTTCGTCTCGCTTGCTTGCTTTGTGTCAGTCGCTTTTTTCGTCGTTTGAAATAAACGATGAACCGCTACGACTTTAGGAATATGTAGTTGGCTAACGACTAGTGTCGCACTCAACCAAAAACACATCGTCAATACTAAATAGAGCGACAAACGGTTACGAAAATGATATTTTCTAGCGAGCACTGTTTGAACGACTAAAAGCACTAGCGCTAAAATCAATAAAAAACTAATAAACCAATAGGAGATCATCAGATATACTACTAAAAGACCAATGATACTCATCCCAGTCCATTTTAAATACTTGTTAATACAGGTCACACCTCTCTAAATGCACACTGTTTTTCATGATCATTGACCATTCCTACAGCTTGCATGAACGAGTAGCTCGTTGTGGGTCCAATAAATTTAAAGCCTCGTTTTTTTAATTCCTTACTCAAAAAAAGCGCCGTCTCTTTAGGGTCGGGCATATAGACCGTAAATGTTGCAAAATACGTCGCCAAATCACCAAATGTTTCTTGTAATTTTTGTGCGGCTTGTGCGTTTGCGATTACGGCTTCGATTTTTTTACGATGACGTATGATCCCTTGATTTTCCATCAGTTCATCGACTTTTTCAGGGGTGAATTGTGCGATTTCTGGAATCGACCAGTTCGCAAATGCTGCGGTAAAATTAGCCCGTTTTTTTAGAATCGTTGACCAACTTAGGCCAGACTGCATCAATTCAAGAGTCAGTGCTTCAAACAATGCTTCATCTGTTTGATGGACTTTTCCCCATTCTGTATCATGGTAAGCTTGTTCGATTGGATCATCTTTTACCCATTGACAACGATAGACCATGGTAACTCCTCCTTATAGCTCAGATGCTCTCTTGATTATAACAAGTTTCTATGAAAAAATCGTGACGAAAGCTTTAGAAAAACATGACAAAAAAACGTTAACTTCTCCATTGAATGAGAAGCTAACGTTTGATCTAGTGGGTAAAATAGCTCGCGATTTTATCGCCAGTCCATTGAATGATCTGCACTAATATGACAAGAAGTAAAATGACACTCAACAAGACACCAGTTTCATAGCGATTGTACCCGTATTGAATTGCCAAGTCACCGATCCCACCGGCTCCGATCGTACCAACCATCGCCGAGTATCCCAATAAACTAATGATCGTAAGTACGATTCCACGGATCAATGCTGGCAGACTTTCTGGTAACAATACATTGAAAATGATTTGAGGGATCGTAGCCCCTTGTGCCACACTAGCTTCTAAAACTCCTGGATCGATATCTGCAAAAGCTCCTTCGGCGATTCGGGCAAAAAAAGGAATCGCAGCAATCGATAAAGCAAGCGCACCACCTAATGGCGTATACGGATCTTTTAAAATCAAGGCCAATACTGGCAATAACGTCACTAGTAAAATCAAGAATGGCAAAGAACGGATCGCATTGACAATGAATCCTGCGATTCGATGTAAGGCCCGATTTTTGATAAATAGTTCATGACTTGCTAAAAAAAGGAGTAAGCCGACCAAACCACCAACTACTACACCAACGATCGTTGAGATACCAACCATTTCTGCCGTTTCTAACAAAGCTTTTGGCAAATATAATCGTAAAATTTCTGACGTGCTTTCCATCAAGCGACCTCCTTAATGATCGTACATTGCGCTACACGATCAGCTAGTACTTCTAAAACCGAAGCTTTATATTTTGTCTCGGCTTGCAAATGAACGAGTAAGATCCCGATCGCTTGACCTTTGATATATTCGATCTTTCCATGCACGATGCTGATCGTGACCGGAAATTGTTTGGAGATTTCCGAGATGAGTGGTTCCAGTGCAAATGTCCCTTGATACCGTAGTTCGATCAAAGTTCCTGTTGACAGTTGCTGATCTAACTCTTCTGGAAAATCTAGATCAAAATATCGTCCGACTAAGCGCTTAGTCAATTCATGTTTGGGTGTAGCAAATAAGTGATACGTTTCTGCTAGTTCAACGATTTCACCATTTTCCATAACTGCCATCCGATCAAATAAGCGATGGGCCACTTCTAATTCATGGGTGATAAATACGATCGTCAAGTTTAACCGTTGATTGATCTCTTTTAGTAATTTTAAGATTTCTTCTGTCGTTTCAACGTCTAGTGCACTCGTCGCTTCGTCACAAAGTAAAATCTCAGGATCATTGATCAAAGCTCTGGCGATACCGATCCGTTGTTTTTGACCACCAGATAGTTCATTAGGATACGCGGCATATTTTTCTTCTAAATCGACAAGCTGTAATAATTCACGTACCCGTGCTTCTCGTTTTTCTTTTGGATAGTGACTGGCTTTTAATGCAAACAGCAAATTTTGTGCTACTGTCCGATTGGTGATCAGATTGAATTGCTGAAAAATCATTCCGATTTTTTGACGCGTTTGACGTAGTGCCTTCCCTTTTTGCGGTACGATATCTTCTTGATCGATCAAGATCTGGCCACTCGATGGTTTTTGCAAGCCATTTAGTGTTCTGATCAACGTACTTTTCCCTGCACCACTCAATCCCACGATCCCAAAGATCTCTCCTTGATAAACGGTGAGATCGACATCTTTGACTGCATGGACGCTCGTATTCTCTTTGGTATACGTTACATTGACTTGTTTTAAGACTAATTTTATGGCTCTACTCATTTTTGCTCACTCCAAAATGCAGGATGTTCGAAGTTTTTAAATGGTGAATCAGCGATTTTTTCTTGGAACGCTTTACTATCTAAAACTTCTTTGACTGCTTTAGCAAATTTACTGTCTTTCTCATCTGTGCGGACAACAAAGACATTTTTGTAGTTATCTGTTAGTTTTTCCAAAGCCAACGCATCAGCTGGATCCAATTTTGCTGCCCAAGCAAAGTTCCCAGGAACTGCTGCTACATCTACGGTATCAAGCGAACGAACTAATTGAGCCGCTTCTAAAGGTTTGATCGTTAGATTTTTAGGATTGGTCGCAATATCATTGACGGTCGCTTTCGTTTCATCGATATCTGCTTTTAACGTGATCAAGTCATTCGCTGCTAACAATTTTAACGCACGAGCAAGATTAGACGCATCATTTGGAATCGCAATCGTTTGTTGATCACTGATCTCTGATAATTCTTTTAATTTCGTTGAATATAGCCCCATGCCTAGTGTTGGCACTTGTTGCACGACGCTTAATTTTAAGTCATTATCTTTAGCAAATTTTTCTAAATAAGATGTATGTTGGAATAGATTGGCATCGATCTGTCCGCCAGCTAATGCTTTGTTTGGCTGGATATAATCATTGAATAATTTCGTTTCCAATACAAAGCCTTTTTCTTTTAATAATGGACTGATCACATCTGTTACCATCTCCCCGTATGGTCCAGGAGCTACTCCGACGACTTTTGTTTCAAGTTTGGTGTCGTCTTCTTGTCCAGAAGCGCTTGAACCACATGCTCCTAATACAAAGGTTGCGACAAATCCTAGTGCTACTAATCCCCATTTTGTTGTTGTTTTCATAATCAATTCCCCCTTTTAAAATAAAAAAAGCCCTCATCCTTTTCTAAATAGAAAAGGACGAGAGCGAATGCTTTCGTGTTACCACCTTTGTTTATCGTCTTTTTACAAAGAACGACCTCGACTAGTACCATCATACTAGGTTGCGCTAACGGGCACATCCGTCACAGGCTCATACTTACTCACCTGTGAATTGCTCAAAGACCATCTTCGACGATTCTAAAACATTCCTTTTCACCATCCAGGAACTCTCTTGGCTTTTATCTTCGTGTACTCTTCTTTTCAACGCAATGATTATATGAAGTTATCGAAAACTATAATCTTATTTTAATCGTTTGTCAATCTTTTTTTCATCAAAAATCAGTCGATATACGAACGAATTTTTTCAGTATACGTACGGATCACATCAGCTGAATGTGCAAATTGGGCTTGTTCTTCTGTCGTCATATGCATCTCTAACACATCAAATACACCTTCACGATTTAACACGACCGGCACACCAGCATAAATGTCTTCTTCATCATATTCGCCTTCTAATAAAGTCGAAACTGGAATAATCGAATTTTCATCAAATAAAATGGCTTTGATGATCCCTACACAAGCAGAAGCGATCCCATAATAAGTCGTTCCTTTCCGGTTATAGATTTCCCAGCCTTCTTTAGTCGTCTTTGTGACAAGATCTGCTAGATCAACTTCACCGACGATATCTGGATTATCTTTGATCACATCAAAAATCGGTTTTCCAGCAACGGTCACTGTCGACCAAGGAACCATCAATGAATCACCATGTTCTCCCATTGCATAGGCATAGATACTACGAGGATCAACATCAACTAGATCTGCGACAAAATTTTGTAAACGTGCGGAATCGACAGAAGTACCCGTACCGATGACTTGGTTTTTTGGTAATCCAGACAAGCGGTACACTAAGTAGGCCATCATGTCAGCCGGATTTGAGACGACTAAAAAGATCCCATCAAATCCGCTTTCCATTACTGGCTCTACGATTGATTTGACGATTTTAGCACTTAAATCTAACGTATCCAAACGCGTTTGTCCGGCTTTGGGTGGCGCACCTGCTGTGATCACGATAATGTCGACATCTTTACAATCAGCATACGTTGCCGTTTTGACTTTCACATTGCGGTCTAAATAACGAATCGAATTACGCAAGTCTCGCACTTCTCCTGCGGCTTTTTCTTCATTGATATCGATCAATAGTACTTCATCACAAACACCTTGTGTAATTAAACTAAAAGCAGTTGAAGAACCCACTAAACCAGTTCCAACGATCGCTACTTTCGATGGTTTGATATACATACTCATCCTCTTTTCTATTATTGTTTTAGATCAAATCCTTGTTTTACTAAAAATGCAGCAATCTCTTTACGACGTGTCACGCCAAAAAATTCAGCCATTTTAGAAGAAAAATCAGCTTTTTGAGCATTGCTACTGCGTGCACCATAATACGTTTCTAATTGCGCATCATATGCTGAGAAATCACTAAAAGTTGCTTTGGGATAAGTATTTTCAGCTACTACATTTGCTTGTGGCAGACGAGGCTTGGTTTCATTTTTAACAATTGGATAACCGATCGTCATCCCAAATAAAGGCAATGTATGATCAGGCAAGTCCAATAATTTGGCGATCTGTTCAATATCATTACGGATTCCACCGATATAACAGATCCCCAGATCTAGAGATTCTGCTGCTAGTGCCATATTTTGTGCAGCGATCGTTGCATCCACTACAGCAACCAATAACGCTTCGGTATTACTGACACCAGCTAGATCCTCACCATTTTGACGTAAAAGTTCAGCATGACGATACAAATCTGCGACAAATACATAAAAAGTGCCAGTTTGTTTTACATAAGGTGCGCTATTCGTAATATCGGCTAACTGTTCACGTAATGCAGGATCCGTGATTTCTAGTATCGAATAGGCTTGGACAAAGTTTGAAGTCGAACCGCTTTGTGCTGCCGATACTAAAGTCTGTTTAATTTCTGGGGACAATGTTTTTTGCTCAAATGCACGTACTGAGACATGTTCGAGCATGTTTTGGATCGTTTGATTCATGTGCTAAACTCCTTTATCATTGATTTCTTATATAGGATAGCATAAAACCAAGTCGTACAACACGCATCTTGATTCTAATTAAACGAAGAAAATCACCGCTTTTGACTATTTATACTTAAGACTTAAGAATCTTTTAATCAAATAAAAGCCGATAAAACCAAGGTATTACATGACTTTATTCCTCAGTTTAGACAAAAAATGGCTTACCTAACAGTTCTGTTAGTTGATTCTATGGTTTTTACTTTCAAAATCTTTCATAATAAACGTAACAAAACTATTACAAAGGGGTTTTCAATTATGAAAAAAATTATTGGGATTGCTATTTTGGCCGTTGTCGTTATCGGAGGTGTCTTCGGATTTAATTACTATCAAAAAACCTATAATGGTCATGAAGCATATGCTAAAGTACCTACAACTGTACCTGAAAAACACGAGACTAAAGATGCAAATGGCAATGTAGTCGACGGCTCTTACTCTTACGACTACACTTTCACATTTGTAAATGATAAAGGCGAAAAAACACAAATGGACTATGAACTTAGTGGTGATGATCCACAACCATTGACACCAGGAGCTTATATTTCAGCAGAAATCAGTGAAACCAGAATCGTCAGTGGTCCAAATGATATCGCACAAGAGAAAATTCCAACCAAAGCATTAGACGTGTTAAACGCCAACGATTAATCTAAAAATACCTCTTAAGTCCCTAGAAGTTTTAGATTCAATCAACTAGTATAGTACTTAAGGACATCGATCGCTTAGTCCAAATTAGTGATGTTTGGACTTAACGGTCGATTTCTATTCATATTCATACAGGAGGAAGTTATGGAAACGATTGTACAAGTAAAAGAAGTTACAAAAGTATATGGGAAGAAAAACGAAAAACAAACACAAGCCTTACGTGGTATCGATTTTACTGTCGAAAAAGGTGAATTCGTCGGGATCATGGGGGCATCTGGTTCTGGTAAATCAACTCTATTAAATATTTTATCGACTCTTGATCAACCTACGACGGGTGAGATCATGATCCATGATCGTAATTTAACCGCACTAAAAGGCAATCAACTAGCTGATTTTCGTGCCAAAGAAATTGGCTTCATCTTCCAAGAATTCAACTTATTAGAAACAATGACAGCTAGTGAAAATATTGCGATTCCACTTTCTTTACAAGGTGTCAAACCAAAAGAAATCAAAGAACGAATCGCAACCGTAGCCACTCGTTTGGGAATTACGGAGATCTTAAATCAATATCCAGCTGAACTATCTGGTGGCCAAAAACAACGGGTCGCCGCTGCCCGCGCATTGATCACACAACCTGCGATTTTATTAGGTGATGAGCCTACAGGTGCACTGGATTCAAAAAGCGCCAAAGATCTACTAGATATGATGGAAGAATTAAATCAAAACGATCAAGTCTCGATCTTACTCGTGACTCACGATCCTTTTTCAGCAAGCTATTGTAAACGTATCTTATTTATTAAAGATGGTGTGATCCATCAAGAAGTTACTCGTGGCGGAAAAACACGTAATCAATTCTATCAAGAGATCTTAACGACTCTAGGAAATCTGGAACAATAGGAGGTCTCAAGATGATTTGGAAACTCTCACTGACAGGAATCAAGACACGCTTACGTGATTATATGATTTTATTTTCCGGACTGGCAATCGCTTCTGCTATCTTTTACATGTTTGAAAGTCTAGCTACAAATAAAGATTTCTTAGAACACAGCAACACCATCAGCGCAGTCGGTCTTGTCTTTCACTTAGGAACCGTCTTACTTGCGATCATCACCTTTGTTTACGTACTTTATGCAAACTCATTTTTAATGACCTTGCGTCAAAAAACCTATGCGATGCTGATGACATTAGGTGCACGAACAGGGAAAATCGCTCAAATGATCTTTATCGAAACGTTTGTAGCAGGTATCGTCGCTACGATCGTCGGAATGGTGATCGGAACTGGACTAACCGCACTGGTCAATCAATTACTGGTAAACCAATTAAACATTAGTGTTAGCCATTATACACCAATCAGCATTTCCGCCATGCTAGCAACTCTGATCTATTTCGTTGCTGTCTTTTTGATTGCTTCATTTATCAATGCTTCTTCGATCGTTAAAAAATCGGTCTTACAGCTACTAAAAGAACAAGGTACACCGGTGCGTCTAAAACGCAATCCTGTATTGTTATTTTTAGAAACGATCGTCGGGATCATCTCATTAGCGATCGGCTACTATTTCTTATCTGACATGATCAAGTATCAAATTATGGGATTAGGAATCGCACTAGTCACGATTATTTTAGGAAGTTATTTGATCTTCCATTCGGTCGTGATCTTTGTCATCGGTTTACTCAAACGATCAAACTCGATCGTTTTTCGCAAGTTAACTAATTTCACCTTGTCACAACTAAGTTTTCGTGTACGCGAATTCACACAGATCCTATCAATGGTCTCGATTTTATTTGCTCTAGCACTTGGTGCATTAACCGTTGGATTAGGTTTTCGTAATCAGATCATGACTTACACGAATACAGTGGCACCTTATGATCTTGTCTTAAATAACGCACAAAAAATCGATCAAGCTAGTGTGAATGCACTTGATCCAACGTTAAATGTAGTCTACGATCAAAAATCAGATGACCAAACGATCTATTATATCAAAGAACAATTTGACCAACATCCACTAGAAGTAAAAGATCAGTCGATTTTTACTTCAGGAGAAGCAACGGATAAAGTAGAAAAATATGATGCCACACAGATCGAGCAAAACGAACACGCACAATATCAATTACAAGCAATCGAATTACCTGATCAAAAAACAAAAACTATCAAAATGATCAGCCAAGCAGATTTTGATACGCTAGGTCTGGATGAAAGCCAACTTCAAGTCGTAAATGTTGCAGACTTTACGACCTCAATGGACAAGATCAAAGCTCTAGTAGCTGAAAACGAAAAAAACAATCCTTCACTTGGTGGCGAAAATGGTGAGAATAGCTTCTCTCAAAAATATTATGTCTTTAACATCTACAATTCGCTATTTTCCGGATTTGAGTTTATGGGCTTCTTCCTAGGGATCGCCTTCTTAACGATGTTAGCTAGCTGCTTGATGTTCAAGATCTTATCTTCTGCAAATAGTGATGCCATTCGTTACGAAATGTTGCGTAAGATCGGAACAAGACAAAGTTTATTAAAACAAGCGATTCGTAAAGAAATTGGTATCTTATTTTTACTACCGGGTGTTCTAGGAAGTATCCATGTTTTATTTGGTTTAAAAATGTTTAAAGGACTACTTAGCCAACCGTATCATAATATCTGGATCCCATTTACGATTTTTATCGTACTGTATGCACTGTATTACCTTGCAACGATCTGGATTTACACGAGCATTGTCTTGCCAAAAGAAAAACAACACTAAAAAAATGATCTTACCTTATCGGGTAAGATCATTTTTTTGTTTTTGGATATTTTTTACGGAATAAACACGATAAAAGATGAATGGTAACACGAGCGTCACGGCAAAACAACTTGCCAATAATAGTAGATAAGATCCACTTTGACTTTTACTGATCGTCGTCGGCACGATAAATGCCGTGATCACTGCACTGACCGAGATTAATAAACCGCAGCTGGCTACGATTTTTTTAATGACCAAGCCACCAGGAATTTGATATTCGCGTGGTAGATCTTGATGTTTGTGCAAAACGACAAAGTAGGCGATAAAGAACAAAATATAGGCGCTTAGATAAATCAAAACAGTCATTGAAATCGCTGCTTGAAAGGCGATCCCGCCCGAACCACCAGAACCAAATGTTAATAAAGCAGCCCAGATTGTTACGATGATCGCTTGGATCACCAAGATCTTAACGGGAACTTGATGCTGATTTTTTTGTGCTAATCCTTTAGGTAATAAACCTTTCGTCGCCGCAAATTGTAATCCTTCTGTTGGACTGACGATCCAAGAACTGACTTGGGCAAAGATCCCAAATGAGATCAAAAAGCCAATCAAACGAACGCCCCAACTTAAATGTCCTGGTGAAAACAATAGCGTCGCCGTATCCACCACTCCTTGATTTGATGAGATGGTTCCTGTTAGTACCATCGATACGATACTGCCACCTAATGTACTCATTACGATTCCCACAAGAACAAGTAAAATCAATAGTTTAGGATAGTTTTTTTGCGGATTTTCTAGCGATGAAAAATGTGGTGCTGAAGCTTCGACACCCATGTAAGCTAAAACAAATGACGTCAAAGCACCGATATCTTTTGTAGTAGGGAAGAAAGGCACTTTCGTAAAATTCGAAGACAACGTATGTCCCTTCATAAAGTAAAGAATGGTAAATATAGTCAAGATCAATACTGGTAAAACGATCCCGATCGAAAAACCATATTTTGCTAGACGCGCTGTCATCTCAGTCCCTTTGAATTGGACTAATGTGAGTACCCAAAAAATAAGAACGACTGCTAAAAACTTAAACAATGGATTGCTATTCATTTCTGGAATATTTAAGACATATGCTAACGTCCCTACGATAAAATAAATCATTGTTACAAAGCCGACGGTGATCTGAAACCATTGAAAAAATAAAGCTGCAAAGCCAAATTTTTCTCCCAAAGGTTTTCCGACCCAGCTATAGATCCCACCTTCTTGATACCCTTTGATCGTCGCCAGTTCTGCAGCACATAAAGCTACTGGTAAAAACCACGTGATCCCGCAAAGAAGTAAAAAGAAGATCAATGATTTCCCCGACGCAGCAAACGTCGGGTACTCATATACCGTGATAAATAAAGAAGCTGTCATTGAGAAAAAAGCAAAACGTGACATTTTACTTTGTTGTCCTTCGTTCATCTCCACTCACTCCTTAATGGGTAAAGCCATGAACATGAGGGCCTTCGTCAGCATGCATCGATACATTCGCTTTATCTAGTTCGGCTACTGCAGTCTTGATATCTTCGATCAATGCATTGGCCATATTCATCCCAAAATCACCACGACAGACAAACCGTTGGATCTCCACATTTTCTAAATCTTCCGGCAGTGGATAAGCGGGTACTTGCCAGCCTTTCATTTGCAAACGATCAGCTAGATCATAAAGGTTCCACTCTACATTTGCATCAGGTTTTAGACGATAGCAGACGATCGGTAAGTTTTCACCGTCATTATATAATTCAAAAATATCAAATGAGTCGATCGCTTGAGCGATCTTCATCGCAACTTTTTGCGTACGCAGATGGATCGCACGATAACCATCAAAACCAAAACGATAAAAATTATAATACTGTCCTAAAATCTGACTAGCACTACGAGAAAAATTAATTGCCATCGTAGGCATCTCGCCACCAAGATAACTCACATTAAAAATCAATTCTTCCGGTAAGAAATGGCGCTCACGCCACAAGATCCAACCAACACCTGGATAAACTAGACCGTATTTGTGACCAGATGTATTGATTGACACGACATTTTTCAATCTAAAATCCCACTCTAAATCGGGAAACACAAATGGCGCAAACATCGCACCGCTCGCACCATCGACATGGATGCCTAACTCGCGACCCGTTTCTTGATTGAACGCTTCGACTTTGTCATTTAACGCTTTGATATCATCGTATTTACCAGTATAGGTGATCCCTAAGATCCCCACGATCCCGATCGTATAGTCATCGACATAATCCATGACTTTATCGACATCGATACTCATATGGTTGGCATCCATCGGTACGGTACGCATCTCTACATCCCAATAGACACAGAATTTTTCCCAACAAACTTGATAACCAGATGAAATCACCAAATTTGGTTTTTGTTTTTGGATATCGACACCTCGAGTTTGTGCTTCATTACGCCATTTGAACTTCATCGCCATCCCACCAAGCATACACGCTTCACTTGATCCAACAGTAGATGTTCCAATCAACTTTTTAGGATCTGGTGCATTCCACAGATCACCGATGATCTGTACACATGATTCTTCGATCGCAGCTGTATTGGGATATTCGGATTTATCGATCGCATTTTTTTCAAATGTTTCAGACATCAATTTTTGAGCTTCAGGTTCCATATAGGTTTGGCAAAATGTTGCCAAGTTTTGTCGAGCATTTCCTTCATCGATCAATTGATCCTTGATCAAACGATAAGCTAATGTCGGGCTGACCGGCTCTTTTCTTAATTTCTTTAAGATCACATTTTCATTTGCTTGGATTGAACCAAAAATCGGATTGTTGATTGAATTGTAGTCACTCATGTTCATTTCCTCCTAATTATGTTCATTTGATAGTGATGATCGCTCCCTGACGACCAAAGTCCAAAGTGCCCCATCTTCTTTTGTACTTCTTTATTATAGCTGATTTTGTGTGGAAACGAACGAACGAATGCCTTACATAAATGATAGCTTAAGTTATATAATATGCAGAAATTGATAATCAATTGAATCAGTAAAATTATTTTATTTCCTCATGTGGGTAGAGTTTCCCATTTTTGTCCACGAAACGTGAAATTTCTGGTCTAGGTGTCTAGTCACATACGTGTTACTATTATTATGAGTGTTATGCTATCTGCCTGATGTTTTACATAACTTTCTAGCTATTGTTCTTTGGTCATTAAAAAAACCGAGATCTTTTGTAAAAGATCTCGGTTACCTACCCTCGTCATCTTCTGAACAATGAGTTTCCGCCATAAAACTTAGCGTCAACTATCGTCGATCAGTAGATTTTAATTGATTAGAGAGTTTCTTTAAGCGATGTAACACTAGTACGGTCAGGCAGATCGTCACTCCTAGACCCAAAAGATAAAAACTCAAGTATTCATTAGTACTTGGCAACACCCCATAATACGTCTGTGTAGTCGACGGCTTTGTAGTATTTCCATCTCCTGGCTGCATCGGATTTTGTGGATCCTCCGTTTCTTCCTGCCCTAAAATACCCGTTACATCAATTTGGTCATTCATGACACCCCTCCTTTAGATACTAATATTATTTCTTTATTAATACGTTTATTAAATATCTTAAATCAGCATCCTTATTTATTTAAGGCTTTAAATTGTAAAGTCATTGTATAGTTTACTTTTGTAATACTACTAACAGCATCACCAACTGTCCCATTATATTCAAAGTTAAACACTCCACCCGAACCTTCAGTCGCTGTTCCAGTTGCTCCAGGTGTAGTAACTGCGTCTAAATTCGCAATTACAGTTGGAGATGCAGGATTCTGAATGTCACCAGCAGTAATCAAATTTGTTGTTTTATTTACTATAGTCGCACCTTTAACAGCAGTAGCTTCTAGAGTCAAATCAAGACCGTAATTATCCGTTGTATCTGCTTGTTGAGCAATACTTTCGTAAGCTACAGATACAGGACGTCCAGAATTATTTTGAACTGTATAAATTGGTGATAACAATGTAGCGCCCGCTATTCCAGAAGTTGCACCAAAAGTTGTTTTAATTGGAACGGTTACGTTTATCCATGCTGGATCATTTTCTGGTAATCCTCCATCTGGATCGGTATTACTAGCACCTAATGTACCATTGATAGGAACAGTAGTCTCTACATTGTCATCATTCACAGTTCCATTACTTTCATTTGCACCGTTTACTACTTTATCATTAGCGGAACCATCTGGATTGGTATTTTCTACAGCCGATACACTAACCGCTCCCACTGCCAATAAACTTGTTGATAACAATAAACCTAATAATGTTTTCTTCATGATCTATTTCCCCTTTGTATTTTATTTTTTGAAACTATTTATTTATCAACTATTAAAGTTAATAACGCTTGGACTTCACCTTGCTTCTTCTTCGTATCTGGATCATAGATATTGAAAGTAGCTGTGGCTGGATAAGATCCAGGATTCAATTTTTGAATCAATGTTGCCGATTTTATTTCTTCACCAGGTTGGATAGCGCCTGTTTCGTAAACTTTTGATTTATCGTTGTCTAAAGTCACCACCACATTTACAGGCTGGGAGTTTTGTGGAGGATTTTGGATCGCCAAACTCCCTTTCATTGTCTCTTTATCAAAATGAGCTTCAGAGACGATTCGCATATTAAAACTGCTTTTATCTACTGCGTCTTGGGCATATTTTTTGATTTCATCATCTGTCATTTTGGATGCATCTTTACCATCTGGCAAAAAATCTCCGGCTACGATCGTTGCTACTTCTTGCTGTTTATCAAAATATACTTTATAAACAAAGAAACCTCCAACGATTAGCAATAATAGTAACAATAAAAGCAACAATAGACGTTTCTTTTTCTGTTTTTCTTCTTCCTGGTTCTGCTCTGTTTGCATTTATTTTATCACCTTCCTAAATCTGCTATGGATTTGAGCTAATATTAAATTTCAAATCGTAACTGAATGTAGCTTTATCATTAGTAATAACCGGTCCACTATATTCTCCATAAAAATAAAATTTTTGCTTACTAGCATTACTATCCCAATACGGTTGTAATTGTAAGCTTGAACCTGATAAATCTGCTAAATTCCAATTTGGGGTATTCGTTTGAGAAATCAAATTTAATTTTAATTCTCTATCTCCACTTGTTGAAATATCTGAAACTAAAGATACTTCATTATCCGATTGCGGACTCATCTGGATTGGTTTGACATAAACAACTTGATTACTATTATTAACAATAGTGTACAGCGGATTTTTATCATTAAATACCAATCCCAAAGAATTTCCTGTTGGTTTATACGTAAAACTATTATTTAAATCAATAGCATTTGGAAAAATCAAAGACGTATAAGGATCTACTGCTGCTGTCGTATTTTTCCAAGGTGTATAATACGAATTCCCATTACCATCGTTAATTTGTAATCTTCCATAAACAGTATAAGTTCCAGATAACAATTGATCGAGAACTGCACTCGTTGATTGATCGCCGTCAGTAGTAGAAGTAGCAGGCAAAGTTGTTAAAGCTTTATATACACTTCCATCATCATGTGTACTTGAATTATTTGGTGTAGCATTAGCGTTTGTATACTTGGAAGTAACTGTTGCATCATCAAGCACCGTTGTACTATTTGAAATATAATATTGAGACTGATACGTAAAACTATTGTCCAAAGCACTAGAAACTCCAGTTAAATTACTTGTAAGTTGACTAATGTCTGATGAACTAGTACCGGTAGATGAAATTCCATTAACTGTAACTGCAGGTTGATAAACTATCGATCTATAGTTAGTAATTGTACCCACGTTCGGAGTAGTAGAAGAAGATAATATCTTTCCAGGTTCATTGATAACTGGATTAACTGATGGAGCTGAATTCGTTCCAGAAGGAGAAACTTCATATTTATACAGTACAGTATTACTGTTCCCATTATTATTTAAACTTGCGTTTCCAAACTGCAGTGAGTTCTTACTCCCCGTAAAAACAGAGCTAGAACTATAAGTAGAGTTTGTAGAATTATTTTCGAAGCTTACTAATTCAGGGTTTTGCATGCTATTGATTCGAACATTGGCATTGGTAAACGGTTGACCTAAAGTTTTTAAAGAAAATTTACTATTTTGATCCAAACTAACATTCAATAATCTACTATCGCTATTGTTTAAATTATTACTACTCGTTGTTGAAAGCAATGTTCCATTGTAATAAGGATCGTATTGGTAAATGAAACTAGAATTTTGTTTTAGACTTATATCCAAAGTATTACCGTATATAAAATATTGCTTAGCAGAAGTAATTTTTACGGAAGCACTATCTTCAACGTTTAGTTTACTATTTCCGTAAAGCCATAAAAAACCAGTTCCACCTTCATTTAACCCTTTAGATACTATTTCAACATTACTATCTTTCAAAAAATTAATTGTTCCTTGGAATTCAGCAAATTCTTCGTTATATTGGCCAGATTTTGGATTAGCTGTAAAGAACGTGTTACTCTCTGAAAAATTTATCGTACTATTAGTCCCTGTAGAGAAGAAAGGTTGCCCCCCGTAATTTGCATAATAACTAGTATTTTGAAATGTTTGTGTTGTATTTACTCTACTACTCGTATAACAAATTCCAAAATAATTCTGTACAGGATACTCTTCTGATCCAAAATTTATATTTTGAAATGTAATAGAAACACCCGCAGCAGCACTAAACATTCCCTTCTCGCTACCAGGTGCGATATTATGATAGAATAACACTCGATTAGTATTTGAATTAGCTAGTTTTAAATTAGCACCGTCTATAACTATTCCGTTACTATTCGTAAAAGAGATCCTATCCTTACCTGCAAAATCAATATTAGAAGTTGCATTAATATAAACAATTCCATTGTTATAATTAGTATAATACGACGATTTGTTGACCTCTTGAGCAACTGTTAATAACTCTGTATAACTATTAACTTGAAACTGATTTTCTTTTGTTCCATCTCCATTAATCCCGCTAATCAATTGCACTGAGTCTGTAGTTACTGCATCACTATAAACAGTTGCCTCTACAGTTTCACCGCTAGATTCAACTGCGCTAGATCCTGTTGAACTTTCCGTACTATCCGCGGTCGTTGGT
This sequence comes from uncultured Enterococcus sp., assembly GCF_913775425.1. Classification (GTDB taxonomy): domain Bacteria; phylum Bacillota; class Bacilli; order Lactobacillales; family Enterococcaceae; genus Enterococcus_G. The sequence continues at coordinate 19,608 of NZ_CAJYIS010000073.1, forward strand.
GTTGCGGTATTTGTCGTTTCGGTTGTTGTCGTTTCGGTACTTCCAGTAGTCGTCTCGCTTGTATTCTTTACTGGCTCACTTATTTCAGTAGTTCCTAACGTATTGCTATCTGAAGCTGGTAGCGATTCGGTTGTTGTCGTTGTTGTCGTTGTTTCTGTTGTATTGGTTGTATCTGTGGTTTCTGCTTTTGCTATAAGTGGGCTTAAAATCCCTAGACTTATCGTACTGAGTAAAAGCATTTGTGGTAGTTTTTTCATGGAGGCGCTGCTCACTTCCTTTCATTATTTTTTAGTATATAAAAAATGAACTAGAAAAAAAGAAAACAGGGAGATTATTTCTTTCTTGATATTGTGAATACCAAACATGGCAATTAAATGAGAATAAAATGATTTAAAAAAGAATATGTGACAATAAAAATGATATACTACTCTTTTTCCCCCAAAAAAATTATGTATAATTTCCCCTTATCTACACTTAAATTTTAGCATAGCCCTAAAAGGCAAACAATAATTTTACCTCGAAAAAGGCTTAAAACATATAATAACTATAGCTATTTTATTAATTATATCTTTTCCGAATACTAGTATTATTTTCATTGCTAAACTTACATTGATTTCTGAAAATAACCATTTAAATCTCACTTGTTATTTTAATAAATTATAAAGACATCAGTAAATCTAAACATAAATCCATTCTTTTTATATTTTTTTCACAATAAAATGAAATAAAAACACCGAAACCAAATCGTTTCGGTGTCTTCCTTTATTCTCCAGTTTTTACATCCACCGGTCCGATTTCTTTATTCAAGAAATACGAGATGATCGTTCGGATCACAACGAGTGCGGCAAGTTGAAAGATATCTTGAAGTGTTGGTTTGATGATCGATTCGATGATCCCACCTGCGATCAAGATCTCTAAACTTAATAAAATATAGCCGCCGAGCATTTTTTTGATGGCATTATTTTTTTCGATGCGCATGTCTTTGACAGACACTTTTTCAAAGGTAAATAAAAAGAAATCTTTTGCTGAAAGCAACACGCCCCAAAGCAGCCAGACGATTGCAAATAGTTCTAAGGCTTTTACGATGTACTCAAAATACGATAAGATTTGTTCGATCCATTCTGCGCTCATTGGCTCACCTCGTGTTCTGCTTGCGCTTTTTCTTCAATTTCTTGATTTAAGAAATACGAAATGACGGTCCGGATGATGACGGTTAAGGCTAGCTTTAAAATATCTAACCAGGTTGGTTTTAAGATCGATTCGACGATATCGGCCACGACCAATACTTCTAAACTTAATAAGATATAACTCGCTAAAATCTTGCGTACTTCAGCATTGCGATTGTTTCTCAGCGCATAGTTTTTTTGGATTGGTTGCGTGAAAAAGATTCCTTTTACGACGAGCACTATTCCCACTAATAAAATCAAGATCGAAAATAAATTCAGTAAAAATACGAGCCATTCTAATACTACTCCTGCATCTACACCAAACATCGTCTGCCCCACCTTTTTTTACAATTTCTTTCTATTGTAAAGAAGATTACTTGATTCGTCCAATAACAATCTAGTCACGTGCTTGATCTAGATCAAGGATATTTGTCGCAATCGTTTCAATAAATCGTTGATCATGTTCGATCAAAAGCATCGTCGGTTGTGTACGCAAGATAGCTTCTTCGATCTGACTATGATTAAAGACATCCAAGTAATTTAAAGGCTCATCCCAAATAAAGATTTCGGCTTCTTGAGTCAGTGAGCGAGCGACTTCGACTCGTTTGCGTTGCCCCATACTCATCGTTTCGATTGATTGTAGGAATGTTTCACGTTCCACACCTAATTTACGCAAATTATGCAATAAATCTTGATACGCGATTTTTTCTTGCTCAGCGAACGCTTCTAGTGATCCTTGATTATCCTCATAAAGCTGACGGATCAAACTCCATTGTATTCCGTGAGCGATTTTGATCTCCCCAGCAATTTCACCAGTAAATATTCCTAACATCGCAGCCAGTAAAGAGGATTTTCCTGAGCCATTGCGTCCGATGATTGCAAGTCGCTCCCCTTTTTTAACCGAAAAGGACACAGGTTCAAATAATGGGATACCATCGTAGCTTAATTGAAGATTCGTACATTCAATCAGCGTATCATGGTGCGTGGGTTTTGGATGCATAATCAATTGATCGACCATCTCGATTTCTTTTAAAAGTGTCGCTTTTTGAGCAGCCTGACTTTCAACACGTTTGACGATCGCCTTAGCACGTTTCATTGTTCGCGCCGCATCGGCTCCGATCGATCCTTTATCAATTCCGCCTTTCCCGTTCTTATCTTCACTATTGATAAATCCTTTACGTTTATTGTGTTTATCCTTCTCTCGATTTCCGGCCCACTGTGCTTTTTGAGCTGCGGTTTCTTGTAATCGGTGGATCTCTTTTTTGAGTTTTTCGTTTTGCGCTTGTTCATAGGCATCGCGATTGGCTTTTTCTTGTTCGTATACACTAAAGTTTCCTTGATAGAGTACCAATTGATGACGCTCGATCGATACGATATGATTGACGACTTCATCGACAAATTCTCGATCATGGCTCACTAACAAAAATCCTTGTTTTTTCTGTTTCAAATAACTTGCGACTTGAGTGCGTGCTTGTTTATCCAAATGATTCGTCGGTTCATCGATCAATGGAAAATGTGTCTCTTCGCTAAATAGCAAGGCAAGCAAGACTTTTGTCTGTTCGCCACCAGAAAGACTGGAAAATGGTCGCCATAAGATATCTGGTGTAATCCCCAGTAACGTCAATTCACGTTTGACTTGCCAAAACTCACCGGTCATCAATTCTTCAATGACATATTGAGTCAACTGTGTCGGATCAACTACTGTTTGTGGGAAATAGACAAATTGTTTGGTCGATTGAATCACACCTTGATACGCGTATTTTCCTAACAACAAATTCAACAGTGTTGTTTTACCACGTCCATTACGACCAATCAACCCTAGCTTCCAACTGGTATCGATCACTAGATCCACCTGATCAAATAATCGTTCTTGTTGAAGATCAAAGCCAAAACTTAGTTGTTTTAATTCAATTGAAGACATTTAGACTCCTATTCTCTCGTCCAAATACGAGCAAACCAGAAGCACTT
>NZ_CAJYIS010000074.1 GCF_913775425.1 uncultured Enterococcus sp.
CATCTGGCATACTATCATTCAACCCAAAAAAATTCGAAATACTATCTTTTAATGACATGCTCAGTCCTCCTTTCTTACGCTTTAAACAAAGCCGTCCCAACACGGATAAACGTAGCGCCTTCTTCAATAGCGATAGGGTAGTCATTACTCATCCCCATACTAAGTTCTACACAAGGTGCATAAGAAAGTTCTTGTGCCGCAATTTGTTCTTGCATTTGTTTTAATTGATGAAACAATTCATGGAGTTGTTCAACAGTCGCATCGATTGGTGCCATCATCATCAGTCCTACGATCTGAATCCGATCGTACACAGCCAACTGTGCAATAAAGTCTGGTACCTCTTCTAATGAGATCCCTTGTTTACTGGCCTCTTTTGCCACATTGACTTCGACAAAACAAGCAATCGTATGTTCCGCACGCTTTTGAATTTCAGCTGCTAATCGCAAACTGTCTAACGCGTGAAAATAGTCGATTTCATTAATGACTTGTTTGACCTTACGTCGTTGTAAGTTCCCGATGAAATGCCAAGATAACGGCTGCTCTCGAGCCTCTACTGATGCTTTTTTCGCTAAAAAAGCATCGACGCGATTTTCACCACAATGCGTAATCCCTGCATCAATGATCGCTTGTGTAGCTCTTGCATCACTGGCCTTCGTTACGGCAATCAATTGCACACTGTTACGTTGGCGTGAAGCAAGAGCACAAGAATCCTGGATTTCTTGCTCCACTTGTCGCAAGTTTTCAGAAATCATGTGCTCAGCCTCCTCTTATCGTTTACGACGGAAAAATGGTGGCGTATTTAGTTCGTCATCATTTCCGGCTTGTTCTTCACGATGGAATGTATCAAAGTCTTTTTTCTCAATTGAATCAAATTGAGGTTCCTCTGTTTTTTGGCGCACAGTTTGTTCTTTACGAATATCCCAATTTCCAAACGCATTTGTTTCTTCTTCAGTTGGTGTTGGTTGTGCTTGATCCATTTCTAACACAGGTTTAGTCGGTGTTGTTTGGATCTGACTCGCTCTTTGTGTACGAGCAGATCTAACGTCCTTTTTTGTTGGATCGATTCCTGTAGCAATAACTGTTACACGAATTTCATCGCCCAATTCTTCATTGATTGATGTACCTAAAATGATATTTACATCACCACTTGCAGCACTCGCTACGATATCAGAAGCATCTTGTGCTTCAAATAACGTCATGTCCATACCACCTGTGATATTTAATAGCACTTGTTCTGCTCCATCGATTGATGTTTCTAATAATGGAGATGAGATGGCTTTTTTCGTTGCTTCTACAACACGTTCTTCACCTGTTGCTACACCGATACCCATTAAAGCAGTTCCTTGGTTTTCCATAACTGTCTTCACGTCAGCGAAGTCCAAGTTTACGTAACCAGGTGCTGTAATTAAATCAGAGATCCCTTGTACCCCTTGACGTAATACGTTATCAGCTTCACGGAAAGCTTCTAACATTGGTGTCTTTTTGTCGACTACTTCTAATAAACGATTGTTTGAAATGATTAATAGTGTATCGACATTTTCTTTTAATTTTGCAATTCCTTCAGCTGCAAAACGACCACGTTTTGGTCCTTCAAAAGTAAACGGACGTGTAACCACACCGACAGTTAATGCACCTAGTTCTTTTGCAATACTTGCAACGATTGGAGCTGCACCAGTACCTGTTCCGCCACCCATTCCAGCAGTAATGAAGACCATATCTGCGCCTTCTAGAGATTCACGAATCAATTGTTCGCTTTCTTCAGCAGCTTTTTCGCCTACTTCAGGTTGAGAACCGGCACCCAAACCGCGAGTGTATTTAGGTCCTAATTGGATAACCGTTTCTGCTTTTGAATTTTTTAATGCTTGAACGTCAGTATTTACGGTGATGAATTCAACACCTTTAACGTTTTCTTCGATCATACGGTTTACTGCGTTACCACCACCGCCACCGACTCCGATGACTTTGATTACAGCGCCTTCGTTGATATTGTTATCAATTGAAAATTCCATAAGTGTTTATTCCTCCTACGTTTACTAATCAAAAATATTTGAAAAGAATCCTTTTACTTTATCGGTAATGCTTTCGTTATCTTGTTTTGATTCTTCTACATCTTGATACACGGGTGTTTCTTTTGGTTCTTCTTGTTTTGGTGTTTCTTTTACCGGCGTTTCTTTTACTGCCGCTTTAACCGTTTTGGTTAATTTTTCACCTGTTACAGCGGCATTCGCTGCACGATAAACGTCACCTAAGTTTGCTGCATAGTCGACTAAACTGATGACATTGGTAAAGACTGGATTACGAAGTCCCATATGATTTGGCACATACAATTTAACCGTTGTATCAAAGATCTCTTGTGCAAGATCTACGACTCCTGGTAAGCTTGCCGCACCACCAGTTAACACTACGCCACCTGGTAATTCAAATGCTTCGACTTCGTTTAATACGTCCTTAGCTTTTGTAAAGATTTGCTCCATACGTGCTTCGATAATTTCAGATAAATAGCGCTCATCGACTTTGATTGGTTCATCTTTACCAATCACATCGACTGGAAATTCTTCTGCAGCTGATGTCCGTTCTGGATATGCATCTCCATAATTGATTTTCAGTGCTTCTGCATTGTTAAACGATGTATTCAAAACAGTAGAGATATCTTTTGTGACAAATTCGCCACCTTCTTGATTCACATCTGTAAATTTCAATTGTTTATCATGCATCACCGCAACGGTCGTTTGACCCCCACCTAGATCCATTACGATCGTACCAAAATCTTTTTCCCCATCAGATAAGATCGTTTCTGTAAGTGCAAGTGGTGTGATAATCACTTCATCAATCATTAGGCCAGCTTTTTCGACACATTTTTTCACATTGTGTACGATTGTTTTTGGTCCAGTGTAGATCAAGCCAAACATCTCTAGACGAACACCGATCATGCCACGTGGATCTTTAATTCCTTCAAAACCATCAACTGTAAATTCTTGAGGAATGATTGCAACGATTTGACGTTCTGGTGGTACAGAACGCACCATTGCAGCTGAAGCGACATTTTTCACGTCTTCTTCGGTGATTTCTTTTGATTCACTATTGACTGCGATCATCCCTTGACAATTTTCTACTTCTAGTAGATTTGCTGGTAACCCAACGCTAACGCTACGTACTTGAATCCCAGCTTTTTCCTCAGCTTGTTTTACTGCTCGTTGAATCGCGTTGACTGTTTTTTCAATATCTACGACGATTCCTCGATTGATTCCTTCTGATTTGGCGTTCCCTACGCCAATGATATTCATTTGGTTGTCGACATACTCTGCAACTACAACTTTTACTGATGTCGTTCCAATATCTAAGCCCACATAAATCCCTGATTTTGCCATGGATGGAATTCCCTCCTAATTTGTTTCCTAATCGATTTGAATGAAACGTCTTCTATAAATTTAGCATTCTCTTTTCATTTCTACCAATTTTACCATACCTTAGTAAGAATGATAAAGATGTAAGAATAAATTAATCACTAAATTTAATATAAACCTCTTGAATTATTGCGGATTTGTTACAGTTTCACTTGAACTTGGTGTTTTTTCTTCACTTGAACTTGGTATTTTTTCACTTGAACTAGATAATTGTTCACTTGTATTGGTTTCACTTGTCGCATTTTCTTCATCCGTTGTACTTTCGCTACCATATGGTGTGTAGAAGATCCCCACTTCCATATCGATGATCCCTTTATCTGGTAAATCTTTTGCCACTTTTGGATAATAGGCCATTTGTTTTGCTAGATTTTCACTATTGACGATGACTGTATTGCCATCTTTCATCATCAAACGCAACAATGAATCATTTGCTTTTGTTGGTGTCGCGTTGATCTGAGAAATCGCTGATTGGATATCGGCAGGTAGACTTTCATAGGCTTTGATCGTTTGCACGATTGCTTGATCTTTCTTGAAATCTTCCAAGATCACAAAACCATTCGTCGGCTTTTTGGTTCCTGACGTTAACGTCTTTCCATTTTCTAAAATAGGATAATAAAGCTTTCCTTTTGATAATTGAGCGATTTGATCATATTCGGTGATCTTGATCGCTAGTTCATTGATACTCTTTGGTACGATGCTCACACTTTTTACCCGTACATTTTCTTTTTTGATCGCGTTGATCGCATTGGCACGTTTAAAGTATTGTGTTAAGAAATCTTGATCGTATTGTAAATGAGAATCCTTGATGATTTTAGAAGATTCAATCGTTTGATTTCCACTAACAACAACACTGGCCAAGCGACTAAAAGGCGAGATATAATACATGCTGATCAAAAGCGGGATCAGCAACACTCCTACGATCAAGCTTAACCGACGCCATAGTTTTTTACGTTGATACTTTTTAAACTGAGGTAGCGTATCGGTAAAAGAAGGATGCTCATTCTTTTTAGCTGTCGATTTTTTTTCGGCCTCTTGTTTTTCTAAATCGACTTTGGTCGGGTTAGCGGTTTGTTTTGTTTCATCATTTTGATTTGATAATTTATTTTCTTTTGAATTCATGTCACTTTTCTTTGTCATCTTGTCGCTCCTTATTTCACTAATTTTTGGACAAGATCATAAAGGCGGCTTGATGCATCCGGAATCCCTTGAGTTTTCGATGCCTGTTTCATACGCTCACGTTTGGCTTCATCTAGCATGATCGCATCGACGGCAGCTACTAAATTCGCCCCATCTAGATCAGCATCGGCAATCATCGTAACCGCTCCTGCTTTTACTAGACTTTGCGCATTTTTCGTTTGATGATCGTTTGTCACATAAGGACTTGGAATCAAAATAGCAGGTAATCCTAAAGCGGTAAACTCCGCAATCGACGTTGCCCCTGCACGACCAATCAAAAGATCACTATTGGCCATAACGTCTGCCATCTGATTAATATAAGGCTGAATGCTGATATTTTTAAAGCCGTCTTTTGCCATTCCGATCTGTTCTTCGATTTCTTCATAATAGCGTTCACCAGAAGCATATAAAAGTTGATACTCTTTTTTAGCAAATTCAGGTAAAGCAGCTAATACTGCTTGATTGATTTTTAAAGCGCCTTGACTCCCGCCAAAAATCAACACTGTCTTTTTGGTAGGATCTAAGCGGTATTCTGCTAAAATCTCAGAAGGCTTTGCTCCTGCTACTTCTTGAGCACGAGGGTTTCCCACAAGTACCGTTTTTTGTTTTGGAAAATAAGCTTTGGCATCTTCAAAAGCAACGGCAACTTGATCGACGTAACGTGCTAAAAATTTATTGGTCATTCCTGGCACACTATTTTGTTCGTGAACGATCGTGGGGATATTTAATTTAGCAGCTGCATATACGACCGCTCCTGAAACATACCCTCCCGTTCCAATCACCACATCCGGTTTAAATTCTGATAAGATTGCTTTTGCTTGACGAATACTTTTTAAAAATAACTGGATAGTCTTTACATTATCCATTGATAGACTACGTTTGAATCCTTGGATTTCAAGTGTTTTAAATGGAATATCCATTTGTGGAACAATTTTGTTTTCCAATCCTCTAGTCGCTCCTACATACATAAAAGAAGCAGTTGGATCGATGGATTGGACGTATTTGACAAAGGCTAAGGCTGGATAAATGTGTCCACCTGTTCCTCCTCCTGTTACTAAAATTTTCATAGTCGATTCTATCCTTCTATTAGTTTTTGCTGTTCTACTGCGGCGATAAAGCGATCGCCTCGTACTTCAAAATTAGGGTATTGATCCCAACTAGCATTAGCGGGCGATAACAAGATCGTATCGTTTTGATCGGCTAACTCAAACGCTAATGGGACTGCTGTTTCTACATTTTCTGAAACTTCGATGATCTTAATTCCAGCTTTTTTAGCTGCCTCACTCAATTTATGTTTGGTTTCACCAAACACGATCATGGCTTTGATCCCAACCAAACTAGGAATAAGTTCATCAAATGAATTTCCACGATCTAAGCCACCAGCTAATAAAATCAAGTGTTCATTATCAAAACCACCCAAAGCCATTTTCGTTGCCAAAATATTCGTGGCTTTAGAATCGTTATAAACACGAACGCCCTTAACCTCTCCTAAATACTGCGTGCGGTGTTTCACTCCAGAAAAATGACGCAATGCTTGAACGATGTCAGGTGTATCGATTTTTTGCAATTTGGCTACTGCAATCGCTGCTAGCGCATTTTCGACATTATGCGCACCAGGCACACCTAAATCAGCTACTGGCATAATCGCTTCATCTAGATAATAAATGTGATCGTTTTTCACATAGACACCTGCTACTTCACTGGTGGTACTAAACGGAACGACTCTAGCGTGTGTTCGTTCAGCTAGTTGTCTCAGTTCTTCTTGATTAAAATTTAACACGAGGTAATCGCTTGTGGTCATATTTTTTTGCAGTTCCCATTTGGCTTTCACATACTCTTCACGCGTGCCATGATAATCTAAGTGTGCTTCGTACAAGTTGGTCACGACCGCGATATGAGGATGGAAATCTGTGATCCCCATTAATTGGAAACTAGATAGCTCCATTACTAAACAATCCTCTTTTGTCACTTCTTGCGCAACTTCACTAGCTGGAAACCCAATATTACCAGATAGGCGGGCTACACCTTTTGTCATTCCCGCATTTAAACAATCTCCAATCATCGTCGTCGTCGTCGTTTTTCCATTGGTTCCAGTAATTCCAATAATTGGTGCTTCAGAAATCTCATAGGCTAATTCGACTTCTGTAATAATTGGAATATTACGCTCTTGCGCGCGTTTAATAAATGGATGTGTATAGGGAATCCCTGGATTTTTAACGATCAACGCAAACTCTTCATCTAATAATTCTAAGGGATGACTGCCCGTGATCACTTTGATTCCTTCTGTTAATAGATCTTGTGCTTGCGGATTTTCATCAAAAGGTTTTCCGTCGTTAACGGTAACAAGTGCGCCCAAATTATGTAATAATTTGGCCGCACTAAATCCGCTTTTTGCTAGTCCGAATACGAGGACTTTTTTATTTTGATATGTTGTGATTCGATTCATCTTCTCTCACTCCTATAATACGATCCATAATGTCAATGCCGAACAGATCAACCCAATCAACCAAAACACGATATTGATTTTCCACTCTGACCAGCCACTCATTTCAAAATGGTGATGGATCGGTGACATTTTAAAAATACGTTTTCCAGTTAATTTAAAGGAAGCCACTTGCAACATGACACTTGCCGTTTCACATACATAAACTAGACCGACTAATAATAACGTCCATTCCTGATGTAATAATATCGAAATCGTTGCCAATAAGCCACCTAAAGCTAACGAGCCTACATCTCCCATGAAGATTTTAGCCGGTTTATGATTGTAAAAGAAAAATCCAACTAAACCACCTACGACACTTAAACAGACGATCAAGATCGCGTATTGTGCCTGAGCATAAGCAATAATCCCATACGTCGCAAATGAAATCGTTCCTAGTCCAGAAACAAGTCCATCGATTCCATCTGTCAGATTGACTGCATTTGAAAAGCCTACTAACCAAATTACAACAAACAATCCAAAGGCGTAAGATAATGGGACATCATAACCAAATACGTTGACAGTATTGATATTCCCATCCGTTAAATACACAAGGTAAAAAACGATTGCACCAATAATTTGTCCAATCAATTTTTGGAGCGAATTTAAGCCCATGTTTCGCTTTTTAAAAATTTTGATAAAATCATCTAAAAATCCAATCAATCCATATAGCGCTAAAATAAATAAGAGGATAAACAAACTTGGTGTCGCCTGTTTTTGCCAGATTCCGACCCAAAGGCTAGTAAATATGATCGCAATTAAAAATACGACTCCTCCCATTGTGGGTGTTCCGGATTTAACTTGATGCCATTTTGGCCCTTCGTCACGAATCTCTTGTCCATATTTTTTCATTTGAAAATAGCCGATGAATAGTGGCATAAAGGCAATCGTAATGCCAAAACTACTGGCAATTGGTAGTAACATTTCTTCCCAATTCATGTGTTCTCGCTCCTATAGGTTTACTCATTACTTGCTAGAGTAATGGTGATCTTGTCATTTTTTTGTACTTCTTGATATGCTTCGATACTTTGATTTGTTACAAATCCATCTCCATTAAACTCAACATCTAAGTCAAGTAGTGAAGCAAGACTCACAACATCAGCTTTTGACCATCCTGTTAAATCAGGTAAGACACGTGTTTCGCTATCGGTTAATAAAATCAACCGTTCGCCAGCTAGTACTTTACTTCCAGTTGGAATCGATTGTTTCGCCACTTTTGATCCAGTGCCGACAACGATTGGCTCTAAGCCCATTTTTTGTGCCGATGCTGCCGCTTGATCTGTATCAAAATTGCGGTAATCTTCAACCGTTACTTTTTCGATTTCGGAACTGGCAGCTTTTGTTGGTTCATCGTTGCTTGAAGACAAATCCATTGCCCGTTTCAAAATCGCATTGGTAATATCAGACAAGGCATTGTAATCATAATCTTTTGGTTTTTTGATTGTTAGATAGAAGATATATTCAGGATTTTCTGAAGGCACCATTGAAACCGCCGAATAAATATAATCAGTTCCACCAAATAAATATTTCCCATCTTCAACAATTTGAGCCGTTCCGGTTTTTACACTAACGTTATACCCTGGTACAACATATTTCCCATAGGCGATTCCATAGTCTTTATTTTCAGTCGTATCGCGCATATATTGACGCGTCAATTCCGCGCTCTCAGCAGTTACTGGGTTTCCAACAATTTCTTTTGACATCACTGTTTCTTTATTCGTATTTGGATCCACCAATTTTGTAATAAACTGCGGTTTAACCATGACGCCATCATTGGCAATAGCTGTAAATGCTTGCATCATTTGAAAATTCGTTACCGCAATCCCTTGACCAAATGCACTCATTGCTCGGTCTACGATATTATCTGCTGGTAATTCTCCACTGACTTCCCCATTTAAGCCAGAATAGGTACTACGGCCAAAACCAAATTTTTTCAAGTACTATTGCCATGCATCTGGCATTTTTTCTTCTAGAATGACCATTCCTTTATTGCTTGACCAAGAAAGAGCCTGACGCATCGTCAATAGTCCTTTTTCACCATGATCCCAGTCATCGATTGGTGTATCGGCAACTTGGATTTTTCCACCTTGATAGGTTTCATTTGGGTTATACACCCCTTCAGTCATGCCAGCAGCTGTTGTTAAGATTTTCATCGTTGAACCTGGTT
>NZ_CAJYIS010000075.1 GCF_913775425.1 uncultured Enterococcus sp.
TAAAGTGTCTTCGGACCCAATTTTCTAGGAGGAATTTAATTATGTCAGTTTCACTAAAAGCAAGTAAAAGAGAAGTTCGCCCCCGTTCATTACGTAACCAATTACGTCACGAAGGTAAAGTACCTGCAATCGTAAATGGTTATAAAATCGAAAGTACACCAATCGCAGTTGATGCAAGTCAATTAGAAAAAGTATTACGCGAAAATGGTGTGAATACTGTAATCACTTTAGATTTAGACGGTAAAAAAGTAAATACATTAATCCATAACTATACTTCAGATACCTTCAAAGGTAACTTAACTCACGTTGAGTTCTTATCTGTAAACATGAAAGAAGTAACAGAAGTTGAAGCCGAAGTTGTTGTTGTCGGTGAAGCTGTCGGCGTGAAAGAAGGCGGCGTGTTAACTCAAACATTATACAACGTAACCGTTGCAGCAACTCCAGATAACTTACCAGAACGCGTAGAAATCGACGTAACAGACCTTAAGATCGGCGATGCGTACACAGTAGCTGACCTTAAAGCAGACGGTGACTACGAAATCACTTCAGATAAAGAAGAACAAGTTGTTTCAGTAACTGAACCTCAAGTAGAAGAAGAAACTGAAGAAACAACTGAAGCTGCTGAACCAGAAGTAATCGGCGAAGACGCAGAATAATTAAAGAATCGCAATAGCTAGAATAACCAACCCCCGCAACTAGTCAAAAACTATTTGCGGGGGTTTTTTGATCTTTCAAAATTCGCATTTTTTTTCGCGATTTTGAAAGATCAAATTAAATATATAATGTTATATTTAATAAAAAAGGAAAGGAAGCGTTTTTTTATGATTGAATATTTATTGACGACTACTGAAAAAAAACGTTTAAATCTTTGGGTCACTCGACTTGCTTTAACTGATATTGAACAAGATGAAGCTTTATCTTCTTATTTAATAGAACTACGCTATTTATTACAACCTAAAGGAATCTTCCAATTGTTAAAACATTTAGCTTATTATCCAATCACCGACCTGAAACTAATTTGTCAAAAGTTGTCTATTAGTTCGTCTACTGCACGTCGTTATCTATATGCACTAAAAAATTATCTTCACACCTACACCATTCAATTACATACAAAAGGTGCAATTTATTTAATCGGTGATGAACTACTGATCCGCTCCCTCCTACTCCCTTATTTCATATTAGATTCTATTGAAGAAAATACTATAGTCACTCCTAGTGTCTTATTTAGCCAAATCAAATTATTCCAAATGATTCGTATCCGTTCTAATCGTTCTCTCCTTGATCGAAAAACACCAATTAGAAGAATCGACAGTTATCTATTTGTCAGTGAGCAAGGATTTAGTTACATGTGGGAACAACTTTTGGGCATTCGTGAAATCACGACTTTAGCTAACGAACTTCCTCAGAAGCATTCATTTACAGGCAACTATGCACTAGGTGTGCAAAATAAGTTACTTGTCTTTTTTCATCAACTAAACATCCTAGCTAATTGTTATTGCTTTGATCAAAAAGCGCAGCAATTCTATTCATTACTTATTAAACGCTACGAATATGCCTCTTACGTACTGCCTTTCAACCTAAAAGACCCGCTAGCTTTATTTGCACTCACTTGTTTCTTTGAACCGATTTACCCTAATTTGCTTTCTTTAGATACTTTCATTAAAAAACAAAAAACTAGCTAATCGAGTACGATTAGCTAGTTTTTCTTTAAATCAATCGATCTGGCATCATGATATTTAGAAATTCCATGACACCATTTTGTAAGTATAGATCTTGCTGGTCATTTAAGACTTTACTTGTCAAATGGGAGTCCATTACCTGATAAGCCATTTCTAAACCGTTACATAGTCATATTATGACTACACAAAATGTTATAATTTTTATTATTTTCTAAAATTATTTTAAACACTAGATAAGGAGAAACATTATATGAAAAGACCAAAAAGGATGATGAGGAAAATGAGTACCTTTAAAAAAGGGCTATTTGGATTGATAACATTTATGGCAATGGGAATTGTGATGATCGTTTCAACTGTCACAGCTTATGCGGATGATTGGATAAATGTAGTCCGTATGTATAATCCGAATTCTGGTGAACATTTCTACACAATGAGCACCAACGAACGAAATTCTTTATATCTGATTGGTTGGCACTACGAAGGCGTTTCATGGGCTGCACCTTCAACGGGTGATACGATTTATCGTGTGTATAATCCTAATAATGGTGATCATCATTATACGATGTCATTAGGCGAGAAAGACCATTTAGTAAAAGTAGGATGGCGTTATGAAGGTACAGCTTGGAAAAGTGCCGATTCTAAGGGTACTCCGATTTATCGTGTGTATAATCCTAATGCAAAAGGCCCTGGTAGTCATTTGTATACAGCCGATGTAAATGAAAAGAATGTTCTATCGAAATCTGGTTGGAAGTATGAGGGGATTGCATGGTATGCAGCTGGATTACAAAGTGGAAACATTAGCCCATTACCAACAAAACCTGGAAATACCCAAGACGATGAAAATAAATCAGGTTTAGTTGGAACTATTCAAGATGGACTTGATTGGTCAAACCCCCATTAATAAGTATAACGGAAGACGGTTTATGACCGTCTTCCTTTTTTTGTGTAAACACTGTAATAACAAAAACAGCCTAAACTAATCATTTAAGATCAGCTTAGGCTGTGTTTATGTTTATTAAATCAACCGATCTGGCATCATGATATTTAGAAATTCCATGACACCATTTTGTAAATATAGATCTTGTTGGTCATAACTTGAGATGGTTTGTTTGATCAAATCTTCTTGGTCATTTAAGACTTTATTTGGCCAATGTGGATCGATCAAGATCGCGCGCCCGATTGCGACTAGATCTGCTGAAGCTAGAACAGTTTGGGCATCGGCTTTGCTGTGGACTTCTCCGACACCGATCAATGGGACACGATGATCGATTGCTTGATAGACCATTTCTAACATCGTATGTTCTTGATGGTTTTCATCGATCGATTTACGTTTATAATCAGATAACGAGATATGCAAGTAGTCGAGTTCTTTTTGTGCCAATTGATCCACTAAGAATAGTGTATCTTCAATGCTGATCCCTGGTTTTTCAAATTCTTCTGGCGAGAAGCGATAACCAACAATAAAGTTTTCAACTTGCTCTTCTTCTACTACTGACAGTACTTCATCGACTAATACGTCAATAAAGTGGTAACGTTTTTCAAGTGTGCCGCCCCATGCATCATTGCGACGATTTGAATGCGGAGAGAAGAATTGTTGGATAATGTAGGTATTTGCTCCATGTAATTCCACGCCATCAAAACCAGCTTGGATCGCGCGTTTTGTGGCTGCTTTAAAGTTTTCGATCAAGGCTAAGATTTCTGCTTCGGTGATCTCACGTGGAGTTTCAGCATTTGGACGCTCTGCTGCTACAGCACTCGCTGAAATAGGTTGGGTACCACGTAATACACTAGAATCGGTCATACGACCAGCATGGAATAGTTGTAAAATTGCTTTCGTACCATTTTGTTGAATCGTATTGGCTAGTTTGGTTAGACCAGGAATATGTTTATCGTCACTTACTGCTAACTCACCTTCCCAACCCTTACCGTCATCTTGTACGTTCGCCGCAGCAGTGATCACTGCACCAACTTCACCTGAACGTAGTCCATAATAATTTAGTTCATCTGTCGTTACGACACCATCGTAAAATGACATTTTCGTCGTCATCGGTGCCATGACAATTCTATTTTTTAATGTCACACCACGTTTGAACGTGATCGGATCATTTAATTTTGTCATGAAAACAAGCTCCTTTTATACTAATAGTTTATTTCACACCAAAAGAATAGTATAAAATCTAAAATTACACAACTAAAGTAACTTAAACAATTCAAAATTAAAGTTCTAAAATATCTTCTATTGGAAGATTAAAATAATTTTCTACTGTGTCACGTGCCATCAACTTATAAGTATAGTTGTATTTACCATCTATAACTTGTAAAGATTTGCCATCTTTAGCTAATCTTAAATGAAATAAGTTTCCCTGATAATTTTGAGATGTAAGATTTAAATATCCATCCTCCTCGAAAACTCGAATATTTTGTAGCTTCCTTCTATATACTGCTTTAGTGTCGGTTTTGGATATCATCATATATTTGTCAATCGAAAAAATACCGTCAGAATTAGGTATCCCCCATAGTCCGACAAAGCCACTTACTGAGTATCCAACTTTCGTCGCATACCAACCAACTCCTTCATTTTTCCAGCCGGTACGTACTAAACTTGTTTGTTCTGCTTGATTGGTCGTATAATTATGGCTTCCAGCTTGAGCATTAGGATTGTATGCTCGATACAGAGGGACTGTCTTATTAACATCTGAGTACCAGCCAATTCCCTCGTAACTCCAACCTTTAGATACTAAAAGATTTTTTTCATTACCATTCATTGTATAATGATGATCCCCTGAATTTCGATTGTATACGCGATACACAGGTTGTCCGCTGTCTGGTGCATCCCAACCTACTCCTTCATATAGCCAGCCTGCTTTTATTAAAACATTTTTTTCAACCATATTTTTAGTATAAAAATGTTCACCACTATTTGGATTGTACAAACGTTGCATTTCGGCTGCATTTGCTTTTGAAGCAAATCCAAACAATAAACTCATTCCTAAAACTGATCCCAACACCCAATTTTTCTTCATTTTTTCATCCCTCTCATATTTAATTAAATTTATTATATCATCCTATATATCTACAATATTCATATCCAAAAAAAACTCCCACAACTCGTTTCCTATCCAAACGAATTGTGGGAGTGTGTTACCTTATTTTGAGTCAGCTGGGACGATTTTGATTGAGCCATTCCATTTGTCTTGTACGTATTTTTCTACGTCTTCAGAGTGTAAGGCTTCGATCAATTTTTTGATTTTATCTTCGTTTTCATCGCCTTTACGAACTGCAATGATATTTACGTATGGTGTGTTGTCTTTTTCTAATAATACAGCATCTTTAGCAGGAACTAAATCGATTCCTAATGCATAGTTAGCATTGATAGCAACTAGATCTGCTTCATCATTTTTATACGTTGCCGCAAGTAGTGAAGGATCGATATCATGTTTGAATTTCAAATCTTTAGGGTTTTCTGCGATATCATCAAATGTTGCCGTTTCTTTATCGACGCCATCTTTTAATTTGATCAATTCATTGTCTTCTAAGATTGTCAAAATACGACCCCAATCAGATTCTGAATTTGACGTAATGATCGTTGCGCCATCTTTTAAGTCTTTAATATCTTTGATACGTTGAGAATACAAGCCCATTGGCTCTAAATGAACGGCACCAGCATTAACCAAGTCAAACCCATTGTCTTTGTTGGCTTTATTTAAGTATGGGATGTGTTGAAAGTAGTTCGCTTCGATGTCACCTGCGGCCAAGGCCTTATTTGGTAAAACATAGTCATCAAAAATTTGGATCTGTAAATCGATTCCTTCTTTTTTCAAGATCGGTTTTGCTTGTTCTAAAATCTCTGCATGTGGTGTCGCTGAAGCTCCGACTTTTAATACTTTATCGTCACTGTTGCCCTTTGATGTGTCATCTGAGCTTGAATTCCCGCAAGCTGCTAACCCTACAACTGCTACTGCAATTGTCACGAAACCTAATAATTTTTTCTTCATGTGTAATTCCCCCTATTATCGTTTGTCTGTACGTTTTGTTAAATAATCTCCAATTGCTTGGATAATAAATACGATTACTAAAATCAAAGCTGTTGCGACCAAAGTAATTGTATAATTACTACGTTGATACCCTTCTTGCCAAGCGACCGCTCCTAAACCACCGGCACCGACTGCTCCGGCAATTGCCGTGTAGCCGATCATCGTGATCGTGGTCACTGTCACACCAGAAATTAGTGAAGGTAAACTTTCTGGAATCAAGATCTTATAGATAATCTCACCATAGCTTGCCCCCATTGCCTCAGCTGCTTCTAATACTCCTGCATCGACTTCACGAAATGAAATCTCGACTAGACGCGCATAAAACGGTGTCGCTGAAAGTACCAAAGCTGGAATCGCCGCTGTTGCACCTAAAAAGGTCCCGACTAAAATCGTGGTCACTGGAATCAACAGTACGATCAAAATCATAAATGGCGTTGAGCGAAAAATATTACTAATGATTGAAACGATCGTATAAATAAGTTTAGATGACGTAGATGATTTGCGTCCTAATGTGTATAAGGCAAGCCCTAGAAGCAAACCTAAGATAACTACTAGAATAGTCGAAATGATCGTCATATAAAGCGTGTTGTATATGGACACACTCATCGTCGACCAATTGACTTTTTCAAAGTTGAAATACGTTTCGACAAATCCCTTATTCATGTGTAACCACCTCTGTTTCTACCTGTTTTGTTGCAAAAAATGCTAATGTATCTTCGATCGCAGATTCTGCACCTGTAATCAAGATCGTAAGGGAACCAAAGGCACCTTCTTTTGCTTGCTGGATTTTCCCGAAGACGACGTTGATATCGACTGGAAATTGGCGGATCGCTTGTGAGATGACAGGTTCATTGGCATTGTTTTCTTTAAACGTCAATGTCACGATACGTCCAGTTGGATTTTCTGTTAAGAAGGTTTGAAGTAATTCTTCATCTGCTTGCATCTCGATATTTTGACGAACAAAACGCTTCGTGATTGCTTCTTTAGGATGACGGAATACCTCGACGACCGTGCCTTCTTCAACGACCTGACCTTTTTCCATCACGGCGACTTTATTACAGATCTGACGCACCACATCCATTTCGTGTGTGATCAAGACGATCGTTAAGTGTAATTTTTCGTTAATTTCTTGTAAAAGATCCAAAACTTCTTCTGTCGTTTGAGGATCTAAGGCACTTGTTGCTTCATCGCAAAGTAAGATCTCTGGATCGTTTGCTAAAGCACGCGCGATTCCGACTCGTTGTTTTTGTCCGCCAGAAAGTTCAGAAGGATACGCTTTTTCGCGTCCTTCTAATCCAACTAGGGCCAATAATTCTAAAGCTTTTTCTGTTCGTTTCGCTTTAGAAACACCAGCTAATTCTAGTGGTAATTCCACATTTTCTTGTAAAGTACGTGACCAAAGTAAATTAAAATGTTGAAAGATCATTCCGATTTTTTTACGAAACGTTCTTAATTCTTTATTTTTTAATGCAGTCACACTTTGTCCATTGACGATCACTTCACCTGTACTTGGTAGTTCTAAACCATTTAACAAGCGAACCAACGTACTTTTTCCTGCTCCTGAATATCCGACGATCCCAAAGACATCTCCTTTATCGACTTCTAAAGAGACCCCATTTAAGGCATGGATCGTGTTGTCTTTTCGAGGATATGCTTTTGTTACGTTTTGTAGTTCAATAAATGCCATGATGCGTTCTCCTCCACTGCTGTTCTTTTCAATTTCGACTCTTTTTGTAAAATAGCTAAAAAAAAACTTTCATCCTTCGTACAACTAAATTGTACAAAGGACGAAAGTATCATTTCCGTGTTACCACCTTTATTCGCTGGATTTCCAGCCTCACAAGTACTTAGAGAAACTCTCTGCATACTGTTACGCGTTAACGGGCGTATCCCGTAGTGGCTTGTCCGAAAACTCACCATCTCTGCTCTAAAGACCATTTTCTAAACCACTTCCAGACTCCTTTTCAGCAACCGGAGCTCTCTAAACTTTCAGTGAAATATACTTATCTTTTCATTGCTTTTTAATATTAAGCAGATTATAACAAGCTCTCATGAACCTGTCAAATGTTTCTTGAAGTTTTTTATAAAGCTTCAAAAGCAGCCGGATCAACATCTTTTAAACTGATGAACCAAGCATTTAGTTCATCTTGATCGTTTAAGACATCGATATTTTCATCAATTTTCTCATTGATGGAAGATACGACACCTGCTAAAGGACTTACAAATTCATTCACCGCTTTTTCAGCTTCGACTTCTAAGATCGTATCGCCTACTTCAACTACTTTACCCGCTTTAGGTAAAGTCGCAAACGTTACATCCCCTAATTCTTCTTGTGCTTCATTTGTTAAGCCAAGACAATATTCTGTTCCGTTGAACAAAATCCAAACATTATCTTTTTTCTTTAAGCATTTTTTTTCCATTCTTCTACGATCCCTTCATAGACTTCTTCTTTAAAGCCATTTAATACAAATTCATCATTTTTCAAAATAATCGGACGTTTCAATAACATTCCATCTGAAGCTAAGATCTCACTAGCTTCTTCTAAGGATAAATCATTAAGTTGATCTTTTAAGCCTAATTCGCGATAACGTTTGCCGCTTGTATTAAAAAAGCGACGTAACGGTAACTCACTAGACGTCATCCAATTTTTGATTTCAGTTGCAGATGGAGTCTGTGTAACGATATCGATCAACTCTACATTATCTAATCGACCACTTAAATACACCATTGCTTTTTTACATGTCGAACACTTTGGATAACCATATACGGTAACCATGCTTTTGTCTCCCTTTCCCCTAAAACGCTCGTTTTTATTTCGTACTCGCTTGAAAACGCATCGATAAAATCAATCCGATCCCAATCATATTACTTAGTAATGCTGATCCACCTTGGCTAATAAAAGGTAATGGTATCCCTGTTAATGGTAACAGCCCAATATTTGCCCCGATGTTTTCAAATACGTGGAACAAGATCATCATGATAATCCCAGCTGAGATATACGCATAAAATTCATTATTCGTATCATAACACACTCGAATCATTCGATAGATCAATACAAAATATAAAAAGACAACTAGCGCACTGCCGATAAATCCGAAGTTTTCCCCAATCACAGAAAAAATCATATCAGATTCACGAACGGATACATAGATATCACTCACATTGAAACCTTTTCCTAACAATCCTCCAGATCCAATCGCCATAATCGAAGTGGCTACCTGTCTAGAGCTCCCCTGGATGTCGTGGAAAGGATCCAACCATGAGTCGATCCGTTTAAATTGGTACGCTTTAAACCCAAAATGATATAAAAAGTCGCGGCCGTTGTCACTCACCACTAAAAATAAGATGATTCCGCTCAAAATCAAGAACGTCGCAATCAGCGGCACCACGATTTTCCACGTAATGCCAGACATCAAAAAGATCCCACCAAAAATCGCCAAGAAGACGAGCATCGTTCCGAAATCTTTTTGTAGTAAAACTAAAAGTAAAACTGGTAGTGTCACTGCAAACATTTTGCCGATCAACGTAGCATCTGATGCCAGATTACGCTGTCGATATTTTGAATTATGAGACGTTACGATACGTGCCATCATCAAAATATACGCAATCTTCATTAGTTCAGCAGGTTGTAAGGTAAACCCACCAAAGTGAAACCAGTTTCTTGATCCAGTGGATTCTGCTAGAGAGCGGTCATAAAATTCCAGCAAGGCTAACATGATGACCAGACCTCCACCGTAGATATAAGGCGTCAACTTCCACAACCATTTTGATTTGATTTGCATAATAATAATAACAGCAATAATGCCTAAAACATACCATAATGCTTGCTTTGCGACACCAGCAAATAAACTTCCTTTATACAAAGGATTTTGTGCATAGGCGACATATAGCGCACCTAGACCAATCAAACAAAGAAGAAAGACTGGTAAGATGACGCCATAGTCGATGCGGCTGTCTATTCTTTTTGTTGTTCTGCGATTATTTTCCATGAATTCTCTCTTTCTCTTTTTTTCTACATGCTCTTTTCCATTATAGACCTAGTAATTCTAGATTGAAAAGAGAAGTTTAAAAGATGAATAAAAATTTACAGTTTCATTTCTTAATCATGAAATCGTTTATTCATTATTTTCTGAAAATCGTCTTTACGTGAGATAAATTTGAACATCAAATAGACCGCTCCAGCAAGTAAGAGCGTAATGGCATAAGCGAGATTACCGTGCCAGAAACTATTCATATTGATCAATGCGATCAACGTCAGCACTAACCAGTAATAGGCTAGAATTCGTCTAAAGATGCCCTTAGGACCAATTTTTGCAAAATACCGATTCCATTTATCTAAAGTCATCTTTTGTAAATCACGCTTGATTCGAAAATGAAGCATCATTAAACCAACAGCTAAAACACTTGCTAATTTAATACTGATCACAAACACAAGTAGTGTGCCTAAAATAAACCACATCTAAAATTCCTCCTTTACTTGTGTAAAAAATAAAAATGTTGACCATCATCAGATGATCAACATTCTCTAATGCCAGCTGCAGGGATCGAACCTGTGACCTACGCGTTACGAGTGCGTTGCTCTACCTACTGAGCTAAGCTGGCAAACTACACTCTAAATTATAAAAAAGTTTCACTTGTTTGTAAAGACTAAGTACTTGAAAACCCAACAAAAAAACAGAATGATCCTACCTGAATCATTCTGTCGTTTTAGTTGTTATTTAGTTGGATTTTGTTTGTGTACACTCGTCGATTCTTCTTTATTTTTGATTGATGTCATATAAACGATCGTTCCTACTACAAACACCGCAACAATAATAAGTAATGCCATCATTTGGATATTTGTAAGAAGATACAATGAAATAATCAAGGCAATGATCGGAATCGTATAGCCACCTTTTAATGAAAAACCATTATTTGGATATTGTTTAGTATGTTTAAATTTCATAACGGCTAAAATAGAAGGCACGTATTGAATAAACGATACGATGACGATACAAGCAACTAAAAAGATATAGCTAAACGAAGTCATCACCATACTGATCAATGAAGATACGATCACTGCTACGATTGGTGCACCATATTTGTTTGTTTTTGCTAAAACGCTAGGCAATAAATGATGTTCATCGGCTAAAGAAGCTGCAAGGGTCGGTGTACTAAAAGATACTGCAAAGGCTACACCAAAAATCGATACGATCATCCCAACGATGACGATCGAGTACGCCCATGATCCGACTGTTGATTGCATCGCTTGAGCGATCGGCAATGTGTATTCAGTGATTTTTGGTCCCAAGATCCCAATAGCGATCGCTTGGACTAAAACATAGATGATCGTCACACTAGACATCACTAAGATCAAGGCTTTCGGAATATTTTTTTCAGGATTATCCATTTGTGCCGCTGCCACTGGAATAAATGAAAAACCAGTAAACATATAAAAGACGACACTAAATCCTGCACCAAAATCTTTCATTACGTCGCTTGCATTCTTTGCACTTGTGGGGATGAATGGTGAAAAATAATGTGTATGCACAAAGAACACACCAATAACTAAAAAGAAAACTAATGTAATGATTTTAAATGCTGAAGAGATATTATCGACCCACTTCACCATACCTGTTCCAAAATAATTGATAATTGCCAAAATAATAATCAAGCCAATAGGAAATACCACTTCGATCACACTATTTTTCATCGCGGGTACGATCGGTTTTAAGGTACGCAATAACGCTACGACTTCAGCTGAGAGCGTCAGACAACCTAAAAACCAAGAGAACAATCCGATTTGAAACCCTGTAAATTTTCCAAAAGCATTGTACGAATACAGCCATGCTGCTCCTGATCCTGAAAAACGACTCGATAAATCAGCATAACATAATGCAACCATACTCACAGTGATCGCCGCCATCAATAAGACAAAGATACTCATTACGCCGCTATCTTTATAGATTTGTTGTGGAAGCAAAAATGCTCCAGAACCGACAATTGCATTGATCCCTAAAAAATAGATCGAGAAAAAGCTAAGTTTTTTTTGTGGCTGTTTCTTCGACACAAGCGATGTTTGGATTTCTCCAGCTGCCATGATGCATTCCTCCTATTCTTTTTTCGTACTAACTGGACTGACTGCGTTATGATCAAATCGAGCTTCTGCTAGGTAAATGATCACGCCGACAACAAAAACACTCACTGCAACTAAAATCACTTTAAAGTTAAATCCTACTAATAAATACATTGAACCAATCAACGCTAAAATCGGAATCGTATAGCCTCCTGGCAAATGGAATCCTTGTGTTGGGAATTCCTTATTGTTGTGAAATTTCATTGTTGCTAAAATCGTTGGAATGTATTGCACGAAATTCGCACATACCATACACGTTGCTAAAAAGACATAGCTACCAGTCAACAGTAAGAGTGAACTGATCACGACCGTCAATAAAATCGAAATATACGGCGCATCGTAACGATTGGTTTTTCCAAAGAATTTAGGCAATAAATGGTGCTCATCAGACAATGATGACGCGATGATCGGAACATCAAATGAAGAAGCAAAAGCTACACCAAACGTTGAAATCGTACTACCAGCAATGATGACATAATACCCCCAACTACCTAACATATGGCGCATGGCTTCAGCTACGGGAATCGTCGTTTTCGCTAATCCTGAGCCCAATACTCCAATAGCTAAAGCTTGAACAACTACATAGATCGTCATAACAGATAACATGATTGTAACCAACGCTTTTGGCAGATTTTTCTGAGGATTATTCATTTTACGCGCTGCGATCGGTAAAAATGAGAATCCCGTAAACATGTAAAAGACAACACTATACGTATTACTAACGCTCTTAAATAAGCCACTTGAAGAATCCATACGTTCTGGAACCAATGGCGAAAAATTGCTGAATTTCAAGAAAAAGACACCTACGATAATAAATAATACAACTGTAAGTAACTTCAAACCAGAAGAAAGATTGCTAACAAATTTCACTGAATTGACACCAAATAAATTAATAATACCTAAAAGGACAATAAAACCAATTCCAAACCCGAGCGAAATCCATTGATTGGCTAAACTTGGAATCATATTTTTAAAAATACGAATCAAAGCAGCAATCTCAGCGGAAATCGAAACGACTCCGGCAAACCACATGAAAAAGCCGACTTCAAATCCGACAAATTTTCCATAAGCATGATAGGAATACAGCCATGCTCCCCCTGACTCAGAGAAACGGCCAGATAAATCAGCGTAACATAGCGCAATCAACAACGTCGAGATCCCCGCAGCAATAATACAAACGAGTCCCCACATGACACCTGCATCTTGATAGATTTGTTGTGGGAGTAAAAATGTTCCCGAACCAATGATTCCGTTGATTCCTAAAAGAAAAATCGAGAAAAACGATAATTTTTTCATTGAACTGACTGCCTGTTTGGCAGTAGGTTTTGCTTGTGCCATGAGAGAACTCCTTTCTTATTGAATCCGAGCGGCAACTCGTTGGATAAAGTCACGATAGATATCTAACATTTGCGGATTTTCTGGCCATAGATTTTCAGGGTGCCATTGTACAGCTAAAATTTGATCGTCCCCTTTACTTTCAACTGCTTCAACTAATCCATCTGGGCTTTGCGCCACAACTCGTAGTCCTTGCGCAACTTCATGAACCGCTTGATGATGACGTGAGTTTACAAATGCTTTCGTTCCAATCAAATTGGCTAGACGACTATCCGCTTCAACTTCAACATAATGAGATGGTTTATGAGCTGGAGTCGTCGCATTATAATTTTCATGCTTGATATAAAATTCTGGATGTTTGGTTTTGATATCTTGATATAAACTACCACCTAAAGCTACATTGATTAATTGGAATCCCCGACAATTTCCTAGAATCGCTTTGTCATTATGATATGCTGCCCGACAAAGTTCGATTTCAAAACGGTCTTTTTCAGTATCGAAATTACCACAACCCCATTCAGGATCTTCACCGTAAAATTGAGGATCGATATCTGCACCACCTACAAAATAAAACCCGTCAAAACAAGTTAAATATTCACGAATATTTTCTTCACGTACATCTTTATCTGGTATCGGCAAAATCGCAGGCAGTCCCCCGGCTTTTGTAATTGAGTCACAAACCGCACTCGTTGCGTAATCAGATTGGAACAGACTTAAAGCACTCGCATCTCTTAAAATGACGTCTGCTATAATCGCGATTCTTGGTTTTCTCATTTTTTGTTCCTCCTGTATAATCAATGTTTTTTTACATTGTTTACTTTATCACATGAAGATGATGCTTGGAGTGTGATTAAACAAACAGTTTTGTACGATAATCATGCAACCTTGTAAGGTACTAAAAAAGAGGCTGTGACAAAAGTAGATAGCTCTAAAAAATAAGCAGAATCATGCCGAGAATAGGTTTATCTATGATTTGAATCTTTAACTATACTAGTCTTTTTCTTTACAAAAAGTAGCGGCTTTTTGTACACTATCTACAATAACTATCGAAAGGAAATCTCAATGAAAAAAATCAGTATTCTTGCTACACTACTCGTCGTTTTTATCTTATTCTTTTTAAATCCTTTTTTAGCGATTTTAATTGGAGCACTCGCGGCTTTCTTCTTTAAAAAAGGTGGTACAAAATGAAGGTATTCAAAAAAATCTTAGGGTTTAAACTTTATTTATGGATCATCTTACTCCTCGCTTTGATAGCCTTAGTGGGGGTATTCTTTTTACGCAGCTCTTCTGGTACTTCAATTTCTTCATCACAATCCGTCGTAAAATATATTGAAGAGGTGAACGAACAAGTCTTCTTAAATGTTGGAATCGAACACGTCGAAACCAAAACCAATAATACAACGATCCCTTGGACAAAAATCGGAATTCCATTTTCAGAGAAAAAAGCATTGATCATCTTGAACTATCAAGCAAAGTTGGGAATCAAAGCTCCGGCTAAAATCGAAGAAATCTCTGAACATGCATATAAAATCACTTTGCCAAAATACGAAGTGATCGGTATCGAGCTCGATCCGGATAAACCTTACGAACTATACGATTCACAAGGCGAACTGTTAAGCTATTCGACAAAAGATGTCGACACTGGTGAGATTGTTGCAAAAACACTATCAAATAGTGTTCAAGAAAAATATCTTTCACAATACACCAAACAACTCAATGAATCTGCTAAAAATTACTATCAGACACTTTTAAAACCCCTTGATCCTGACATTCAACTTGAATTTGAATTTACAGAATAAAAAAAACGACCTAGATGATCTAGGTCGTCTCAGCTTGACTAACAGGATTTAGATAGCCTTTTTCATTACAACGTATCTTGATTTGATACGTTGTTTTTTCTTCTGTTTTGATTCCTGTGACCAGTGTTTCATTTCCAGCTAGTAGCTCTTCGATATTTTTTTTGGTCAATTTTTTTTGTCGAAAATGTGTCGAGAGCGTAAAGCGACAATTCGGATACGCGATACAGCCATAGAAGCCTTTTTTTTCGACGAGTTCGTGTTGACAGCGTGGACATTTTCCAATGACTTTACCCGTTGGTTTGGGAATAAAATCAGCTGTATTCACCTGTAATTGTGCGATTTCATTTGGGACAGTTTGCAATAGATGCAAAATAAACTTTTGGATATTCGCTAAGAAATTTTCTTGTGATCCTGTTTGTTGACCGATTTTTTTTAAGTAACGCTCCCACTTTGCCGTCATTTCGGCACTTGCAAGTAAAGAATCGTTTCCAAGAGCTTCACTTAAAAGCGCACCTTTTTTGGTGACGATCAATTGATTTTTTTCTAAACGAATGTATTCCTTGTGCTTTAGAGTTTCAATGATACTTGCTCTAGTCGCTTCTGTCCCGATCCCTTCGATCTCTTTTAAGATCTGGCTAGCCTCTTCGTCTTCAACTTGTTTATTCGCTGTTTTCATCGCGGTCAAAAGCGTACCTTCTGTAAATGGTTTAGGCGCTTGCGTTTTCTTTTCAACAAATAAAATCTCTCCAGAAACAGCTTCATCGACTCCAACTTTAGGCAATAAATCTTCTTCTTTTGTCTGTTGTTTTTTACTTTTAGGAAACAACACTTTCCATCCTTCTTCTAAAGGTACTTTACCGATCGCTTTGAAATTTGCTTGTTCAAAAGCTGTATGGATCACCGTTTCTTCATAGGTATAATCTGGAGCAAACATCGCGATCGTCGTTTGCATCACCAACTGATAGATCTGTTGTTGCAATTGAGGTAAACGTGCAAAACGTTCTGCTGTAGGAACTTGTTTAGTCGGAATGATCGCGTGATGCTCTTGGACTTTTTTATCATCTACGTAGCGTTTACGTGCCTTTTGCTGTGGTAGTTCCCCTTGATACCCTAGAAAGCGAGTATATTTTTCGAGTTGTGCTACAAGATACGAAAATTCATTATTAGTAATAAACGGTGTATCTGTTCTGGGATACGTTAAGAGTTTCGCTTCATATAATTTTTGAACAGCTTCTAGCGTTTGGCTTGCACTTGCTTTGTAGATCTGGTTGATTTTTGATTGTAGACTACTAAGTGAAAACAATAACGGACTTGGTGTTTTCTTTTTCTTTTTTTCCACTTTGGTAATCTTACCTGTAGTGTGAGGCGGCTCGATCGCAACTTTTCGCAAATAGTCTTGCGCTTCTTCTTTCGTTTTAAATCGTTGGTGCGGATCTAAATGGGCGATGAATTCACCATTTTCTGCTTGGACCTTGGCATCTAATTCAAAAAAAGGTTCTGGTTTAAAGTTTTCGATTTCCTTTTGGCGCTTATGCACGATCGCAAGTGTCGGTGTTTGCACCCGACCAATCGAAAAGACACCTGAGATCCCTCGTTTTTGTAACGATAACGTATATAACTGACTGCCATTCATCCCAATCAACCAATCCGCGATCTGTCTGGTTTGAGCTTCCTTATAAAACGGATAATAATCCATACCAGATCTTAATTCTTGAAATCCTTTATAGATGACATCTTTTTCCATCGAGTTAATCCACAAGCGTTGGTACGTTTTTTCTTCTGAAAAAGCTTGGGCTTGATGGATGATCGACCACGCGATGTTCTCCCCTTCACGATCGCTATCGGTTGCCACAATGATCACATCTGCTCGCTGTAACAAGCGCTCAACGATATGAAATTGCTTCTTTTTTGAATCGGCGACTTGGAAACGATATTCTTGTGGAAAAATCGGTAACGTGTGTAATGACCATTTTTGCCATTTTTCAGCGTATTCGCCTGGCTGCGCTAATTCGACTAAATGACCAAAGCCAAAGGTAATGACAGTAGGGCCAGAAAATAAAGGATCGGTAATTTCAAAGTAGCCATCTTTTTTGCTAGATTGTTTAAAGGCTTGGGCATATGCTTGTGCCTGACTAGGTTTTTCCGCTAAGATCACTGTTTTGACCATCTGTATTTCTTCCCTTCAAAAAAAGAAACTATCGCAACAACTGCGATAGTTTATGATTATTATTTTGTACCAAATAAACGGTCGCCAGCATCGCCTAGACCAGGAACGATGTAGCCATCTTCATTTAGTTTTTCATCAAGTGCTGCGACATAAATATCCTCATCTGGGTGAGCATCTTGTAATGCTTTAACCCCTTCAGGTGCAGCTACAAGACAAACAAATTTGATATTTGATGCACCACGTTGTTTTAGTGAGTCGATAGCCATGATCGCAGAACCACCAGTTGCTAACATTGGATCGACAACAAGTAATTGACGACTATCGATATCATCTGGTAATTTTACAAAGTACTCATGTGGGATCAACGTTTCTTCATCACGATACATTCCGATATGACCGACTTTAGCTGCTGGAATCAATTGTAAGATCCCATCTACCATTCCGATACCTGCACGTAAGATTGGAATGATCGCAACTTTTTTACCTGATAACGTTTTTTGTGTTGAACGCACGATCGGTGTATCGATCTCAACATCCTCAACTGGCATATCACGTGAAATCTCGTAAGCCATTAACATCGCAATCTCATCTACGACCTCACGAAATACTTTCGTACCACAGTCTTTATCACGAATGATCGTTAATTTGTGTTGGATCAACGGATGATCGATTACTTGAAATTTACCCATATGAATTCTCCTTTGGTTTTCTTTTATTGTAAAACATCTCTTGTCATCACGCAAAGAATTTTACCGTTTTCTACTATACCACAAAAACAAAAAAAGAGCGGCAGAATCCTAAAATTCTTCGCTCTTTTTTTACGATTTGGCTTACTTGTACAATGGGTAGCGATCTGTTAGCGTGCGCACTTCTTGTTTTACAGCTTGTAAAACATCAGCATCGTCTTTATTTTCTAAGACTTTCACGATCAATTCAGCCACTTTTGTCGCATCTTCTGCTTTAAATCCACGACTTGTGATAGCCGGTGTTCCAATACGGATACCGCTTGTTTTGAATGGACTCAATGTTTCAAAAGGAATCGAATTTTTATTAACTGTGATATTTACAGTATCTAATAATTGTTCGGCTTCTTTACCATTCAAATCAAAACCACGCACATCGATCAAGACAAGATGGTTATCTGTAGCGCCTGAAACTAAGCGAGCTTTTGGTGCTTGGTTAAAGACTTTAGCCATTGCTTGTGCATTGTCGATGACTTGTTGTGCATAATCTTTAAATGACTCATCTAGTGCTTCTTTAAATGCTACTGCTTTTGCGGCAATTACGTGCTCTAATGGTCCACCTTGAATTCCAGGAAAAACGTTGCTGTTGATTTTTTTCGCTAAGGCTTCATCATTTGTCAAGATCATGCCTCCACGAGGACCACGCAATGTTTTATGGGTCGTCGTTGTTGTAATATCAGCATAAGGCACTGGATTTGGATGAAGTCCAGCTGCCACAAGACCTGCGATATGTGCCATATCGACCATTAATTTTGCACCGACTTCATCGGCGATCTCACGAAAACGCGCAAAGTCGATTGTTCGAGAATATGCGCTTGCGCCTGCTACAATCAATTTTGGTTGATGTTTACGTGCTAAAATACGAATCACTTCATAATCAAGATCTTCAGTTGAAGGATCCACACCATAACTGATGAAGTGATAGGTTTTCCCACTGAAATTGACTGGAGATCCATGCGTTAAATGCCCACCAGCGGCAAGATCCATTCCTAAAACAGTATCTCCTTCTTCGATCAATGACAGATAAGCAGCGGCATTTGCTTGTGAGCCAGAATGCGGTTGAACATTCGCAAATTCTGCACCGAATAATGCTTTTGCGCGATCGATCGCTAGGTTTTCAATAACATCAACAAATTCACAACCACCGTAGTAACGACGTCCAGGGTACCCTTCAGCGTATTTGTTAGTCAAGATACTTCCTTGTGCTGCAAGAACACCTTCAGAGACAATGTTTTCTGAAGCGATTAGTTCTAAATTATGTTGCTGACGAACACCTTCTTTTTCGATCGCTTGAAATAATTCCGGGTCAAATGCTTGATAATCCATGATATGGCACACTCCTTTTTCATAGTACGTGAATTGTAACATAGCTTATTTTTGTGAAGCTACTTTTCTTTTCAATTTTGTTTTGTTTATTTGCTAATTGTTCGTAAATTTCTGTTGGTCCGCAGCTTTTTTCAAGCGATTCATATAGGCATAGCCTAAACCATGCTCTTCTTTTGTTTCGACGAAAATCACATCCAAATCAGCCTGACATTCATCTAATGCACGCAGACCAGAAAACAAGCCTTTGGTGGCTGCTTCTACTGTATCATTTTGATACATAAAGATCGCACCAGCTTCCATGCGAACCTTAGCGGCGGCTGTGGGTCCTGCTATAATCCCTGCACGAATTTCTTTTTCATTCAAATACGCACTCAATTGATCGAAGTCATGTGAATCTACCATGATCACTTTCGTTTGTGGCGAATAGTGTTTATACTTCATACCTGGCGCTTTAGGCGCTTCTGTCCCTTTTAGTGCAACAGGTTCATTCGTAATGTTCATATGTGTGGTATCACTTAACATCTCACCTGTGATTGCCCCTGGTCTTAAAATGACCGGTGTACTGGTCGCATCGCTTAAATCGATCACCGTTGACTCTACTCCGATTTTGGTTGCACCACCGTCTAATACGCCAGCAATTTTATTTGTAAAATCATGCAAGACATGGTCAGCCGTTGTAGGACTTGGTGTGCCTGAAAGATTCGCGCTTGGCCCTACGATCGGTACACCTGCTGCTTTGATCAAGGCAAGCGTCAGAGGATGATCAGGCATTCGAAAAGCGACTGTCTTTAATCCACCTGTTACTACAGATGAAAAAGCTCCTTCTTTGATTGGAAGAATGATCGTTAGTGGTCCGGGCCAATAGGCATCGACTACTGCTTGTGTCAATGGATGCATCTCTGAAACATAATCACGTACTTGCTCTAATCCAGTGACATGCACGATCAATGGATTATCGCTTGGACGTCCTTTTACTTGAAACACTTGTTTCACAGCCGTTTCGTCTAAGGCATTTGCCCCTAATCCATAAACTGTTTCAGTGGGAAACGCCACCAGTTGTCCTTCTTTTAATGCTGTTGCTGCTTGTGACAGTGTATCACTGGTAAATCGTTTAGTTTCCACTGTAAAAACACTTCCTTTTCTTAATAAACGACAATCATTCGATCATTGCCGAACAGATCTTTTTTCGCTTCTACTTTTTTATTGGGAAAAGCTGCTTGAAACATCTCGAGAACAGCTTCTTTTTGGAGATAGCCAATTTCTAAAAATAACTTACCATCTGGTGCTAAACAATGTGGTGCAGATTGCGCAAGTTTTTCATAGATCGCTAACCCATCGTTTGGAGCAAACAAAGCCATTTTAGGCTCAAACAAGCGGACACTTGCATCCATCACTTCCCACTCTGATTTCGCGATATAAGGTGGATTTGAAATAATAATATCAAACTGCTGATCTAAGACTGGTTCTAAGGTATCTCCTTGATGAAAAACGATTGTTTGGTGCAAACGCTTGGCATTTTCTTCGGCCACGGCCAACGCTTCAAAAGACAGATCACTTGCGTGGACTTGCCATTTTGGAGCTTGTGCTTTCAGACTGATCGCGATTGCTCCTGTCCCAGTACCAATATCAATCACATTCAATGCTTTTTTAGTATCGCTAAACGCTAAACATAATTCGACTAATTCTTCAGTTTCTGGTCTAGGAATCAACGTATCCTCGGTGACTTGGAACAAGCGCCCGTAAAACTCTTCGACACCCGTTAGATACTGTGGTGGATAATCGGCCAATAACTGGTCCAGATCAGCCGCAACTTGTGCTTGATCTTCATTAGAAGCAAGTTGATCGAGATTGAGTAAGAACTGTGTCTTATCCCATTCTTTACGTCTTAAGAAAACAGCTTGAATCGCATAGCCTTCTTTGCCATGCGCTTCAAGCGTTCGTGTTGCTTCTTGTATCAGTTGACGATACGTTTTATCCATTTTGCAACTCTTCTAATTTTGATGTTTGATCATATACGATCAATGCATCGACGATTTCATCTAATTTACCAGCCAAGATTTGATCTAATTTTTGGATCGTAAGTCCAATACGATGATCTGTGACACGGTTTTGTGGGAAGTTATACGTACGGATACGTTCTGAACGATCTCCGGTACCGACTGCGGATTTACGGTTTGCATCGTATTCACTTTGCGCTTCTTGTTGCAATTTGTCATACACGCGCGCACGTAAAACTTTCATCGCTTTCTCACGATTTTTAAGCTGTGAACGCTCATCTTGCATGGCCACGACAACACCTGTTGGCAAGTGAGTCAAACGTACCGCAGAAGCCGTTTTGTTGACGTGCTGACCACCAGCACCTGAAGCATGATAGATATCCGTACGAATATCTTTATCGGCAATATCGAGTTCTACTTCAGGGGCTTCAGGCATGATCACGACTGTTGCCGTTGACGTATGGATCCGACCTTGTGATTCCGTCGAAGGAACACGTTGTACACGATGTGCGCCACTTTCGTATTTCAATTTAGAAAAGACATTCTCACCAGAGATCATCATGATGACTTCTTTATAGCCGCCAATCCCCGTCACGTTAGCTTCCATCACTTCTGTTTTCCAACCTTGAGCTTCAGCATAACGTTGATACATGGTAAACAGGTCTCCTGCAAACAATGCTGCTTCATCCCCACCTGCTGCTCCACGGATCTCCATGATAATGTTTTTATCATCGTTAGGATCTTTTGGTAACAATAGGATTTTGATTTGTTCTTCTAAGGTTTCTTTTTCTTTTTTTAGATCTGAAAGTTCTTCTTTAGCGAGTTCCGCCATCTCAGCATCTAAATTTTCACCAAGCATCTCTTCAGCATCAGAAATCCCCGTCACAACTTCTTTGTAACGACGGTAAGTTGCGACTGTTTCACGCGTATTGGCTTCTTCTTTAGATAATTCCATAAAACGCTTCGTATCCGAAACCACTTCGGGATCGCTAAGTAACTCTCCTAATTCTTCGTAACGGTCTTCAATTGATTGTAACTGATCGTACATATCGGTTCTCCTTTAATTTGTTTTCATTTTTGGGTGGAAATAGTGGTGGCGACAGACTGGAAAGTAAGCCTCATTGCCGCCGATTTGAACTTGATCCCCTTCATAAACAGGCTGTCCATCGATATAATGTAAGTTCATGATCGCTTTTTTATGACAAAACCAGCAGATCGTTTTCATTTCTTCGATTTTATCCGCATAAAGCAATAAATATTTTGATCCTTCGAATAGTTCATTACGAAAATCATTTTTCAAGCCAAACGCCATAACTGGAATATTGAGTTGATCCACGACTTTCGTCAAGGCTAAGACGTGATGTTTTTGTAAAAATTGTGCTTCATCGATTAAAATGCAATACGGTTCAAATGCTAACGCTTGAATCGTAGCCAAAATATCTGTCTCGGTAAAAATCGGAATCGCTTTTTGCTCTAATCCGATCCGACTGGACACATTGCCCACACCGGCACGAGTATCTAACCCACTTGTCATCAACACGACTGGTTTGTCTTGTTCTTCATAATTATGTGCTACTTTTAAAATCTCAATCGATTTTCCACTGTTCATTGCGCCATATTTAAAAAATAGTTGTGCCATTTTTGTCCCGATCCCTTCATTGACTTCTTTGGTATTATACTTGAAATTGGTGATTTTTTACAGTCATCTGAAAAGTTCTTCGAAATTTTTATGTTTCTAACAAAAAAAGACAGTGAAAAAGTTGGCAGCGCAAAGAAAGAAGCCAAATCAATCCGATAATAGCTTGGCATATCTCGATAATGATTCGGCTTATTGTTAAAAGAACTATTTTAGGAATACTGTTTATTCATTTTTTATATTCACTTCGTTGTAATCCACCTAGATAACTAAACGTCATATCATAACGATCCGTGCCTACTTTTTTAAAAGCGATTCCGACTGCACCTTCTGTTGGTTGACGATTTAGGAGGTTTTTATTGTGTCCTGGCGAATTGATCCACCCTTGCATGATCGTTTTAGCGCCATTTACTCGATACCATTCTAGTGACTTGCCATAGTAAGTAAACCCGAGATTTTCAACAAAAGGAATCCCTTTGTAACCATAATCACTCGGTGTTGCTAGACCACTACGTCCATTTGGTCTAGTATGAGAGAATTTGACAAAGAGTTCATTTGCCCGTTGATTCGCGGCTTTTTGTAAAGCGGGTTGTGTACGCAGACCAGCTAGTCCGCGGCTTTTACGATACTGACTGATTTGTGTGAAGACTTGAT
Organism: uncultured Enterococcus sp.; assembly: GCF_913775425.1. Classification (GTDB taxonomy): domain Bacteria; phylum Bacillota; class Bacilli; order Lactobacillales; family Enterococcaceae; genus Enterococcus_G. The sequence goes on from NZ_CAJYIS010000075.1 coordinate 23,486, forward strand.
TCGACACTTCCGTTTGGACTTGCGCCACTGTCTTGGGTTTCACTGTTTGACTCGTCGATTGTGCTATACGACTTTGACTACGATTTTTTGATAGATCGTCGGCATCAACTAGCGTTCCACCTAAACATAACATTCCCATCCCAATCAATAATGAAACGGGTTTTTTCATTGAAATCGCCTCGCTTTCACTTTAATCGTTCCTCAAATTTTCACCTATAGTATAGCATAATGCGTCTATTTGCTAAACTAAATCGTATTCAAAAATAGGATGTGACAGAAGCCTGTCACATCCCTTGAAAATTAAGCAAAAACCACGCTCTCATGAATTTCGATTGTTGGATCTAATGACTGGATCACCGGACAATTTGCACTCACTAGTCGTAAACATTTTTCAGCACGTTCTTGATATTTTGAAGCAACGATGACATGAAATACCATCGTGATTGAAGCTAATGGTTCTGCCTTCTTCGTTTCATCGCGCGTATAGCTCAATTCGATTTTTTTGAATTCAAAAGGAATTTTAGAATTCTCTAAAATACTAGAATAGACGTAGCCTCCACATGCGCCTGCAGCGCTGGCTAACATTTGCACAGGTGAGTATCCTTCTTCATAGGCTAAGATCCAATTTTTATCAGGAGCCGCTAATTCAAACTTTTCTGTTCCTTTAATGATCGTTAACTCATGTTTACTCATTTTCCATCTCTCCTTACAAAATGCCCTGGACGTACTTCTATTAAAGTCGCTTCAGGATCTAACGTGATCGTTTCATCTTGCTTGATTTGATTCAATTGCTCGCGTGCGATTTTAGGATCTGCTACAGGTGCAGCACGAAGCAATTTTTTCGTATAGGCGTGTTCTGGATGAGAAAATAGTTCTTCAGTCGGAGCCAATTCGACTAATTTTCCTTGGTACATTACTGCAATACGATCTGAGATATGGCGAATCACAGATAAATCATGCGAAATAAATAAATACGATAAACCGAACTCTTTTTGTAATTGGATCAGTAATTCCATGATCTGCGCTTGGATCGAAACATCTAACGCGGAAGTGGGTTCATCACATAAAATAAATTTCGGTTGGCTGACGACAGCACGCGCAATCCCGATGCGTTGACGCTGCCCACCACTAAAGGCTCGTGGTAATTTATGTTGCGCATCTCCAGTAATGCCCACCATTTCTAAAATACGACTTGCTTTTTCTTTGGCTTGTGTTTGGTCTTCACGAAATAAAGGTTCCATCACTAACTCCAAAGCACTCAATTTTGGATTTAAAGCTGAATAAGGATCTTGAAAAATGATCTGCATTTCTTGTGCTAATTTTGCACGTTCGGCTTTTGTGGTGTTGGCGAGATCGATCCCATCAAACACGACCGTACCACTCGTAAATGGTTCTAATTGCAAGACACCACGACCAAATGTCGTCTTCCCACTACCAGACTCACCCACTAGTCCTAATGTTTCCCCCTCAAAGATGGTCAAACTGATATTATCAACTGCTTGGACTTCTGTCACTTGTCCGCGCCAATTCTTTGATTTGAATACTTTATTTGCTTGTTTTACTTCAATCAAGGGTGTTGTCATCTATTGAACCTCCTAACCAAACACGATGCGTCTCAGATACCCTTTGTGGCGTATCAGACACCGTAAATTCCGTCAACTGTACCGCTGCGGTTTCATTTTTATCGCCCAAATGAGCTGCTGCTAGTAATTGCTTTGTATAAGGATGCTGAGCATGGTAGAAAATATCTTCAGCACTTCCTTCTTCCACGATCCGTCCACGATACATAACCTTGATATAATCACACATTCCAGCCACCACCCCAAAATCATGGGTGACCAATAAGACAGCTAAATCTTCTTCTTGCTGTAGTTGACGGATCAAAGCCAAAATCTGCGCTTGGATCGTTACGTCCAGTGCAGTCGTTGGTTCATCTGCGATCAATAATTTTGGTTTGACAAGTAGCGCCATCGCGATCATGACCCGTTGACGCATCCCACCGGATAATTCATGAGGATATTGTTTCATCCGTTTTTCAGGTAGCGGAATCCCAACTTTAGCTAGTTCAGCGATCGCCAATGCATTAGCTTCTTTTTTCGAACATTTTTGCGCTCGACGGACAACTTCGATCAAATGATACCCGATCGTTCGTAAGGGATTTAATGAAGTCATTGGATCTTGAAAAATCATCGAGATAGGTAAGATCTCTTTTGTATCCACTGTCTTCCCTGCAAAAGTAAAGGTGTCGATCGTCGCTGTGACTCGCTCTGGCAATAGATTTAGCAAACTTTTCATCGTCATACTTTTTCCACTTCCAGATTCACCTACAACGCCGATGACCTTACCCTTAGGGACAGAAAGAGACAGCGGATAGACGATTGGTTGCGCATCACCTTTTTTTGGATGATAGGTCACGCTTAATCCCTCGACTTTTAGTAACTCTGACATCTACTCCACCTCCCCTTGTAAAATTGTTTTAACTAAATCACCTAAATTATTAAAGGAGTAAATCGTAAAGACGATAAACAATCCAGGTAAAATTGCCATATATGGTGTACGTTGTAGACTACTTTGAGCGTTTTGTAATAAACTTCCCCACGAAGACATCGGTTGTTGGATCCCTAAACCTAAGAAACTCAACGCGGATTCTGTCATGATCGCACCGGAAATACTTGTCGTTGCTGCAATGATCAATGTCGGTAAGACAGAAGGTAAGACATGGCGAAACATAATACGTAAAGGCTTTTGTCCGATAAATTGCCCATATGAAACGTATTCACGTTCTTTGGCAGACATCGTTTCGGCACGGATCAAACGTGCGATGCTCATCCACGAAAATCCTCCAATCACGATAATGATCGTTGAAAGGCCTGGTTTTAAGAATACACTTAAAACGATGACTAAAACCAACCATGGAATAGCTGATAGCACATCGACGACACGCATCAAAATACTATCTACGATCCCACCAAAATACCCTGTAACCAGTCCTACAACTGTGCCAATAAACGTTGCAGCCAACATCGCAGATACCCCAACTAATAACGAAACTCGACCACCGTAAAGTACGCGAATAAAGTAATCACGTCCGACTTCGTCTGTTCCAAATAAATGTTTTAAACTTGGACCTTGAGACATTTGGGTAACATCGGTTAACGTAGGATCGATCGGAAGTAATGGCGCGATCAATGATAAGAAAATCAAAGCAACTAAAAAGATAAATGAGAATGCATAAAGCGGTTGTTGAAAAATTTGTTTGATGATTAATTTGAGCGTCTTCATTTCGCTTGTCCTCCTTTACGAATTCTAGGATCAACGATCGAGTATAAGACGTCTGCTAAAAGATTCCCAACAATCACTAACGTTGCAGAAAACAACATCACAGCCATGATCACAGGATAGTCTAAACTTTTCGTTGCACTCATTAGATACGGTCCAACTCCGGGCCATCCAAAAATCGTTTCGGTAATGATCGCACCAGTCACAAGCATCGGTAAAGCCATCCCAATTTGTGTGACAACTGGAATCATGACATTACGGCTAATATGGCGGCGGAAAATCTCGCCTTTAGTCGCATGGAATGCTTTTTGTACCATCACATAGTCTTCTGATACTTGTTCCACAGCAGAAGAGCGGATATAGCGAAGTAATTCTGGTAAAAAGACAACGGTCAAAGTCGTATAAGGCAAGATGAAATGTGACAAGTAATTGGATAGATTCCCTTCTTGCCCCACTGTGTACATCCCAATGATCGGAAACCAATTTAATTTATACCCAAAGAAATAGATCAAGATCATCGCAAAGAAAAAAGCTGGAACAGCTAGACCTAAAGAAGCTAAGCCATCGATGATACGATCGATCCATTTTCCTTTATTTGCTGCCGCAACTAACCCAAAGATAATCGCTAAGATCAAGGCTGTGACATAAGCTGGCAATACTAAACGCATCGTATTTGGGATGCGTGTGGCTAGATCTTGCGCGATACTGTGTCTTGAAGCAAGTGAATACCCAAAATCACCATGAAAAATTTGTTTTAACCATGAAAAATATTGTACAAGAAACGGATCATTCAATCCGTATTTCTCTCTTAAGACATCAATTTGCGCTTGTGACATATTTGGCGTGGTAATCGAATCGATGACATCATACGGTGCCAAATGAATCAGTGAAAACACGATAAACGAAATCACAAATAATAGTGGAATAGCCTGTAATAGCCGTTTTCCGATAAATCGTAACATATACTCACTTTCCTTTCTGTTTGTTCAATCAAAAAAAGGCTGTGTAAAGGAGTCTTCACACAGCCCAGCTTACGTTATTTTAGCGTTAATTTACCCATATCTTCAAAGGTATAGATCGGAACCAATTTGGCTTCTTCGATCCCACCTAGACGATCTGTTGCTGCTAAAATCTTTTTATTATCCACGATTGGATAAATTACCGCTTGGTCGGCAATCTCTGCTTGTAGTTTATCATAGATCGCTTCACGTTTGGTTTGATCAAGCTCAACAGCACCTTCATTAAATAAGGTATCGACTGCTTCACTATCTAGTTTGAAGTAGTTTGATGCACCACCCGTTTTAAATAAACGTGCGTATTGATCTGGATCGTTCCCCATAATGTAACCACCTAGGAACAAGTTGTATTTCGTTGAATCTGGTTTTTTCAATTCAGTAAATAAGGCAGTACTGTCGCCACCTTGTAATTCGACTGAGATCCCGACTTTTTGCAACTGTTGTTGGATCAATGTTGCTTGTAGTGTTTGGGCAGGATCGGAAGAATCAAATCCTAAGTTTAATTTCAAATCAGATACGCCAGCTTCTTTTAATAATGCTTTGGCTTTTTCATCATTTGTTGTGTATTTTTCAACATCTTCTGTTGCGTATTTATTATTTGGTGGCAAGAATGAATATGGTGTTTCATAATATTTTTCTTCCAAATACGCTGCTTTGTTCATTTCATCTTTGTTTAAGGCATAAAGAACCGCTTGACGGACCTTCACATCTTGTAAAGCTTCAGATTTTGAATTCATTCCCATGTAACCAATACGGTTTTCGCTATATGGATATACCTTGATTTGTTTTGTATCTAAATCTTGGATATCTGCAGGTAATACGACAGTTGCATCGACTTCACCTTTTTGTAGCGCAACTTTTGCTGTTTCAGTACTTTGAGTAATGCGCAATGTCACGTTTTCAATTGAAGGTTTTCCACCAAAGTAATTTTCATTGGCTTTAAATTGTAAGTATTCCCCACGTTTATAGTCGACCAATTGATAAGGACCTGTTCCAACTGGTTTTTCTGGTAATTCACTTACAGAAAAATCAGTAACATCTTTATAAACATGTTGTGGAATGATAAACGTTTCAGTGATGATATTGTTTACTGCTGCTGCACTAACTACTGGAAAATCAAAGCGTACTGTTAGGTCATCTACTTTGTTTGCCGTAATCGGTTGATCATCGATCCATAAACTATCAGAATTTCCATTTTCTTTTTTCGCTTTTTCAGTATACGTAAAGACGACATCATCAGCAGTCAAAGGTTGTCCATCTGACCATTTGATCCCAGATTTTAATTTTACTGTAACTGATTTTCCATCAGCTGCAGGTTCAACTGATTCTGCTAATACATTGTTCATGTTGCCATCGCCATCAATAGCTACTAATGGTGAAAAAATCATATTACTAACTGTAAGTCCCCAACGATCACTTGTATTAATTGGATTGATCGAACTTGGATCTCCACTGATTGCATATGTGAACGTATCGGATTTAGCAGCTGAATTACTTGCTGTAGAAGATGTGTTATCGCCATTTCCACAAGCAGCTAATACCAAACCTAATGTAACTAAACCTAAACTAAGCCATTTCTTTTTTGAGCGCATGTTTTTCCCCCTCGGATTGCTTACTGGATCTCCTTACTTGGAGATGTCAATAACCGTACTTTAGTGCAGTTGTTTACAAGTGTCAATAAAGTCGATTTTGATTTTATTTCAAAATTTCTATCCATAGATTTTTTCTATCACTCAAAGGGTAACAGAACAGTTTTTTCAATGCTAATCTACGGATTTTTAGGCTTTAAGATAGATTTTTTCTATCACAAAAAAGAGGCTGTGACCGAAATCCGTCACTGCCTCTTTTAAGAAGTCTAAAAGACTTTAAATTCTTTGAATGGCCAATAACGCAAGACCACTTCACCTTGGATCAACTCTTTATCGACCATTCCAAAGATACGGCTATCTTTAGAGATCAATCGGTCATCTCCTAAAACAAAATAACTATTTTCTGGTACAGTAACATCAAAATCACTCGTAAATGTCTCAGCCTGAGCCGCTGTACTTTGGAAGACCTCATTATAGGAATACTCACTTTGTAACTTGTCTTCACTAAATTTTTTCTTAAATGCATCTAAATAAGCTTCGTCGTATACTTTATCGTTGATCGTCAATTGATCATCTTTCATGACGACATGATCACCTGGCATACCGATTACACGTTTTACCGCCACCGTATCTTCGTCATCTGGTTCTTTAGTCGTTACGATATCAAATCGCTCGATTTTTGCTAGCTTATAAACGATTAATTTTTGTCCATCTGCTAGCGTTGGATCCATCGAATGGCCTTTAACCGATACAGGCGTAAAAACGAATAACCTTAAGGAAAGAAAAGCTAAGATGATAACGATCATGATACCCCACTCTTGCAGGAATTTTTTCATCGTATGTGCCTCCATGACTTCTATTCTTTTTCTAAAGTATAGCATAGCCCTTGAAAACTCGAAACTATTAGCCGGCTTTTGCTAGTCGTCTAGTAGTTATTTGGTATAATGAAGCCAACCTTAGATTTCGAAAGGAAGTGAAATGGTAGTGCTCGACACACCTTCTTATGAATATTTCTCGTTTATCGCAACTCACCTTGCGTAAAAGTCAAAATTTCTTTGCTAAAAATATTTCTTCTATTCAATTGATTGTTTTTTACTACTTGATTATGACAGCAGTTGCGTTAATTTTATTTTACTTGCCATTCTTTCGAGTACCCGATCAGCATATCAAATTTATTGATTTGTTCTTTCTAGCCATCAGCACCGTCAGTGTCACTGGACTGACCACGGTCCCGTTAACGGATGTGTTTAATCACAACGGCATTCTTTTATTAGAAGTCTTATTTCAAGTCGGTGGTTTAGGGATTATGATGATCACTACGTTTTTTGCGATTATCTCTAAACGTAAAATCAGTTTAAAACAACGACAGCTAATCATGACGGATATGAATCAGCCCAAGTTAAGCGGGATCGTTCGGATGATTCGCATCACTTTTACCATGATTTTGGTGATCCAATTTCTAGCTGGTTTGAGTTTTGCGGTCTATTTCAAATTGGCCCATTATTATCCCGATTGGTACCATGCTATTTTTTATGGTTTTTATCAAGCTATCTCTGCTGTAACCAATTCAGGTTTTGATGTGACCGGCAATTCTATTTTGCCTTTTGCTAACGATCCGATCTTTTTATTAAGTATCATGTTTTTGATTTTTATTGGTGGAATCGGATTTCCAGTCTTGATGGATCTGCGTGAATTTATTGCGTATCATTTTTCCAAAAAAACATCCCACACATTGCCTTATCGCTTTTCTTTGTTTACGAAAATCGCCTTATTGGCTTTTGTGATCTTATTTTTTGGTGGTACATTGATCATTTTCTTATTAGAAAAAGACCACCTGTTTATCCATATGAACTTTGGTAAACAAGTGTTAAACAGCGCTTTTTATTCGATGACGACTCGGAATGCGGGTTTACAGATCCATGATCTAAACCAATTTCAGATCACCACACTGATCGTTTTTTCATTTTTGATGTTTATCGGATGTAGTCCAAGTTCAGTCGGTGGTGGGATTCGGACAACTACTGTAGCCATCATCGGATTGTATTTATTTTCTTTTTTAAAAGGTGAAAGTAATGTCAATATCTTTGGTCGCAGAATCGACAATGATGATGTCCAAAAATCGATCACGGTCTTTATGCTTTCGATGATCATGTGCTTCTTTTGTGTGCTATTTTTAAGCGCGACAGAAGATCTACCGCTGATTTCTCTAATCGTAGAAGTTTCTTCTGCCTTTGGAACTACAGGATTATCATTAGGGATCACGTCAGATTTAACGGATGTCGGTAAATTGATTATTGCCCTTTTGATGTTTATCGGACGAATCGGGATGTTATATACCTTATTATTGTTCGTTCCTAAAGAAACACGTGATTTGAACTATAAATATCCTACTGAAAAAATTATTATCGGCTAGTCAACGAAACAAAACGATGAAGTCATTAGTGAAACCTTAAGAAATCTAAATCCTATTCCGCTTTAATTTCAGAATATGGTATGATTAGTTTCGTAAAAAAAACGATTAGAATGAATATGTGTTGGAGGAGTATATGGGAATAAAAAGTATGGTAGCGACTTTTGTAGGACGCACCTCTCAATGGGGGTTAAAAACCTTTTTCAAGGGCGGTTCTAGTTTACCTGGAAAGTTAGCTCTTTCAATTGATCCAAATGTCTTAGCACATTTAGCTAAAGATTACCAAATCGTAGTGATCACTGGAACCAACGGCAAAACGTTGACCACTGCGCTAACCGTGAATATCTTAAAACAAGAGTTCGATAACGTCTTGACAAACCCTACTGGAGCAAACATGGTCCAAGGGATCGTATCGACGTTTCTGTCGGCCAAACCCAAAAAAGGCCAAAAAAAATTCGCAGTCTTAGAAATCGATGAAGCGAGTTTACGTGAAGTAACGAAATATGTAAAGCCTGAGCTTTTTGTCTTTACCAATATCTTTCGTGATCAGATGGATCGTTATGGCGAAATCTATACGACGTATCAAATGATCGTCGATGGTGCCGCTAACGCTCCTGAAGCTTTGATTTTAGCCAATGGTGATGCGCCTATTTTTAATTCGATCAAAACAGTCAACGAACAAGTCTATTATGGTTTTGATCATTTACCTGATCACGAACAAATGGCACATTACAATACCGATAATGTTTTATGCCCGCATTGTGAACACATTTTACATTATAAAATGATCACCTATGCCAATTTAGGGAAATACTATTGTCCACATTGCGACTATAAACGACCTGAATTGACTTATCGCTTAACAGAACTCACCGCTATGACCAATACTACAGCAAACTTTGTGATCGATAACGAAGCGTATCAATTAGAAGTCGGTGGTCTTTATAACATCTACAATGCTCTTGCTGCAACTGCTGTGGCTTCACATTATCAAGTCGCTCCTGAAAAAATCCGAGCAGGGCTAGCTTACGATGAGAAAGTTTTTGGACGCCAAGAAGTCATCAAAGTAGGCGACAAAGAATGTACGCTCGTTTTAGTGAAAAATCCAGTTGGCCTAAACCAAGTCATCGATATGATCGGACTCACACCAGAGCCTTTCTCACTCGTTTGTCTATTAAATGCCAATTATGCTGATGGGATCGATGTCAGTTGGATTTGGGATGGTAATCATGAGGCATTTGCCCAGATGAACATTCCGGCTGTGATCGCTGGTGGCGATCGTCATCAAGATATGGCGTTGCGTCTAAAAGTAGCAGGTATCGATGAAACACAATTGACTGAAGTCAAAGAAATCGATGCTGTCGTGGATCGCATCAAAGACTTGCCTACAGATAAAGTCTATATTTTAGCGACGTATACCGCTGTTTTACAACTTAGAAAAAAATTCGCTGAAAAAGGCTACATCAAAGGAGGAATGTCTGGTGAGTAACTACAGCTTGAACCTCGCCCATCTCTACGGGAATTTACTAAATACTTATGGTGATAATGGAAATATTTTAATGCTCCAATATGTTGGAAAACAGCTTGGCATCACCATTGACTCAACGGTCGTTAGTATCCATGAACCGTTTGATGATAACGCGTTCGACCTTGTCTTTTTTGGTGGTGGTCAAGACTATGAGCAAGTCATCGTAGCCAAAGATCTCCCCACTAAAAAAGAAGCCTTGACGCGTTATATCGAAAATGAAAAAGTCCTACTTGCGATTTGTGGAGGCTATCAAATGCTTGGTCACTACTATATCGGTGCTAAGGGCGAAAAAATTCATGGCATCAGCGCTTTAGATCACTATACGATTAGCCAAGAAAACAATCGTTTTATCGGCGATGTGAAAATCTATAATGAAACGTTTGACGAAACGTATTATGGCTTTGAAAATCATAATGGACGCACATTTTTAGGTAAAGGCGAAAAAGCTTTAGGAAAAGTCCTTCAAGGAAAAGGCAATAACGGTGAGGATCAAACAGAAGGCGTCATCTACAAAAATGTCTTTGGTTCTTATTTCCACGGCCCGTTACTCGCACGTAATCCTCAATTAGCTGAGCGTTTGATCAAAACGGCTTTCATAAAAAAATATGATGAAGAAACCTTTAACACTCTAGTTAAAGCGAAATAATCCTTCTCTTTTCATAAAAAAAGAAACCAATTTTCAAGTTTTCACAAATTTGTGAAGCAGATTGGTTTCTTTTTTTTTGTTTAAGGTATATAGTACTCTTTGTTCGAAAGGTCATGTTATTCTATTTTGACTCTTGTTTTGACCGAAAATGTCAACAGAGAGGAAGAATTCCATGTCAACTCAAAAAGGAAAAGCAATTTTAAATAATCCCTTCTTAAACAAAGGTACAGCATTTAGCTTGGCAGAGCGTGCTGACTTAGAAATCGAAGGACTATTACCAAGTGCAGTGCAAACACTCGCACAACAAAT